>CAYPOY010000120.1:0-13924 GCA_964412395.1 uncultured Anaerolineales bacterium | reverse complement strand
GCTGCTGCAGTTTGACGTTGACCCCGTGCCGGAGCAAGCGGGCCGCACGCTGCAGGATATCCATCTCGACAGTGAGGCAGCGACTTTCGGCAGTGGCCCCGGCGGCTATGACTTCCGCACGCGCATCGTGCGCACCAGCCTGGAACTGCGAGAAGGGCAGCCCATCCCCACCGGCCCCATCCAGGTACGAGTCTGGAGCGCCGGCCTGTCCATCCGTGGCCCGTGGCACATCACCTGGACAGTACCCGGAGTTGATGAAGACAGCCAAGAAACCCTCGCCCCCGTCAAGCTACACCCAGCGGACGCGAGCCAGACCCAGGACAGTCTCACCGTCCGCGTGGATGAGGTTGTGCTGACCGACCGGTTGACAGCCGTGTCAGTCGATCTGGACGATCCGCCGCCTGGTGTGGCACTCAGCCGGATCCTGTCGTGGAACCCGGCGACGAGCCGCCACGAACTCACCCTGGAGGATGATCGCGGTCGCCGGTACGAACTCTCCTGGGACGTGTATTGGCAGCCACCCGGCGAGCCTGAGCTCGACACCGGAACCCTCACCTTCCAGCCGGTACGACCATTGGCCCGCCGGTTGACGCTGCGCGCGCCGGCCGTGGAGGTGACGCTGCCCGGCACAGTGGCCTTCGACGTCGCCGTGCCGAGTGGGTTGACGATGACGTTTGGCGGACCTGACTTGCCCTGGTTGGCCAGCGAGTCGTGGGACGTGGACGTTCCGTTGGAGATAGCGGGCTACCGGCTGCACTTTACCGAGGCCCGCCTGGAGGATTTAAACGGCACGACGCTATTGACGCTTACCTCAGCCCCCTTCAAACCCCAGATGAGGGACCGCTGGCTGTTTGGCCTGCGGCTGGCCTCGGTGACCGCCCCGGACGGGCGGGCCGTTGACCTGGGGACTGCCCACAGCAGCGCTGGCCCCGAGGAAGAAGGAAGCACCACGCACCGGGCCATGTTGGCCTTCGACGTGGTGGGCCCGGAGACCCGCGTTGTCCAGCCGGGCCGCTACCACGTTGAACTGGACGGCGTCGCTGTGGCCGTGCAAGGGCCGTGGAAACTGACCTGGAGCCTGCGCGCACCGTGAGCAGGCCGGCTGAATCCCTCTACTCTACCTCCTTGACAAAATTGCATACTCGGTATATACTTATTGCAGGAAATAGATAGCCAGTATACATTTCGCGGAGGAGCCATGATCGTCAAACACGCCCTGTTAGCCCTGCTCGACTATACCCCCACCTACGGCTACGAACTGCACGGGTTGATGGAAGCCGCCCTGGGCGACCACTGGGCGATCAACACCGGCCAGATTTACAGCACGCTCTCGCGGCTGGAACGGGACGGCCTGGTCGTGCGCCAGGTCGCATCCGTGGGCGAAGCGGCGGAGCGCACCCCCTACGACTTGACCAAGGATGGGAAGGCGGAACTGGAGCACTGGTACAACGAGCCGGTACCCCGCGATTACCGCCTGCGCGATGCTTTCTACGCCAAGCTAATGCTTAGCCTCTTCTCCGGCCCGGTGCCGCCGGCCGATGTGCTGCAAACCCAGCGGCGAGAACTGCTCGGCGAGATGCATGAGTTGACCCGTTTGCGCACCGAGGCCGATCCTGCGAACGAACTCCCCTGGCTGCTGTTGCTGGAGGGTGCCATCATGCACCTGGAGGCTGACCTGCGTTGGGTGGACATGTGCGAGGCCCGGCTGGACGAACTGCGCCAGATACCCTCGCCCCGGTACGTCAGCCGACCACGCGGGCGTCCGCCCAAGCGGGGCCAGCCGGATGAGACATCTCGAAAAGGGGGACACAGTGAGTGAACAAACAGAGACCATGATTGTGGCGGAGGGGTTGACCAAAGTCTACACCGATGGGACGGAGGTGCGCGCGCTGAACAGGGTGGACCTCTCGGTTGAGCGCGGGGAGTTCGTGGCTGTCGTAGGGCCTTCGGGCGGCGGCAAGTCCACGCTGCTCAACCTGCTCGGCACGCTGGACGAGCCCACCGCCGGGCGGGTAGTCATGGGCGGGGTGGACGTGAGCACGTTGCAGGGTGACGCGCTGGCCGATTTCCGCCGCGCGGAGATCGGTTTCATTTTCCAACTGTTCAACCTGGTGCCGATCCTCTCGGCGCTGGAGAACGTGATGCTGCCGCTGATCCCCTACCGCCGTCAGTGCAAGTTCGACCTGGAGGCACGGGCGCGCGAGTTGTTGGACGCGGTAGGACTGGCGGAGCGGGCACGCCACCTGCCCGCGCAACTTTCGGGCGGGGAGCAGCAGCGGGTGGCGATTGCGCGGGCGCTGGTGAACGAGCCGGAGGTTATGCTGGTAGACGAGCCTACGGGCAACCTGGACACGCGGGCGGGCGACGAAGTGATGGAACTGCTGCAGCGGGTGTGCGACGAGAGGGGGCGCACGGTGGTGTTGGTGACGCACAGCCCGCGCGTCGCCGCCTTTGCCGATCGGGTCTACTTCCTCAAGGACGGGGCCATCGTAGATCAGAGCCGCCTGGGCGGGGAGCGCAGCCTGGAGGCCGTTTGGGTACGCCTGGGCATTGGGTGAGTCCTTCGACAGGCTCAGGGCAGGCCCTCTGGCTTGGCTCAGGTTGGGGCGCAAGGAGGGAAAATGAACGAGACCAGGACACAGATACTGTTGCTGATGTTGATGGGCGTGGTCATCCTGCTGATGGTGGCCATCGTGGGGCTGTTCATCCGTATGAACCAGTTGCAGCGCGAAGTATTGGCGGCGCTGGAGCCCTTGCAGGCGATGAGGGGGCCGCAGGGGTTGGAGATTGGGACGGAAGCGCCTGCTTTCACCCTGCCCGACACGACGGGCCAGATGGTTGCACTGGGTGACTTTGCGGGGCAAAAGGTGCTGCTGGTCTTTTCCTTGATGAAGTGCCCGGCCTGCGCCGAGGTATGGCCGCATCTGGAGACCTGCAGCGAGCGCGAGGAGGACATGCAGATGGTAATGATCTCCCACGGTACGGTGGAGGAGAACCGGCAATTGATGGAGGAACAAGGATTCGACTTTCCGGTCCTGACCTGGGACGACGGGGTATTCAAGGACTACCAGGTGCCGGGGACGCCCTTCTTCTACGTCATTGATGGGAAGGGTGTGATCGCCAACGTGGGTTTCGCCGGTACGCTGGAGCAACTGGGGGCGTTGGCAGCGGATAGCGAGGAGTGAGGGAAGGAGGTAGTGATATACATAAATGAGGTGGCGAAGTGTCTGTCGACGTGACCAATAGATCAGAGTGGAAGGGAGGTGAAAAGCGATTCGTGGATCTATATGCCGTCTTGGGGTTTCTTGCCCTAGTCCTCGCATTCCTGACAAGGACTGTACTTTTTTGGCTCATAGCTGTGATCAAACCTATGCTTTAGTAGTCCGCCGCACAAATTACGATGGATAGCCATATTTCTTAGTCGGAAAGTCGGTGAGTGGCGGCGACAGGGCGCGGTGAATAGGGGTCATGTAGAGGCTGGGCGTAGCGGATAGCGTGTTTAGGGACAGGAAAAGGCCCAGACGACGTTGTTAGGCCGACACGTCGCCGTAGAAAACGGGGTCTACCACAGTTATTTAGGGGCCAAACACAACCTTAATCCTGAAGCCAAATGAAGGGGATGAAGATGAATATTACACAGAAGCACATATTGGCAAAAGCAATCTCGCTGACGGGGATGGTGGGCACATTAGTCATAGCCTACGGCCTCGACCGTTGGCTCGAAGTGCAAAAGAAAATGGCAGCGCGGACACTCAGTTTTATGCCACATTATTGGCTATGGGTTGGAGCGAATTTGTTAATCGCCGGGTCCTTGTTAGGGCTATCTTGGTTAGTGATCTTTAGGGGTGATAGGAGCAAACTCGTTGCTTCGATATTGTTGATAGTGGGATCGCTTCTTGCTTTATGTCCAGCACTCACAGTTACTGCGTATTCAGCCTTTTCAGTATCGGAACCAATGAGACTGTTTGCTTATTTGTTGCCTGACTCACTCCTGGCTCATTCTGGGGCTTTCTTAGCCGTCATAGGACTAGTCAGTCTTATGTCTGGCAAACAAGGCGCGTCTTGATAAAAGCAATGTTCATCTAATCGGAATACCATATGATAGACGGGGAAGGGGGGATTGCTAACCCGGGCTTCGCTGGTACGTTGGAGCAACTGGAGGCGTTGGCAGCGGATAGCGAGGAGTGAGGGAAGGAGGTAGTGGTGTGCATAAATGAGGTGGCGAAGTGTCTGTCGACGTGACCAATAGATCCGAGTGGAGAAGGAGGTGAATAGCGATGAAGCGACAGAAGTGGCTGACAGGTATCCTGGTTGTGATGTTGGTGACCTCGTTCCTGCTGGCGGTCGGGGCCTTTGCACCCATCGTAGCATCCGCGTCCGGTGGTGGAGGGGGTGGAATAGAGTCTGAGGAGATATGTTCCAACTACGATTGCTACAATACAGGAGAGCATTGCGAGTACCAGGGGCAATGGGGAACTTGGTACCACTGCTGTTGGGTACCCTTCCCCGCGATGTGTGATCGCTGCCCTTCTCCGTGTTGCTGGGATGAGTGCCACTGGTGGTAAGGGTGAGTCCATTGGAGATTCGCGGTAGTTTAGTGCGCTGGAGAGCCCTTTCTGTCCCCTAAGCTGAAGGAGTTCTTCAGCTTTGATTGGTTGTATGGGAGGTATCTATGTTTCCCTTCACCTGGCGCTCTCTGCGCGGGCGCGGCATACGCAGCCTGTTGCTGCTCTTCGGCGTGCTGGTCGTGAGCGGGGCCTTCGGCCTGCTGACCTCCGCCGCCGAGACGGTCCGGGTCGTCGTGGACGAGGACCTGGCCAAATACTGGCGCACGACCTACGACGTCCTGGTCCGGCCGCCGGGCACTCGCTCGGCCATTGAGGAGCAGTACGGCCTGGTGCAGGCCAACCACCTCAGCGGCATCCCGGGTGGCATCACCTTTGAGCAGCACGAGGCCATCAAGGACATCCCCGGCGTGGAGGTGACCGCACCCATCGCCATGCTTTCCTACTTCGACATGGACATCTGGTTCGGCTTGGAGCATCAGGCCTCGCGCATTGAGGAGCCTGGTTTCTATCGGGTGGACGTCACGTTGGCCGTGGACGATGGCCTACGGCAGCACCAGGCGGCTCTGCGGCGGTATCTGTTCCTGCCCTCCGAACGCATCCCTCTCTCGTTGGAGGAACGAGTGGACCTTTCCACTCGTGGTTTGATGGTTGCCTCACCCGAGGGGTTTCGTGAGGCCGCCGGTCTGCTAGCTCCCCTCTGCTACGAGCTGCCCGTCCTGCTGGCGGCGATTGACCCCGAGCAGGAGGCAGCGCTCGTGGGGTTGGACGGAGTCGTGACGGAGCGCTCGTACTTCACCGACAAAGGCGTGCCCCGAGACCTGCCGCGTGGTGATACCCACTTCTTCGAGGCTATGGGAGCGATGGTTCACGACTATCACGTCCCCATTCTGATCAACAGCCACAGCTACGTACAGGCCGAGGTGCGGGGGGATGTGTGGCGTATTGATCTACCAGCGGATGAGGATACCTTCCAGGAGGTGTTGGCGCGCGGAAAAGCAGTGTATCTGGACACCCTCCCGGTCGAAAGCACCGGCACCGTCGAGTACTCCAACGCGGAAACCTACCAGTGGTTGCCACGTTATCGGGGGAATGTCATCCTCTATCCGTGGACGGTCGGCACGAGTCTGAGATCGGCGACGTTCGCGCCCCTGCCCTACGCGGCCCTGCCGGCGGCAACCGAATACGTGGAAATCCAGGTCCCCTGGGCCGTCTCAACCCCCGTGCTGGAGGTGAGGCCCCAGGGCTTTGTCGAGGAGCCTGGGCCCGGGGTCACCCGTACCCCGGAGATTCGCTTGGAGACCTACTACCCGCCCCTGGTCATCCTGCGCTACGACGAGAGCGGTACGCCGGTGGAGCCGCCGGTCGAAGTTCACCCCACGCTTAACCCCGAGGGCTACATCCAGCGCCCACCGCTCCTGCTGACCACCCTGGAGGCGGCGAAACTGTTCAACCCCGTGGACCCCATCAGCGCGGTACGGGTGCGGGTGGGGGGCATTGACCGCTACAGCCCTGAGGCCCAGGCGCGGATCGAGGCCATCGCCGCCGAGATCGTGGCCCGCACCGGCTTGCAGGTGGACGTGGTGGTCGGCTCTTCCCCTCGCCCCGTGCTGGTGCACATCCCCGGCTACGAGGACGTCCCCCCGCTGGGCTACGTGGAGGAGCAGTGGATTCAGAAGGGGGTCAACCTGACCATCGGCCGCCAGGTCAAGCGGGGCAACCTGTTGCTGTTCGGCGTGATGCTGGTTGCCTGCAGCCTCTACATCCTGAACACGGCGCTGATGAGCGTGCTGGGACGGCGGCGCGAGGTGGCGCTGCAGAAGGCCCTGGGTTGGCGCTCGTCCACCGTGTTCCGCTCGCTGCTGGTCGATGCAGCGCTGGTAGGGCTGGCTGCCGGCGTGCTGGGGCTCCTGCTGGCGGTGGGAGTGGCGGCCCTCCTGGGGTTGCGGCTGCCGTTGGCCAACGCGGCGCTGATCCTGCCGGTGGGGCTGGGGCTGTGCCTGGTGGGGACGGTGGTCCCGGCCCTGCTGGCGGCGCGCACCCCGCCGGCTACGATGTTGCAGCGCGGCGAGGTGACGGGCGGGGCGCTGCCGCCTGGGCGGCCGGGCTTGGGTACGTATGTCCTGCGGGGGCTGTGGCGCCGCCGGGCGCGGCCGGGACTGGCGCTGGCCGCGGTGGCGGTGGCCGCAGGGCTGGTGACGCTCTTCGGCGTGGCAACGCTGGGGACGCGGGGCTACCTGAGCGGGACGCTGCTGGGGGAGTATCTGTTGCTGCACATCGAGGGCTACCACTATGGGATGGCAGGAGTCGTGCTGGGGGTGGCGGCGTTGGCCGTCGCCGATGCGTTGATTGATGAGGTGCTGGCCCGGCGGCGGGAGATAGGGGTGTTGAAGGCGGTGGGCTGGCGGGACCGGCAGGTGGCTGGCCTCTTCGTGCGCGAGGGACTGCTACTAGGGTTGGCTGGCGGGGTGTTGGGGTGGCTGGTTGGGTTGGCGGCCTACGGGCTGCTGTATCGGGGGCTGCCCGCGCAGGCGTGGTGGGTCACGCTCCCCGCGCTGGGCGTGCCGGTGTTGGTGGGGGCAGTGGCGGCGTGGTATCCCGCCCGCCAGGCTGCCCGTGTGCCCCCGGCGGAGGCAGTGCGGTATGAGTAGGCTGGTAATTGGTGAACTGTCAGGTACGCCGTTCTCTGCGTGATAGGTGAATAAGGGCATGATCGCCAACGTCAGCTTTGCCGCTACCACGTCGAACTGGACGGCGTCACCGTGGCCGTGCAGGGGCCGTGGAAACTAACCTGGAGACTGGGAGGTCAATAACTGAAATGCTTGGAGTCAACCTGACAACGTGGCTGTTTCAGATTGTGACCCCCGTCCTGCACCTACGCCAGCCCCTTCCTCTGGCTGTTTCCAACCGACCCTGATGCCAACCTGTAACGATGCCTGACTCTCTGATAGTCGAATTGCAGGCTACTTTTCCCTGTTACAAATCGCCCCTCTGCAACGACATGTATATGGAAGGGTATCAGGCGCATGCCCATTTACCCTGAAAGACAACCCGGATGACCAATGGCTTGATCAACGTTCTTGAGGACAAGCCCGACCTTGCGGCACTGACTGGAGACGACGAGGCGCTGGCCCGGGAGGTCGGAGAGAATCCCGCTGCCTTCGCCGCACTCTACCGCCGCCACGTGAACCGCGTCTACCGCTACCTGCTGGTCCGGGTCGGGGACGTCCACGACGCCCAGGACCTGACCGCGCAGACCTTCCTGGCGGCGCTGGAGGGCATCGCTGGCTACCGGGGCCAGGGGGACTTCGCCGCCTGGCTGCTGGGTATCGCCCGCCGCAAGGCCGCCGACCACTTTCGCCGGGGCCGGACGACGTTGCCGATAGAGGCAGCCGCTCACGTCCCTGACCCCAACCCACTGCCCGATGCGGTAGTCGAGCAACGATTGCGGCTAGAGCGGGTGACCCGGGCACTGCGCGGCCTGTCGCTTGACCGGGCCGAGGCCCTGTCCCTGCGAGTTTTCGGCGGACTGAACGTGGCCGAGGTGGGCCGGGTGATGGGAAAAAGCGAGGCCGCAGTCAGGATGCTGGTGCACCGGGCAATGCGCGACCTGCGGGAGCGGCTGGCTCCCGCTACGAAGGCAGAGTGATGAACCGAAATGAACATCTGGTAGCCGAAGAACTGGACGCTTTCCTGACGGCGCGGCTGGCCGGACAAGAGGCCCCACCGCTGGTCGGGTTGCCTCCGGCGGAGGCCGTCCTGGCCGCTGAGATGGTAGCCTTGGCGGAAGCAACTCAGCCCGACCCGGCCTTCGCTGCCGCTCTGGAGACGCACCTGGGCCACGCTGGGGAGCCAGATCGCCGGCCCGCCCCCTTGCCTTTCTGGCGAAATCTCACCCAATCCACCACGACGAGGAGGCAAAGGATGCTTAAACGAGCAGTTATCGCCCTGGCTGGCGCAGCCGCGCTGGCGCTGCTGATCCTCTTCGGCCTGCCCTTGCTGAACCCCCAGCAGGACCTGCCGCCCCTGCCCTCGCTGGCAGCGCTGAGCGCCTACGCCCAGGGCGGCGCCAGGACGACCGGCGACGGAATCTTTCCCGGCACCGAGTTCGTGCTCAGCACGACGCTGCCCTCGGCCCCGGACCGCGTGCCCGTTTCCCAACGGCCGGAGCCGAAGCCGCCCACGGTCGAGGATGCCCGCCGTCTGGCCGAACGCTTTGGGCTGCAGGGACCAGTCTACGTGCAGCAGGTGCCGATGCACGGGGTCAGCATCGTCAGCCCTGGCGTCAGCCCCGAAGGTGTACCGCTCCCGGCCGCGCCAGCAGCCCAGGGACCAACGGTATACACCGTCTTTGATGGTCCGCGCCAGGTGACGGTCAGTGGCGCCGGGGCCTTCTACGTAGACAAGAGTGTGCAGGTCACGTTGGATGCAACTGCCGCGCTCCCTTTCGAACAGACAGCGGCCATCGCCGAGGACTTTCTGCGGGCGCGCGGCCTGCTCGATTTCCCCTACCGGGTCGAGCCCGATGAAGATGCGCCAGGAAGCGCTGTGCGTTTCGTGCAACTGGCCGACAGTCACCCGGTGCGGAACGCCGACGTGCGGGTGACCGTGGCCCCCGAGGGCCGGGTGGCGGCGGTCTCATACCCCCTGCTGACGCTGGAGCCGGCCGGCGAATACCCCATCCGCTCAGTCCAGGATGCCTGGGAGGCACTCCGCTCCGGCCAACTGAGCGGTGAGACGCAATACACCATCCTGCGTGAGGCACCAGGCCCGGCTACCGGCCCGTTCAAGTTCTGGCGGCCACAGTACCGCCCCGGCCAGCGAGCCGACCTCTACGGCTCGCCCATCGGCTTCCTGCCCGCCGAGGGAGATGGACTACCACTAGTCGAGATGAACGGCCTGCGGTTGTACGGCGACGTCCAGGCCCTGAGCGAACAGCAGGGAGGCAACCTGCACGTGTGGGGCCAGGCACGCCAGGAGGTGCCGGGAGTCCTGGCCCTGGACGTGGCCGGTTGGGAAGTGATCTCGCAGCCACTCTCCCAGCCCTTCCACGGCACCATCGAGGTGAAAGATGAGCTGGTCCTGCTGCTTCGTGAGGATGGCGAGATCTTCGTCCTGCCCAACCCGCCCGACGACCTGCTCGACGACCTGGCCGTCAGTGTCTACGGCCAGGAGACGGAACGCACGGAGGGTGGCTACCCGGTGCTGGACTGGCAGATCCTGCAGACGCCGCCGGACGCCGGACCGGACGGTCTACACGGCACCATCACCACAACTGAAGTCACTGTCGCGCAAGTGGAAGAACCACCGATCACACCGACGATGCCCGTACCTCAGACCCCGCTGCCCCCTCCACCCGCACCAGAGACGCACGCCACGGCCACCCCGGCGCCGATGCCCACTGTAGCCGGCCAGCCGGCGTCCCCCCGCCCCATCACCCACACCATTCGAGCCGGGGAGACGCTGCAGGGCATAGCCTGGCAGTACGGGGTGACGGCGGAGGCGATCCTGCGCGCCAACGGCCTCACGGAGCCAGAGAGGATGCGAGTGGGACAGGCGCTGGTCATCCCGGCCCCCTCGGAGACGATGGACGAGGCCCCCAGCGGCAATGTCGTCCCGGTCGGGCCGGTGCCCACGCCTACTGCCCCACCGGGCGGCCGGACCGGGACCAGCGGTGGCGGCTACAGCCCGCCTCCTGTCTTGCCCACGCCGCCACTGGAGCCAGGGCAGCAGGTGGTGGGCCTGGAAGGGCAGCTCTCGGCCACCATCTACGAGAGCGCCGACGGAGAGAGCCGCACCCTGCAAGTCACGCTGGCCGAGATGGGCTTGAGCGCGGAGCCCGGCTGGGAGGTACGTCTTGGCGGGCCGGGGCTGGCCAGCATCGAGCGGTACAACCGTCTGCGCGTGCGCGTGTGGGGCCGCTACGTCGTCGAAGGGGATCAGCCGCTGATCGAAGTGGAACACTACGAGAA
The DNA here is from genome assembly GCA_964412395.1 of uncultured Anaerolineales bacterium. Classification (GTDB taxonomy): domain Bacteria; phylum Chloroflexota; class Anaerolineae; order B4-G1; family B4-G1; genus CAYPOY01. The sequence goes on along the minus strand of CAYPOY010000120.1, from coordinate 3,387 downwards.
GGCTTATCCCGACCAGCGCGTCCAGGCCTGGCTGGGGACCATCGAGATTGCCACCGTGGAAGGGCGAGAGGTGGCCCTGTTCCAGGCCAGGGAGGGCGAGCGCTACGTCCTGGCCTCTTCGCTGCGCCACCCTGACGGCCTGGACTGGTACCGCCAGGCGATTGGCGGCCACCAGGTGCTGCAGGAGGGCGTGGTGCGGCCGGAAACCTGCGGCGGGTATCCTGTCATAGAGGAGCTCAGCAGCCGCTGGGGCGGCGACGTAGACCGCATGACCGGGCTGGAGGATCACCAGCGGGCGACCGGGGCGCCGGTACAGGTGGTACGACCGGAGGAGCCGCCCCTGCCCGGCAAGGCTTTCGTCGAGCAGGTGGAGCTGGTCTACTACGCCGTGCTGGTAGCCGACATCGCCTACGCAGGCGGCCCGCCTCTCGACCCATCCCTGCGCGTCGTGCAGCCGGTTTGGCGCTTTGCCGGTCACACCGAAGACGGCGCCACCTTCGAGGTGCTGGTTCAGGCCGTGCGCGACGAGTACTTGCAGTAGCGTCAGCAAAAAAGAAAGCGGAAAAGGGGGACGCGGCGCTTCGGCACACTGCGTTTCCCTTGCTTTTCCCGCTCTTTCACCCAGATTCGTCCAAACCTTTTCCCCTGCTTACGGATAGTATAAGTAGAGGGCCCTCGTCATACCCATCGAGAGGAGGCGAATGGAGGAACAGGAGGCCATCGCCCGGCTGAAACGGGGCGACGTCGGTGGCCTGGAGGCGCTGGTGCGCCGGTACCAGGTGCAGGCAGTGCGCACCGCCTACCTGATCACCCGTGACCGTGCGCTGGCCGAAGACGTCGTACAGGCCGCTTTCCTGCGAGCCTACGAACGCATCGGCCAGTTCGACGCCGGACGGTCCTTCGGCCCCTGGTTCCTGCGTAGCGTGGCCAACGACGCCGTCAAGGCCGCCACCCGGGGCAAGCACCAGATCTCTCTGGAGACCGGTGCTGGGGGAGAGGAAGCATCCCTGGCCGATCTCCTGGCCGACCCGAATCCCGGCCCTGCGGACCTGGTGGAGGCGGCAGAGACCCGCCAGGCCGTCTGGACGGCGCTGGGCAGCCTCCCGCCGGCGCAGCGGGCCGCGATTGTCCTGCGTTACTATCTGGACCTCAGCGAGGCCGAGATGGCCGGCGAACTGGCATGTCCGCCGGGCACGGTCAAATGGCGACTGCACGCGGCGCGGAAGCGGCTGCGGAGGCTGCTGCGTCCCCTGTGGCCAGCGGCGTCGGGATCGGGGCGCAGGGAGTGAGGGACAATCGCCGCACCGTGAGTTTCCCCCTTCGCCTCCCGACAGAAATGAGCAGGAGGTAGACGGATGAAAGAGCAACAAGTCACACAAATCTTGCAGGAGATCGCTGAGCAGGGGGTGTCCGACAGCCTGGATCTGTGGCCGGCGATCCGGGCTCAGGTTCAGCCCCAACGGCGTCCATCCTGGTGGATGCGGGTCGTGCCCACCACCCGCCTGGGCTGGGCCTCCTTAGCCCTAGTCTTGTTACTGGCCTTTGCTGGGGCAAGTTGGGCAGGTTCCGCCAGGAACCGTGCTTTCCGAGTGGAACCTGGCCTGCGGCACATCGAGCAGGCAGGACTGGGGCAGGAGGTAAATCTGAGCCAGACGGTGGATGGCGTTACCGTCACCCTGCAGCGAGTCTACGCCGACGCCAACCGCATCATCGTCGGTTACACTGTGAGCGGCCCCACAGCTCAAAAGCACGGCTTCCCCGAGACAATCTTGACCGATGACAGAGGCAATGTCTTCCCCCACAGTACGGAGGCAGCGCAGCCTGAGTTCCCCCCCTATGCGGAGGCGGCGCAGGACATTTATATCAAAACCATAGGCTGCGTATCCTCTTTCGAGGCGGATGCTGTACAGGGCACACCTGCAACGCTATCTTTGCATCTGTTAATAGACCTGGTGTCCATGGAGACTGCCACCGGTCCCTTCACCTTTGACTTCAGTGTACCCTTCGACGCCGGCCGCGACGTTGAGGTCCAGCAGACGGTTGAAGCGGCCGGGGTTGCTATGAGGCTGGAGCGGGTTGTAGTCACTCCATCGGAGACGCGGGCCATCTTGTGCTTTACCCCGCCGGACGGAAATAGCGACCGCTGGCGGGCGAGTGTTGCCACCCTGGACACTGGAGATTGGCAAAACCACGATGGCTTCGCTATCAACACGGATAGAAGAATTGTTGGAGAAGAGGTCTGCAATCGCTACAGCTTCCTCGACCCCCTGCTGGACGACCAGCGGGGGTTGTGGACACTGATGGTGGATGAGTTATACGAAAGGAATCCGGCGCAGCCAGATAAGCTGATGCGACTGAGCGGGCCATGGGTCTTCCGCTTCCGTGTGCCGTGAGGACTGGCGAAAAAGCGAGGGGCCGTGCTGGTGCGCCAGCACGGCCCCCTTACTTCCTGCAATTCCACCCCAGTCGCGCCGACCATCTCCGCTGCAGGCGCGTCTGATCTCCTATGTTCGTCGAAGAATTTGGGGTGCTACCCTCCTTGCCTTTTGCCCGATATATACAATAGATGGGATGCGCGCGCTATCCTGTGGAGAATCAACTCATTTCTATCCAGGCTAACACACTGGCCGAACAATCCGAGGCGGACCTGGTGCGGCAGGCCGGGACGACGGGCGGCCAGGCAGCCTTGGCTGCCCTGTATCGTCGCTACCTGACGCCGGTATACCGCTACTTCTACGCCCGCACCGGCGATGTGCAGCAGGCCGAGGACCTGACGGCGCAGACGTTCGTCGCCGCGCTGGAAGGACTGCCACGCTACCGCGAACGCGGGACGTTTGCCGGCTGGCTGTTCACCATCGCCGCGTGCCGTCTGGCGGATCACTTTCGCCACCAGCCGGCCGTACCCCTGGACGACGTCGCCGATTGGCCCAGTCCCGACCCACCGCCAGAAGTGTTGGTCGAACACGCGGAGCAGGTGACGTGTCTGGCGCACGCGGTGCGAACCCTTTCGTGCGGCCGGGCGCAGGCCGTGGCCCTGCACTTCTTCGGCGAGTTGAGCCTGAGCGAGACGGCGCGGGTGATGGATCGCAGCAAGGTCGCGGTCAAATCGCTGATCCATCGCGCGCTGCGTGATCTAAGGGAGAGGTTAGACGATGAACGAGAATAGCATCCACCCGAAAGACGAACACGAGGCGCGACTGGTCGAACAGTTGCGCGCATTGGCCGGAGTGATCCAACCCCGGCCGGATTTCGCCGCCCGGTTGGAAGCGGACCTGCTTGCGCGGTGGAAACCCATATCCATGCCAGTCACGCCGCATAGGACGATCAATCCAACAAATCTAAGGAGGCAACCGATGTTCAAACGACTATCCTTTGCACTGGCCGCCG
>CAYPOY010000119.1:2302-13958 GCA_964412395.1 uncultured Anaerolineales bacterium | reverse complement strand
GGCGCGGGAAACGGTCGAATGGGAAACGTTGGCCGCTTTGGCGATGTCCTTGATCGAGACGCGCATAGGGGGTGCTCCTGCCTGCACACGTGTGAATTGTCTGCTCAGAGAAAAGCGATCCCAATGCGGTGTGATGGATTGCTTGCGATGGGTTTGCAAACGTGTGCAAAAAAATCATACCATGCTCAATGACCTTTGTCAAGTAGACGTAATAGCCCTCTGGGCAAGGGGGGACAGGCCGATCGCCGTCCGCTGCGTGCGCGACCTATGCCGGGCGGTGGACGTGCCGGTCGTGGCAGTAGGTGGGGTGACGACCGGGCGGGACGTGGTGGAGATGATCCTTGTGGGCGCGACCGCCGTGGGCATCAGCTCGGCCGTTTACTATCGGGGGATGGAGGTTTTTCGGGAGGTGTGCGACGAACTGCGGGACTATATGAAGCGGCACAGGTACGGAGGACTGGGGGAGTTCCGAGGAAGAGCGGTGGGATAGCTGGTCTGTCGGTTGGTTGGGACGATTTATCTAAACTCCAGTAACTCAGAAGGCGTCGAAGAACATATCATACCGCACTTTTCCACCAGGCTCAACGATAACAAAATTCTCATCCCAATCGCCTTCTATCAGTTTCCTGATCAACACGTTGGAACCGGGGATCTCCTCAAATGTCAAGTCAAAGAATTCAGCCACCTTTTTCGCGTATTCCCGATATTTTGCCAGGTTGTAGTTCCCCGTGTTAATCAACGCCAACCGGGTATAGTTTTCGATGACCATTTTCTCAAGCCGGTAGGCTTTTTCGTCGCCGTATCTTTCCCTCATCTTCAGATACTCCGTATAGGGATCATCCCCGCACTCTATCCATCCCTTAGTCAGGTAAAAGGTGCCAGGTGCCTTAAGACACTGTCTTGTATACTCAGCTCTGGAACCCAGGAAAAGCCCAATGCAGTCATCCACCCTGGGGATTACCAGCCTGAAGTTTCGCGCCTCCAGGCCGATGGCTCCCTTTGAGCACATCCCGTAGCCAAACAGGATTGTATCCACGTCCTCCCCGGTTTCATCTATCTCCTTTTGCAGGGTTGCGTTGAGTGTCTCCGGCGTGCAGTGAAGGCCAAATTCCAGGAACTTGCAGGGTGTATCGCCGGGGATTAGGTTCCTTAGCTCCTCCCCGACCGTTTCACATGCTGCGATTTTCGCTCGCAATTCAAGGTCTCCTCGGCAGCCTCTAGCGCCCCTTTCCTCGCTGTATCTCCAACGCTTCTGGCGTTGCCGGCAGGCTTCAGTTATCGTCAGGCCAACTAACGCTGCCCCATATTCCTCTTGTTTGATTTCAAGCATAACCCTCGCAGGTGGCCAGGCTGGGCCGCCCCACCGCCGTGAAGATCAGCTCCGTGTCCAGGTAGAAATCCCCCACCCAGCGATCCCTTCGGGCCATCTGCACCTCCACCTGTCCTGCGCCCGCCTGGCGAGCCAGCGCTTCGGCATGGGCGGACATCACCTGCTGCGCGTAGCGCACGGCCTGCTCCAGGCCCACGAAATCGCGCACGCCGTCGGGCAGGTGCACGCGGAGGTGCAGGCGGGACCGCTCACCCCTGTCCAGGTCCAGCGGGACGATCAGTACCCGCAGCCGCTGGATGACGCTGCCCACCACGGCCCCCACCGCGTTCGCCACCTCCGCGTGGTGCGGGATGGTCAACTCCGTGTGTAGCCGCTCGGCCACGCGGGGCATGTAGGCCTCCACGGGTGCGCCGATGGCCACCAATGGCCGCAGCAGCGTCAGCTCGCAGTTCAGGTCCCCATCCTGCGTGTCGTCAAGTGCCCGGCCCAGCAATGCCGCCGCCGAGGGCTCCCTTTCCCAATCGGGCAGGCCGACATCGTCCCCCAGTACCTTGCTCACCAATTCCGTCGCCACCCGGTCCGACACCCCCTGCACCACCTGCTCGCAGAAGGTCTCCACCGGCAAGCCCGCATGCGCGGCCAGCAGCTCCGCACCCAGCCGCGACGCCTCCACGTTCCAGCACTCGAAGCGCCCCAGAACATGCAGCGCATCCGTCGGCGTGAAGCCGGCCCGCTGCACCGCGCGCCGCGCCTCCAGCTCCTCAATCCGCCGCCAGAGCAGCCAGTCGTAGGGCATCTCACGGGCGAGTAACGCCAGCAACCGCGGTCCTGCCTCCAGGCGGCGCAGCAACGCCCTGTCCTCGTCCGAGAGCCAACTGATGGGCCGTCGACACGGCACCACAAACTGAGTAGTCCCACCCTCCCCCTGTTGCGTTGCAGCCTGGCGGCGAAGCTCCTCTAGTATTCCAGGATAGTCGTTTGCCAGCAGGCAGAGGGGCACAACGCGCCGGGGGCCGATGAGAAGCCGCCCCTCAGAGTCGAAGCGCACGTGGCTATCGCCACCCAGCCCCGCCGTATGGACATCTACCGCCTCGACCATCGTCCGCCAACCGCCGACTCGCGCCCCCTCCGGATTAAGGCGAGGCTGGCCGTCGCGCAGCGCGACGATGTCGGTGGTCGTGCCGCCCACATCTACTACCCACACGTCACGTCGCCCGGCCAGATGCCAGGCGCCCACGGCACTGGCCGCCGGTCCGGAGAGGATGGTCTCGATGGGGCGTTGCATGGCCAACTCGGCCCGCACCAGTGAGCCGTCCTCCTGGACGACCATCAGCGGGGCGGCGATGCCCTGCTGGTCCAGCGTCTGACGTACGGCGGCGATCAGCTCCCGCAGCAGCGGGATCAGGCAGGCGTTTAGGGCCACCGTCGTCGCCCGCCTCACGGCGTTGATGCGAGTGGTCAGCTCGTGCCCACAGGTGACGGGCAGACCAGTCAATTCATTGACCAGTGCCCGCACCCGCAGCTCATGCGCGGGATTGCGCACGCTGAAGTATCCGGACACCGCAAAGGCCTCGACCTTACCGCGCCGGGCCAGGACAGCCTTCCGCGCTGCATCCTCGTCCAGCGGCGCGACCTCGTTGCCCAACACGTCGTGTCCGCCGCAAAGGTAAACGACGTCCTCGGTGACGAGCTCACGCTGGAAGCCGTACTGCTGCATCAACTCCGGATCGTAGCCGATGAGCAGCAAGCAGACCGGGCCGCCCTGCCCCTCGGCGATGGCATTGGTCGCCAACGTAGTCGAGAGCCCTACCAGGCCCACGTCGCCAGGTGACAGGACCATTGGAGACTTTTGTCCAATGGCAAACACGGCTGCCACAGCTTCTCCGATACCGACGGATAGGTCGTGCCGCGTGGTCAGCGCCTTGGCTGCCGCCAGCACCTTCCCCGTGGCGTGATCTACCAGCACGGCGTCGGTATACGTCCCGCCCGTATCAATCCCCAATGTAACCACCATCCCGCATTTCCCTCCCCAGTTTGCGATTTGCCAATTGGCAGAATTTTTTATAACTTCAAGGCCGCTCCCCGTTTGACCCTCCGCTCGCCGCGTTTTCAACGTTCCTGGCGTTGCCTGTAGGCTTTGATGTAACGCATCGCATACTGATCGCGGCCCAGGACCAGGTCAGTGGCCAGGACAGTCGGGCGTACCTTAGCCACATCCACGATGGGACAGTTCACCCCTGCGGCGATGGCGATGGCCAGAAAGGCACAGTTGAACAGATCACGGTCGGGCAGGCCGAAAGAGATATTGCTGGCCCCCAAGGTGAGGTTCACTCCTAGCTCGGCCTTGACTTTGCGGATGGCTTCGAGGGTCACCAGGCCAGCTTTGCTATCCGTTCCCACCATCAGGGCCAGGCAATCAATGACGAGGTTCTCGCGGGGGATGCACAGCGCCTCGGCCCGCTCCACGATCTTGCGGGCAATGTCCACCCGCCGATCAGGGTCCTGGGGGATGCCTTCGCCATCCATCGTCAGGCCAATGACCGCTGCCCCGTATTCCTCGACCAGGGGCAAAACCCCCTCCAGGGAGCGCTCCTCGCCGGTGACTGAGTTGATGAGAGGCTTGCCCTGGTACACCTTCAAAGCTGCCTCCAAGGCTTTGGGGCTACTGCTATCTATACACAGGGGCACATCTACCACCTCCATCACCGCCTGCACGGCCTGGGGAAGCAGAGCCACCTCGTCCACGCCAGCCGCACCGACGTTTACATCGAGGATGTCCGCCCCAGCCTGCACCTGAGCCAGGGCCTCCTTGCGCACAAGCTCCAGGTCGCCGACCTGTAATGCTGCCGCCAGCTTTTTCTTTCCGGTGGGGTTTATGCGCTCGCCGATGAGCACTGCGGGCCGCTCACCACCGATGATTACCTCTTTCGTTACACTTGAGACTCTGGTTTCCATGTGATCAACCTCCCCGTATCGTATGTCATCCTATAGACAGCGCTTGAACGAGAATCTGCTCAAAGCGAGGCACTGTAGCCAATTCGATATAGCTGGCCCGGCGGGCTATGGTCTGCGCCTTGGCCCGCTTGCTGCGGGAGATGAGGGCCAGCCTGGCGCCCATACCAGCAGCGTTTCCCACTTGCCGGAAGCGGTCCAGGGGCAGCGGCGGTAACATGCCTATAGTCACCGCGCTGGCCACGTCTATGTATGTGCCGAAGGCTCCAGCGATGATCACCTGCTCAATATCCTCCTCGGAGTGGCCCTTCGCCTCCAGGAGCACCCGGATGCCGGCTCGTATGGCTCCCTTGGCCGATTGTAGCTCCCGCACATCATGCTGGGTGATGGTGATGGCTGAATCCCCATCCCGCTCCTCCTCGCTGACCAGAACGAACTCCCGTTGTCCCTGATCAGTGCGTACTCGCGGATGATCAGCACCCATCCTTCCATTGGCGCCCAGCACCTCGGCCAGATAAAGCTGGGCCATAGCGTCCAGGATGCCAGAGCCGCAGATGCCAACCGGCGGCGCTCCACCGATGGTCTGGTATTCGACCCGCTCATCCACCAGCCGCAAGTGTTCTATGGCCCCATCGGCGGCCCGCATGCCGTACTTGATGTGGGCCCCCTCGAAGGCGGGGCCGGAGGCGCAGGAGACGCTGGTCATCTCACCATCGCTCACCAGGCAGACCTCGGTGTTGGTGCCGATATCCAGCGCCAGCACCACCCCTTCAGCCTGCCAGGCCTCCGTAGCCAGCAACATCGCCACGTGGTCGGCGCCCACAAATCCGGCGATGTTGGGCAACAGGTGCACGTAAGCCCCCGGCGCGATGCGCAACCCTACGTCGCGGGCCTTGATGTCCAGCGCATCCTTGACTGCGGGCACATACGGGGAGAGACCCAGTTGCTCCACCGGCAAGCGCAGAAAGAGATGGTGCATGGCAGTATTGCCCACCACCACCACCTCGACGATCTCCTCCGGCTCGGTGTCAACCCCGGCACATAGATCAACGGCCAACTGGTTCAGCGCCTCCACAGCCAGTTCCTGCAGCCGTACCGCCTCGGCCGGCGCCTCCCTTGTGCAGGCGATGCGAGACACGACATCCTCGCCATAGGCGATCTGGGGATTCATAATCCCCTGTGCAGCTAAAGTCTGACCACTCTCCAGATCCACCAGATAACCGGCGACCTTGGTGGTCCCCAGGTCAACGGCCAGCCCCAGTTGGCGGCTGGGCCAGGGGCCGAGGGCCACCACTTCGCCGCCGCGCACCGAAGCCTGTACCTCCCAGTCCCAGGATCGCAGCCGGGGGGAGAGGTCTCGCAGGACCTCAATAGCAATGGTACGGGAGCATACCTGGTGCTGCTGCTCCAGCGCCTCCAGCAGGCGCTCGGCGTCTGCCCGCAGGTCCGACAGGGATGGAGGTGGTAGCTGCACCTGGTAGGCACAGACTGGCGGCTCCGGGCGAACGGCGACCTCCAGCCCCTCCACCTGGGTCCGTTGCGGTGTAGTCAGCGATTCTGGCGGCACGCGCAGCTTGCAATCGCTCAGCGGGTAGGTCTGGCAGGCCAGGCGATAGCCATCCTCCAGCTCTCGGGAAGAAAGGGCTTCCCGCTCACCAGAGGTTGGTTCCGAGACTTGCCCGGTCAGGACTTGCACCCTGCAGCGACCGCAGGCTCCCTCGCCTCCACAGAGGCTGACCAGGTCCACGCCCAGTTGGCGTGCGCAGTCCAAAAGCGATTGGTCAGCCGGGCATTGTCCTCGCCGGCCCACTGGCTCGAAATCAATTCGACAAAGCTTCACGCTTATCCTCCGAGTTATCCGTCAGTTGACGATTTGATGACGGCGTCAGCCGGCTCTGCTCTTACCAATTGAACCGCCTTCCCAGGTCAGCCGTCCTGGCAAGCGACAAAGCGATCAGTGTCCAGCACCGGCGTACACTCTGTAGCGGCAGGTGTCTTTCATGCTACAGTGATCACACTTTTCAAGCTGCGTCCAGGTCGGCATTGCTGGGCCCAGACCGATGACCATAGAGACCGACTTCCGGGGCACCATCATTGCCGCGGAGGTCAAGCGCACCCCAATTTGCTCTGCGGGGACCAGTTGAAACAGTCGCCATTGTTCGGACATAGGAAAACCCCGCATGCCTGGGGCGAGGGGGCTGCTGGACGCATAGCCGCGGGACGCTGCCTCGCGCCGGATGATCTGACAAACTTCCTCTACCAGGACATCCACGGCCGCGCTGCCGATGCCGTCCAATAGCATAGCCCGTAGTGGATCGCTTTGGGCGAAGTAATCGGCCACCTTTTCCTCCAGGCGAGGTCCGATGGTGCAGACCGCTGCCGCCAGCTCCCTGGCCGACGCCAGGAGCGAAGGAAGCAGAGGCCCATACAGCATGGTGTCGTCCTCCAGCTTCAGCAGGTCGTGGCGAACCTCGGCTATCGGGTGTAACTCATAAGCAATGGTCGGTTCCAAAAGGTGAAGATGGTCCACGGCGGCCAGCAGTTCATGCGACAGGGCCATGAACTGTGGTCGGACCTCCGTTCGGTCGCTCATTTTGCCCATTCCCTGGCGACGCAGCGCTTCCCCCGCATCCAGGGTCACAGAGACATCACGAATGATAGACATCATGCTCCTGACAAATGATTCCGGCCAGCGCGTAGGCGAAAACCGGGCGCCCTATGAGCTTCAACACAATACCCGGGTGGACAAGAGTTGTCGGGTGCAAAAACACAGCGGCTTCTGCAGGAAGCCGCTGTGTCGTACCAGGCCAACCTCATCTTCCAAAACTACTCAGCTCCCACGAGCTTTAGCGCCATCTTCGCGGCTCCACCTCCATCGGGTGCATACCCATCAGCCCCGATCGCGTCGGCAAAGCCCTGCGACAGCGGCGCACCTCCCACCATCACCTTCACTGGAATACCAGACTCTCTTATAGCCTCCACCATCCGTGGCATATTTGCTCTGGTCGTGCTAATGAGGGCGGTCATAGACACAAGATCCGCTTTATTTTCCTTGGCTGCCTCGATAAACTTGTCTGCGGATACGTCCTCTCCCAGATTTATCACCTTGAATCCAGCTCCCTCATAGTGCATGCATACCAGGTTCTTGCCGATACTGTGGATGTCCCCCTCCACACTACCCGCTACTATTGTCCCTGGTGGTTCAACACCCGATTTGGCAAGCAGAGGCTTCAGTAATTCCATACCTGCTTCCATTGCCATTGCACCAACAAGCATCTCAGGTATGTAAAATTCACCGGTTGAGTATCTGTCACCCACTATCCTCATCCCAGCCTTCATTGCGCCTAGTAGCTCTGGCACACCCACCTTTTGCTCCAGAGCCTGCTTAGTCAACTCTTTAGCCCCCTCGATATCTCCTTCAACGACTGCTTTAGTAATCTGCTCTTCTACTTTTGCCGTCATCTTGCTCCTCCTTAGAGCCTCATAGGATTGTGAGATCAACCAGCAAACTGAGCGGCCCCCTGGACCTAATATAGCATTGCTTCTGGGGGGCCCAGTTCCCGTCCCTTTAGATCCAGACCTCTAATGTAATCCACGTAACCTTCCCCGGTGAGCTCAGAAACTGGGTATTTACCATATTCATATGCGGCATCATACATGGCTACGGTGTTCTCAGCCGGGGTGTCCGGCTCAACGTTGTGGCTCGTAGTGAAGATGTATCCTCCACCAGGGGCATACGTTGCAATCAATTTTTTCACCCCTTCTCTGATCTCCTCAATAGTTCCAAGAGGCAGTAATTTCTGTATGTCAAAACCTCCCATGAAGGCTATTTTACCGCCAAACTCCTTTTTCAAGCGCCAAGGCTCCATGTGCCATCCCAGGGGCTGAATAGGATCCAGGATATCCACCCCGATCTCTATAAGATCAGGGATTGCCTCATAGACTGATCCACAACTATGGCGAAGGATCTTTGCCTCCGGACGGATATACTTCCTGATGTTTTTTATGATCTCCGCACTGTAAGGACTATAGAACTCTTTATAATCCTTCGGAGACATAAGAAGCCCTTCCTGCGTCCCTAAATCGTCATAAAAGACCGCCGCATCTACGTACTGCCCAACAGCCTTATAGAACTGCGCATCGAACACCAGAGTATACTCAAGCATTTTCTCGGCCAATTTATGGTAGAATTTGGGGCGCACCTTCAGGTCCGATAACCATTTCTCCATACCGCTGAGATAGCCATATCCGTTGAAAGGAAACAGATCATAAAAGGTATCGCCAACCACAAAATAATCTGTCTCCTCGTGAAGATACCTCGCCTTCTCCACTGCACTTTCTGTGGCAATATTGACTGAAGTATCTGGCCACGGATATTCATCTATATCCTTCTCAGTGGTCATATCTTTCATTGGCCACTCGAAGGGGTTATCGTAAAGACCACCCAGCTTTTTTCCTCTCATACCCATCCACCATGGCCAGGTTGTGGTCCCATCAGGCTCAGTAATCCAGGCCGGAGGATCTGCGTATACAACCCGCATATCAGCGTGCAATCTTACCAGTGCCTGCTCATCATGGTTTAATACCATATTAAACACCGGTCCTATCACAGGTGGTTCGGCGTCCTCTAAGCCTAGATACTTGTATAACTCTGAGCATACACGTGCGCTCGGCGGACACTCGAGCATGCCTGCACAAGACATCCCAGCGAAACCTATTGGGACCCGGTCAGGCTCTTCAAAGTTAACAGCCGCATAAACTCTTTCCCTTGGTGTCATCTCTTTCATTTTCTTTTCCTCCTTATTCTGATACCTGATCTAACCGGCTTTTCGTACCCATACGGTGACTGCTTGACCACATACGAGCCACTGCGTTTCATTCTACCACCCTATTATGCTCAAGTCTGTTGTCTAGACAACAAAATGGCCAACTCTCCTCCAATTTCCTAACCGATCGCTCGCAATTCAAAGTCTCCTTGGCAGCTTCTAGCAGGGCCTGAGAACCCCCGTAGGGGCGCGGTAACCGCGCCCTACTTCAACGCTTCTGGCGTTGCCGGTAGGCTTCGGTGTAACGCATCGCGTACCTGTCGCGGCCCAAGGCCAGGTCCGCAGCCAGAACAATTGGACGCACCTTGGCTACATCCACGATGGGGCAGGTCACCCCCGCGGCGATGGCGATGGTAAGGAAGACGCTGTTGAGCAGATCGCGGTCGGGCAGGCCGAAAGAGACATTGCTGGCCCCCAAAGCCAGGTTCACTCCCAGTTCGGTCTTAACCCTGCGGATAGATTCGATCGTCAGCAGGCCAGCCGTGCTATCCGCTCCCACTGTCAGAGTCAGGCAATCAACGATAATGTCCTCGCGGGGGATGCCCAACGCCTCGGCCTGCCCCACGATCTTGCGGGCAATGCTCACCCGCCGATCTGCTTCCTCTGGGATGCCTTCATCGTCCATCGTCAGGCCGATGACCGCCGCCCCGTATTCCTTGACCAGAGGCAAAACCTCCTCCAGTGAGCGCTGCTGGCCGGTGACCGAGTTGATGATTGGCTTGCCCCGGTAGATCTTGAGGGCCGCCTCCAGGGCCTTGGGGTTGTCGCTGTCGAGGCATAGGGGTACGTCTACAGTATCCATCACCGCCTGCACGGTCTGGGGAAGCAGAGCCACCTGGTCTACGCCGAGCACACCGACGTTTACGTCAAGGATGTCCGCCCCAGCCTGTACCTGAGCCAGGGCCTCCTCGCGCACGAGACCCAGGTCGCCGGCCTGCAATGCTGCGGCCAGCCTTTTCTTTCCAGTGGGGTTTATGCGCTCGCCGATGAGCACCGTTGGTTGCTCATCACCGATGATTACCTCTTTCGCCACACTTGACACCCTGGTTTCCACTAATCAATCTCCTTTCAAGACACGCTCCTGTCAACAGGGATCAAATCACAAAAGTAAAACGAATCCCTTAAGACGACTTCCCCGAGGATATATAGTATCCTCTCATTGAATATCGGCCCATCAAACACAAATGAATGATACTCTCCGTTTTCCCCACACGGGTCAACCGTGGGAGGGAGCTCAGCCAAGAAACGCTTGTCAATTAGCCTTCCAACGAATCTCTTATCGAGAACCTTTGAGTCAACACAGGTAACAACAGCTTTGAAGCCCAAATTTATAGATGTTTTGACAAGATTGGAAGTATCCCGTTTCCATAAGGGGAAGAGCCCCTTCATCCCTATCTTCGATAGGTTATCCTCGCGGTATTCTCTTACATCTTCCAAAAGGGTATCTCCAAAGACTACAGAGGAGACGCCAGCCTGATAAAACTTGGCAAGTACTTCTCTCATTTTGGACCCATACTCTTCGCTAGACTCATTCTTCGATATGAATATCTCCTGAAGAGGCAAGCCCAGCGATTCTGCCTGACGCTCGAGCAGAATCCGTCGGACGCCGTGCATACTGATTCTATCGTACTCCTCCGTTACGGTCGTGATCAGCGCCAATATCTCATATCTTTGATTTTTTCGAATTTCATAAAGAGCCATAGCGCTATCTTTACCACCGCTCCACGCAAGGAGCACTTTTTCTGTCATAATCATGCCTTCTTGCTGGAAGCGGTCCAAGTGCAGCGGAATGGGCCTGGCTAGTCCAGTATCCGGTACAAAACTATTTTCCACGGCTCACAGCCCCCGTCTTGGGGGCGTCTTGGGCCAGAAAACCGCCTTAAAACGACCTAATCGTCCAGACCGACGATGTTGCGCCGTATGGGTTCCAGATTCGCTCGAGATAACGTCATTGGCGATAACTCGCTATCCGATGTAGTTCGCTTGAGCAAAGATTTGCACAAAGCGAGGCGCTGTAGCCAACTCAATATAGCCGACCCGACGGGCTATGGCCTGGGCCTCGGCCCGCTTGCTGCGGGAGATGAGCGCCAGCTTGGCTCCCATGCCAGCGGCGTTTCCCACCTGCCGGAAGCGATCTAATGGCAGCGGCGGCAGCATGCCGATGGTCACCGCACTGGCCACGTCTATATACGTGCCGAAAGCGCCGGCAATGATCACCTGCTCGATCTCCTCATCGGAGTGGCACTTCGCCTCCAGGAGCACCTGGATGCCGGTGCGTATGGCTCCCTTGGCCAGTTGCAACTCCCGCACATCGTGCTGGGTGATGGTAATCGCCGGTCGTCCATTTCCTTCTGTCTCGCTGACCAGAACGAACTCGCGTTTTCCCTCGCGGACACGCACTCGCGGGTGATCAACCCCCATCCTTCCATTGGCGCCCACCACCCCGGCCAGATAGAGCTGAGCCAGGCCATCCAGGATGCCTGACCCACAGAGGCCAACCGGCGGCGCTCCACCGATGGTCTGGTATTCGACCCGCTCATCCACCAGC
>CAYPOY010000119.1:0-2202 GCA_964412395.1 uncultured Anaerolineales bacterium | reverse complement strand
CGCAAACGTTCTATGGCTCCACTGGCGGCCCGCATGCCGTGCTTGATGTGGGCCCCCTCGAAGGCAGGGCCGGAGGCGCAGGAGACGCTGGTCATCTCACCGTCGCTCACCAGGCAGACCTCGGTGTTGGTGCCGATGTCCAGCGCCAGCACCACCCCTTCAGCCTGCCAGACCTCCGTGGCCAGCAACATCGCCACGTGGTCGGCGCCCACAAAGCCGGCGATGTTGGGCAACAGGTGCACGTAGGCCCCTGGCGCGATGCGCAGCCCTACGTCGCGAGCCTTGACGTCCAGGGCCTCCTTGACCGCGGGCACATACGGGGAGAGAGCCAGTTGCTCCACCGGCAAGCGTAAAAAGAGGTGGTGCATGGCAGTGTTGCCCACCACCACCGCCTCGACGATCTCCTCCGGCTCGGCTTCAACCTCGGCACATAGATCAGCGGCTAATTCGTTCAGCGCCTCCACAGCCAGTTCCTGCAGCCGTACTGCTTCGGCTGGCGCCTCCCTCGTGCGGGCGATGCGAGACACGATATCCTCCCCGTAGGCAATCTGGGGATTCATGATTCCCTGGGCAGCCAGCGTCTGACCATCTTCCAGATCCATCAGATACCCAGCGATCTTGGTAGTCCCCAGGTCAACGGCCAGCCCCAGTTGGCGGCTGGGCCAGGGGCCGAGGCCCACCACTTCCTCGCCCCGCACCGAAGCCCGAGCCTCCCAATCCCAGGACCGCAGCCGAGGGGAGAGGTCACGCAGCACCTCGATGTCAATGGTACGGCAATCTACTCCATGCTGCTGCTCCAGCGCTTCCCGCAGGCGCTCGGCGTCGGCACGCAGGTCCGAGAGGGATGGAGGCGGTAGTCGCACATGGTAGGCGCGGACGGGCGGCTCCGGGCGAACCATGACCTCCAGCCCCTCCACCTGGGTGCGCTGCGGAGTGGTAAGCGACTCGGGCGGGATGCGTAATCTGCAGCCGCTCAGCGGGTAGGTCTGGCAGGCCAGGCGGTAGCCATCCTCCAGTTCCTCCGAGGGAAGGGCTTCCTGCTCACTGGAGGTCGGTTCTGAGACGCGCCCGGCCAGGACCTGTACCTTGCAGCGGCCGCAGGCTCCCTCGCCCCCACACAGGCTGACCAGTTCCACGCCCAGTTGGCGCGCTGCTTCCAAAAGCGATTGGTCAGCCGGGCATTTTCCCCGCCGACCCACCGGCTCGAAGTCAATTTGATAAAGCTCCATGTTCATCCTCTGACATCTTGATTGTGACATCAGCCGGCAGAGCCAGCCCCGCCGCCACCTCCACCGCCTTGATGATCCCCGCCGGAACCGGGCAGGCGGCGTGAAGAAGGTACTGGGCTGCCAGCCGCAAGGTGAGCGGTCCAGCGCCTTTGAAGGTGACCTCTTGGAAGGGATCCACCTGGGTCAACTCCGCCGCTAAATGCTGCACCGCCTCACACTCACTCTCGATGGTCAAATGGACACGACGGCGGCCATCCATCACGGCCTCGACGGTGGTGGTGAAGCCGCATATCCCGGAGAATATCTCCGCTCTCGTCAATTGACCTCCCTTCCCAGGTCAGTATCCCTAGGCTCAGCCCGACGACCATTTTATCATAGAAGAATCAACAAGAAAAGGATCGAGGAGCGCGTTGCAAAGTGCAACAGCAATCCTCGATCCTTCGTATGACTGTCAGTGCTAATCCAATCTTCCAGAGTGTGTCTGGGCAAAGTCGTATTTGACACACAGCCTACTACAGCATGCCCTTCTGCTTGTAGTAGCTCCTGGCCTCTTCCAGAATCTCGTCAATAGCCTTGGCCTGATCCTCGGGCAAGGGCGTGGGTTCATAGGTGGCCAGTATCTCCTCCATCCTCTCCTTTGCGTAATCAAGGGCATTCTTCTTCCCTACCTTCTCCCACTCGGGGTAGGTCAGGCCGTCCGCTACCTCCGGCATAAACTGCTCCCTATGCCACCACTCCCTAGTGTGTTTCGTACCTAGATAGCTCCCTGGAATCGGCCCAATCTGCTCGATCAAATTGATCGCCAGGGTTTCGTTCGTCACCTCAACTCCTTTCAGGACATGTCCAACCATACCAGCTATATCGCTATCCAATACCGCCAAAACAGGGTGCCACGTGAGTTCAGCGTGTACTCCACCGGCAATGTCTATAATGTTGGCTCCAGCTAAAGCCGCTAGAAAAGTCTCGGTTGCCT
>CAYPOY010000118.1:0-14012 GCA_964412395.1 uncultured Anaerolineales bacterium | reverse complement strand
GGGGCTCCCCCCTTCCTCCCCCCCAATGGGGGGGCTCCCCCCTTCCTCCCCCCCATTGGGGGGGAAAGAGGGGGGGGCCAGCGCCACCACGGGTACAGGTAACACGACCCTGGTGACCAACTTTAGCCTGGGCGTCAACAGCCAGCCCGCCGTCAACGGCGACGGCTCCCGAGTTGCCTTCTGGTCTACCTGGTCAACCGGGTCTGGTGACATCCAAAACCCCGACGGCAACATCGAGATCTTCCTGGCTGAGATTCAAGGCCCCAGCTCTATAGAGTACACCCAGATCACCAGCTCCACCGGAAGCATCCTGGGGGGCTTCAACCTGTATCCCTCCATAAACGTGACTGGAACGCGCATCGCCTTCTTCTCCGATCGGGACCTGGTCGGCCAGAATCCAGACCACAACTTTGAAGTCTTTCTGGCCGAGGTGAATGGCGGCACGACGCCTACCCTCACCCAGGTCACCCAAACCCCCAGGGGCATCAATATGCTGCCGGACATCAGTGGCGACGGGGGGTTTGTCGCCTTTGTCTCCAACCAGGACCTCGTCCAGGGTGAGAACTCTAACAACAATATGGAAATCTTTCGCGCAGAGATCGACCCAGGTGGCGAGATTACCCACACCCAGATCACCCATTCCACCGACGAGGTCAATGACCAACCGGCCATCAACCACAATGGGCGGTTCATCGTCTTCGTCTCCGCCCAGAACAGCGACCGCCAAATCTTCCTCGCCGAGATAGGGCCGACCGGCGCGATCACCCCCACTCAGATCACCCATTCCAGCGGCGGCATCAACGAGCAGCCGTCTATCAGCGCCGATGGCACCCGCATCGCCTTCGTCTCAGATCGAGACAGCGGCATCCGCCAGATCTTCCTGGCCGAATTCCTCACCACGACTCAGTCGTTCACCACCACCCAGATTACCCACGGTGGCGAGAACAAAGACCAGCCAGCCATCAGCGCCGACGGCTCCCGTATCGCCTACATCTCGGTCAATGCGGTCAACGATCGCCGGCTCCACCTGTACGACATCATTGACGAGGACGAGGTGGACACCCGTGCCGGCAACGACAACGCCCATCCCTCCTTCACCGCCGATGGGACGGACGTCGCCTTTGTTTCCAATTGGAACGTGCTGCTGAAGAACTATCCGCTGACCGATCTTTCCATTGCGAAATCCGCCGACCCTGATGAGGCACTGGTAAACAGTCCCTTGACGTACACGCTGGTCGTCACCAACAACGGCCCCAGCCCGGCGACCGACGTCATAGTCACCGACATCCTCCCCCCCGGCGTGGAGTCCGGGCTGCCCCTCGAACTTGCAGATTACACCGACGACGACAACAGCGCAGACGGCTTTGACGGCGGCGAGCATCACGGAACTGAGTGGCATACGGGCAATCAATGGTTGGAGATATCTGAGCTCACCAATCCCTTTGACCTGCCCGATGATGGTGGGGGCGTCGACGCATGGGCAAATATGAACCACAACACTCTCCTGCTGCATTTGAATGAGTCCGGCGGTGCCATCCACTTCAATGATACTTCTGGCAACAACCACGATGGTGACTGTTCTGGCGACGCCTGTCCCACGGTGGGGGAGAGTGGCAAGCTCGGCAGTGCTGTGGCATTTGACGGCGTGAATGATTACGTAGCCCTGGCTAACGCCGACACGCTGGGACTCAGGAGCAACGACTTCACGGTGGCAGCATGGATCAACGTCAGTGAGTTCTCCGGCAGTTATGACGAAACCGTACTGGGCACAGACGAGTCCAGTGTCAACGTAGGGCTGCACCTGGTGCTCAGAAATCAAAAGCCATACATGGGCTTCTACGGCAATGATACGAGCGGCAATATCACCCTATCCCCCAATATATGGTACCACATTGTGTGGCGCTATATTGAGTCCACCGGGGAACAGGCCATCTTTGTCAATGGTCAACCGGATGCATCGAGCACAGGCCACTCCTCCTTCCAAGGTACAGGCATAGTAAACATTGGCCGGTGGGCCAGCGACCGCTACTTCAACGGACGCATAGATGAAGTCGTTATCTTCGATCGGCCACTCACGGCCAACGAAATCCTGGCTATGTACCAGCGGCAATCTCCCACCTACGCTGCCTACTTCGACTCCCGCATCATGACCAGGACTGTGGGCACCGGCAATTGGCGCCTCATCTCCTGGCTGCCCCATCGCCCCGTGGGCCAGGAACTGCCCGACTACGGTGCCGTTGAGACCGGCTACCCGACGGGCACTGTCAATATGTTCGGTAACGTCCTCCTGATGCACCTGAACGAGACCGGCGGTACTAGCTTCGACGACACCTCCGGCAAGGGGAATGACGGCTCCTGCTCAGGCGCAACCTGCCCCCTGGCGGGCGTCAGCGGCTGGTTTAACCGGGCGCTGCACTTTGATGGGAGCGACGATTATCTCATCGTCAACCCGGTCAACGAGTTCCCCGCCACAGAGATCAGCGCGATGTTCTGGATGCGCTCGGCGGACACCTCCTACGACGCCGCGCCCATCTCCTACGCGTCTTACATTCACGACAACGAATTCTTGATCTATAACGATGACGGCCATAACTTCGAATTCAGCGTTACCATCGGCAACCGGGGCAGCGCACGAACTGGAGTCTCAGCCAACGATGGCCAATGGCATCACATCGCCGTGACGTGGCGCAGTTTCGATGGACTTCTCCAACTTTACAAAGACGGCCAGCTTGCGTACACCCAGACGCTTAAAACTGGCTATACACTCTCCGGTGGAGGTTCGCTCGTCCTTGCGCAAGAGCAAGACTCAGTGGGCGGCGGGTTCTCGAGTTCTCAAGCCTTCCAGGGTGCTCTGGACGAAGTCGCCATCTTTAACCGCGCCCTGACCGCTGACGAAATCCTGAGCCACTATCTGCGCGGCGCGCTGCGGATAGAGTTCCAGGTGCGCTCATGTAGCAATTCGACCTGCCCCAGCAGGTCGTTTGCGGGCCCTGACGGCACCCGCGCCACCTACTACTCCGCACTCACCGATCCCGCCCTTTCTCCACCGGAGCTTTCCCTCGCCGTCACCGACAGGACCTACATCCAGTATCGCGCATACCTGGACACGTACGATCCGGCCTGCTCGCCGGCACTCCAGCGCGCGGAGATAATCCCCAGTGTCAAATGCGCCGGCGCCCACACCGTCACCTGCGAGTTAGCCCCTATGTCTCCCAGCGATTCCATTGCGTTCACGCTACCTGTCACAGTCACCACCTCGGCGTATCTCAGTGCCACGGTCGTAAACGGCAAGCACACCATCACCAACACGGCGGTCGTGGATGGCAACGAATCTGACCATGCCCCTGCGGACAACATAGCATACGTGGGCACACTGCTGAAGCCCATCCCGCTGACCAGCGTCACCCTCAAGGGGGCAAGCATCGGGCAACCCGATATTCCCTACGTGTTTACAGCCACGGTCGCTCCCGACGACGCATCGCCCCCCGTCACGTACACCTGGGAGGCCACGGATCAGTCCGCCCAGCAACACGTTATCACCTGGCCCTCCTGGCTTTCCAACACCGTCACTTTCACCTGGACTATGCCCGGCAATAAGGCCATCACCATAACCGCCAGCAACCCCGGTAGCAACGTCGTAAGCGACGTCCACACCATCAACATAGAGACACCCGTCACCGGCCTCGCCGCTGACAACGACAGCCCGACGGCGCTTGGGCACATCACCACTCTGAGCGCCACAATCACCGCCGGGAGCAACGTCACCTACGACTGGGCCTTTGGCGACGGAGACACCGACAGCGGGGCAGTGGTGACACACGTCTACACGCCGACCGGGACCTACATCGCTGTCGTCACCGCCAGCAACAGCGTCAGCGTTGTCACTGCCACCACCACTGTTACTATCACCGATGTGCCCATCACCGGCCTCAACGTCGTCAACGACGGACCAACCGTGGTGAACAATCCCACTACGTTCACTGCCATCATCGCCACCGGCACCAACGTCACTTATATCTGGAACTTTGGCGATAGCACCCCAATCATCCCTGATGGCAGTGTCGTGACCCACACCTATGCGGTGACCGGGACGTACACCGCCGTCGTCACCGCCGCCAACAGTGTCAACAGCGACTTTAGCACCACCACCGTCGAAATCACCACCACCACGATACTGGTCGCTATCCTTCCCGTCAACGACAGCGACACGGCGGATACTGCCGCCATTGGTTCGACGGGGCTCACCACAGGCGCCGTTCTTAACCCTGTCCCTGGCCCCCCCTCCATCCCCCCCATTGGGGGGGAAAAAGGGGGCATCCCCCCCATTGGGGGGGAAAGAGGGGGGGCAGAGATCGCCGAGGCCTTGAGCCAGTGTGTGGCTGCTGTGGCACTCCGACCACGCCCGCTCTGCTCACGGGGCCTGGTAGAAACGCCAGCACCGAGAGGGAATTGTAGATCTAAACAGTGGGCCAACGGCTCTACGGGAAGAAGTGTCTTGCCCGCCACGAGTTCTGGATAATGGCGATAGTAATGCGTGAAACGTGATGCGTGAGACGTGAAACGTGATGCGTGAAACGTGAAACGTGATGCGTGAGGAACTCGACTACAATGACCGCCAACGTGGAATACAACAGCACGTTTTCGGGCAGAGGTGCTCTGCTTTCTGAAGCAAAGACGATCCTGCGGGAAATAGATGCTGGACGGGGCACTGACCGGGTTCGGAACGATGTTGTCGAAGGTCACCTCATTGACCGTGGCACCCGTCAGACCCGTGCGAATGTGTGGATGGCTGTCTTTCGAAGATACGTCAGTGGGCGAGATCCAGAGCACATAGCTATTTCAGCCCGCGTGGTGACCCGCTGTCCTGACCCCACGGTCGTTGACCTGGTGTTGTTCTATGAATACTGCCAGGTGGATGCACTCCTCTACGATCTGACCGCCCGTTGCGCCTACGAATTGTATCAGAACGCTCGCGTGGCGATAGACAAAGTAGATATCAACGAATGGTTGATCCGGCAAGAGGCCGATCATCCGGAGATTTCCAACTGGTCTCCCAAAACCCGCAGCCGGATCATCAGCAGTTACCTGTCAACCATCCGCGACTTTGGCCTGGTGACGGGTACAAAGCAGAAGCAATTTCACAAGGTCTATGTTCCTCGGGATGCCTTCGTCTACGCTCTCTACCACCAGAAGGATCGGGGCCTCCAGGGCAGGTCGCTCATCTGCTCGACCGACTGGCGGCTGTTTCTGCTAAGTGAGAGCGAGGTGATCTTCCTGCTTGAGGACGCGGCCAACGGGGGATTCATCCACTTCCGGCACGCGGGCAGTGTCTACGACCTGCGATTTGTCTACCAGAATCTGAGCGAGGTAGTCCATGCTATCACTGATTGACAAGTTCGCGGAGCTGGAGAGGTTGCTCCTGAATCACCGGAAGACGCTGGCCCTGCATGCCGGTGTGCCCTTCGTGCTGCTCATCTACGACCCGAACGAGGAGCGTCGTTGTCGAGAAGAACAGGCCCACCTGACGACCAAGCTGGCAGACGCTGAGCTCATCGTACACGAGATCCCCGTGGAGACCTTTGTCTTCGATCACTATGCCAAGATCGGGTTGCTCGCTAAAGTGTTTGAGAAAGAACGCACCCGGCCAGGGGCCGTCTACCGAGACCTGGCCAAGAACTACCGGCCGGCCCTGGTCCGGCACATCATAGAAGCCGCCGATACACTGGAGGGTCAGGATGCGATCCTGTTCCTCACCCGGGCCGCTCACCTCTACCCCTTCGTGCGCGTGTCCAACCTGTTGCGGGATCTGGAGAACCGTGTCAAGCTACCTCTTGTGATCTTTTACCCCGGAGAAGAGTTGGACGGTGAACTACGGTTTCTGTGCCTGCAGAATGCCGACGGCCCTCACACCAGGTATAGAGCCAGGAGAATCTAGGCTGTCTAGACTCCTGGGGTTTCGGAAAACCCCAAGGGTCTGAGCACGGAGGATTTGAACTATGACCAAGATCGAAGATCTATTCGTTTACCCCATCAAGCGTGATATTACCACCGTCATCACGATGGATGACCTGCGCCTCCAGGAAGTGGAACAAGAACTGAGGGAGTACGTCGTTACCGACGTGATTGAGGAACTGCTGATCGAGTTCCTGGAGCGCTACGTCGAAACGCGCACGGGGCAGACCGATCGCATTGGCGTGTGGATCTCCGGCTTCTTCGGCTCGGGCAAGTCCCACTTTGCCAAGATACTGAGCTATCTTCTGGAGAACCGAGCGGTCGGCAGTCAGGCAGCCATTGACCTCTTCAAACTGCGCATCGTGGATAGCCCCCGGCAGGGTGAGATCGAGCGGCTGCTGCACCAGGTAGCCAACTTTATAGATACGGAGGCCATCGCTTTCCAGATCAAGACCGAAGAGGATCTGCTGGCCAACGTGCCGATCAGCCCGGTGGACGCTAAGGCCGGTAATCACATCTCGACCATCATGTACCGGCAGTGGCTGACCAAGCGGGGTTTCAGCACCACGCTGTGGGTCGCACGCCTGGAACTCGAGTTGACCAATCTGGGCCAGTATCAGGCTTTTCAGGCTCAAGTGCAGGAACTGGAAGGGGAAGCCTGGCAGGAGGTACGCAAGCACGACATGCTGGTGCGCGACGCTGCTGTCAAAGCTCTGTGCGCTATCCTGCCCGACCGGTACGCCAGCGAGGAGAAGGCTTCCAGGGCAATTGATGATATCCAGACTGGCCTCCAGATGGGGCCATCTATCCTGGCTGACGAACTGGTAAAATGGGTGGAGGCGAGCCGGCAGCCCGACGTAGGGGCAACCCTCGTGGTTGCCCCTCTCACGGGCGTAGGGGCAACTCTCGCGGTTGCCCCTCTCACGTCGGAGAAGACACCCCACCTGGTCTACATCATTGATGAGATGGGGCAGTTCATCGGCGATAGCAACCAGAGGCTGCTGGAGTTACAGTCCATCGCCGAGGCCTTCGCCACCAGGGGGCTGGGCAAATTGTGGCTGGTCGTCACGGCCCAGGAGGCCCTGGAAGAGATCGTGCTCGGGGCCATCCGTCACGAGGACGAGTTCGATAAGATTCGCGATCGGTTCAGTCTCCGCCTGCCATTGACGTCGGAGAACATTGAGCGGGTACTCGAGGAGCGGATCTTGAAGAAGAAAGAGAGCAAGAGACCCGATCTGGAGGCGGTCTATCATAGGGCCAGTGGCAACATCGCCACGGTCTGCACGCTGCAAGGGGCCAACCGGCCGCTGCCTCAGGCGGCCGCCGGTCGCTTCATAGCCGACTATCCCTTTCCCCCTTATCAACTGGCGGTGTTGCAGCAGATATTCGCCGCCGTCCGCACACCGGGCGGGGAGAAGGAGAGGATCGAGGGCACCGAGCGCAGCCTGATCGGGGTCACGCAGGCTGTCCTGAAGTCACCGGCCACCGGATTCGCCAGCTCGCCCCTGGGACGGATGGTCGCTCTGGACAAAATCTACGACCAGGTTGAGACCGAACTGCCCAGCATTGATCGCCGTACCATAGACGAGGTCCAGATTCCCCCCCATCCAGCGTTCCTGAAACGCATTCTCAAGGCGCTCTACCTCATTCAAAAGCTGGAGTGGATTCCTTGCACGGCCGATAACCTGGCCCGCCTGTTGGTGGACCACGTGGATGACCCGGACGTGCCCTTTGGCGTCTTGAGGCAACAGGTTGAGGAAGGTCTGGCCCTTCTGGACAAGGGGCACTACGTTGTGGAGCGCGGGGGACAGTACGAGTTTTTGTCCGGGGTGAAGAAAGACATCGAGATGGACATCGCCGCGGTGAACGTCACCATGAACGACCGGAGGCGCGAGATCAAGAAGTATTTCAAGACGGTCCTGGACGTCGGCCGTCTCAACTACCAGGGGATCAAGCGGTTCGACGTCGTGGTGCGAGGCGATGACGCTGTGATCCACGACAAGGGGGAGATTACCTTGCAGGTCTACTCTCCCATCTACATCGCCGCCACTGATCTCACTCGTGACGAAGTGTTGCAGCGCAGCTTCGGCGATGACCAGACCCTGTATTGGGTTCCGGCCCCGGCGGACGAACTGTATCGCGAGCTGGGCAAGTTGATTCAGACCGATGCGGTCGTCTCCCGCCGCATGGCACGCCAGGACAAGAGCCCGGAAGAGGAGAGCATCCTCTATCAGAAGCAGCGGGACGTAGAGACCAGTCGGGCCAAGGTCCAGACCCTCCTGCGGGGAAGCCTGTTCAACGGGGTCATCATCTACGACGGGGAGGTGCGCGAACTGGAAGGCCGCACCAGCCAACTGGGCACGGTCTTTACGCGCGAGGTCTCACAGATCATTCCCTACGTGTACACCCGCTTCGAACCGGCGGCAGTGAGAGTCAACGAGAGGAGCATCGAGCAGGTCTTGACTGTGAAGGACACCCAACTCCCGGACGTCGAGCTGGAGCTCAACTTGTTCGACGACGCCTATCGCCTCAACCGGCACGCACCGGTCGTCAGCGAGATGCTAGAGGAACTGCGGCTGCGCGCCCGGGCCGGAGACCCCCGCGACGGAAAGACGCTGGTCGGTTTCTTCGAGCGGGTGCCCTACGGTTGGGACCCGATCCTGGTGCGTGTGGTCCTGGCGGCGCTGTTCCGTGCAGGCGTGGCCAGCCTGAAGTACGAAGGCCGGGTCTATCACGACTACAAGGTGAGCCGCGCTCGGGACCTGCTGATCAAGGCGCTCAGCTTCCGCAAGACCGAGTTCCTGTACGATCCCCAGGAGGGGTTGACGCCCCAGGAGCGTCGCAACGCTCAGAAAGCCATAGATCGCATCTTCCATCGGATGGAACCGGACACGGTCAACATTATGGCAGCAGCCCTGGAGGAGGAGCTGGAAAAACTGAGGGCACAGAACGCAGAACAGCGCATTCTGTCCCAGGAAAGCAACCTGCCTGTCAAGCCGGTTTTGCAGGAAGGACAGAGCGCCATCCAAGAGATCCTGGGACATCCGCGGCCTGACCAACGTCTGAAAGCCTTTCTCCAGCAGTCTTCCGTCTTGAAGAAACTAGAGGATTATCAAGGGCGGTTGCAACCGTTTATCGAGGCGGGCCGGCCGGCCGAGTTCCGCCGTGCGCGCACCTTGAAGCGGGCGGTCGAGCAGGCCCAGCGTGTCGTCCCAGAGCTGGGCAGGAAAGAGGCACAGGGTTGGTTGGACGAGATGCAGGCCATCGAGGATCGGCGTGCGATCGTGGAAAAGTGGGCCACCTTCTACCAGAATATGCAGCCCCTGCTGCAGCGCTACCAGGCGGCCTACGAGGCTCAACACCAGGCCCGGTACAACGCCTACGCCCAGGTGAAGGCTGATCTGGAGGGCCTGAACATTCCCACCGACAGTCTCAACGATAGATTGTGCGAGGGGCCAGTCGGCTGGTCCCTGGACGGGCTGACCTGCACGACCTGCGGCACGGGGCTGGAGACGTTGTACTACCAGATCCAGTCAGCGTCCGAGGAGAAAGCCCGGCTCATCGCTCAGGAGGCAGGACGCAAGAAGCAGAAAGCAGAAAAGGATGTGCCTCAGTTTGAATTGCTGCGTCTGTACGATGTGATCCAGACCCGCGACATCAGCACGACCGAGGATCTGGATGCAGCAGTGGGCGAACTGCGGGAGGCGGTGCAGGCGGCGTTGGAGGCGGGGAAGCGGGTGGTTTTGGGGTAGGCTGAATATGACAACGAATGGGGAGAATTAACCGAAATTAACCGAAAAACATTCGATAAATCCCCTGGACTCGTTGTCATATTGCACGCATCAGCAATGGCACACAAGAAGGACTGATTGTATGACCGAGATCATCTACCCTGAACTCAGCTATGTCGTGCAAGGGAGCCTCTACGACGTTTACAATGAGCTGCGCTATTTCGATCTCTCGGAAGAAGGTTGGGAGAATGCCTTCTTGATCGCTTTGGAAGAACGAGAGGTCCCTGCTCAGCGCCAGGTGGAGTATGAATTGCGTTACAAGGGCTATCGGATCGGTCGCTTCTTCGTGGACGTGTTGGCCGACGAAAAACTGGTGCTTGAACTGAAGGTAGAGGATCGGCTGCTACCTATTGATATGGCTCAAGGCATCACCTACCTCAAGATAACCGGTCTGAAACTCGGCATCTTGGTCAACTTTGGGGGAGAGGAACTTGAAATTCAGCGTATACCCAACTTTGTCAGCCAGGGATCTGCTCATCGTCCCCCGACCAGTGCCATCCAGCCTTCAGGCCATCTGCTACATCCGAAGCTGACAAGGGAATTGCGGGCTGCTCTCTACGAGGTGCATGGTGAGCTGGGGCCTGGCTTTATGCATATGCACTATCGACGTGCCACTCAGATTGAGCTACGTCAGCGTGACATTCCTTACAAGATCAAGAAGGAGATTACCATCCGGTTTCGTGGGCGACCTATCGAGACACGTGAGACCCGGCTTCTCATTGCGGACGAGCGAGTGCTCATGGCCCCCGTCGCTGTCCGCGCGATCACCCCCAAGATCAAAGGTCGTTTCCGCCAATATCTCGGGCTGTTGGATCTCAAGTTGGGAGTCATCGCTAACTTCCACGCGCCGAGTCTGGAGATAGAGACGGTTCGAATATGACAACGAATCCAGAGGATTGAACGAATACGATTCGGTAGACTCTAGGATTCGTCGCCATGCTGTGAAAGTGTTGGGATGCTGGGCGGATACGACGACGAACCTGGAGATGAACCGAACGCCGTCCATTCGGTAAATCCTGGAGATTCGCTGTCATATGTGACCAAGAATTGGGGCTAGAACAACATGCACAAACCCGCCAAAGACGCGATCCACGACCTGGTCCTGGACCTGCGCAAGACGCTGGAGGGGGAGGTCGAGCGGGAACTGGGCCGCTACGGCATCTACGCCGACCGGGCGTGGATTGACGCCAACACCCTGCCGCGTCTCTCCGCAAAAGAGCGCGACGAGGACCGCCCCCGTATTGAGGCGGCCATCCGGCGAGAGCAGGACGCGGGCCTCGACCAGGCCGAAGCGGTGCGGGCCTTTATCCGCGAGACGGCCTACACCCATATGAACCGGTTGCTGGGATGTAAGTGCATGGACATGCGGGGACTGATCGAGGAGACCATCACCACGCGCTCCATCTACAGCGAGCGCAGCAAGCGCCATCGAGACTACCTGGACGAGCACCCGCAGGCCCACCGCGCGCCGGACCGGGGGCTGGTGGCTATGCTCCAGCAGGCCTACGGCGAGGTCAGCCGGCACATCGGCGTGGTGTTTGACCCTGAAAGCGACCACAGCATCGTCTGGCCACGCCACACGTTGCTGAGGGAGTGCGTTGACCAGATCAACAACCTGGACGCGGAGGTAGCCCGCAAGCGGGGCGGGGACCCGCAGACGACGCCCGTCTCCAGTGTCTACGCCGACGACACGGTTCTGGGCTGGGTGTACCAGTATTTCCAGGAGGAAGAGAAGGCCCGCGTCTTCCGTGAGGCGTCCACGAAGAAGATCAGCGGCCACGACATCATCCCCGCCACCACTGCCTACACTGAGCGCTACATGGTCCAGTTCCTGGTCGAGAACAGCCTGGGTGCGCTGTGGATGGAGATGTACCCCGACTCCAGCCTGTGCGAGCAATGGGAATACTTTGTCAAGGACCCCAACTTGCAAGACGAGGATGGTACCCGCAAGCGGGGCCGGGAGCCGCGCCCTGTGGTTGAATTGACCCTGCTGGACCCTGCCAGCGGGAGCGGCCACTTTCTGCTCTACGCCTTCGACCTCTTCGCCCAACTGTACGAGGCCGAGGCCCGGATGCAGGGCCGGCCGGTAGATCGGGCCGAGATCGCCCGCCGCATCCTGAGCGATAACCTCCACGGCATTGATATTGATCTGCGCTCTATCCAACTCTCTGCCCTCAATCTGTACATGAAAGCGTGCACCTACGCCGGCGTGCGCCTCAACGAGTTGCAGAACAGCGAACCGGTGCGGATGAACCTGGCCTGCGCCGACATCGTGCTGCGCGAGGGGACCGAGTTGGAAGAGCTGCTGGAGCGGTTCAAGGGAGACCCGCTGACCCAGGATTTGATCGAGACGATCTGGCACGGCCTGCAGAACGCCCGCGAGTTGGGCAGCCTGCTCAGGGTGGAGGAGCAGGTGGATGCGGTGATCGCCCGCAAGCGGGAGGCAGAACGGGGCACTTTCTGGGAACACGCCGACGAAGATTGGGAGCGCTGGAAACAGGGCTTGCTGAACATACTCAGGGACTACGTGGACCGTGCCGCCAAGGCCTTCGACGTGAACCGGCGCATGTTTGGGCAGGAAGCGATCAAGGGGGTGCAGTTACTTGATTTGTTGGTGCGCCGATATGATGTGGTGGTGGCGAATCCGCCGTATATGGGTGATTTGCAGATGGGGCCGACACTCAAAGAGTTTACGAAACGCTTGTACTCGCGAAGTGCATCCGATCTCTATGCTGTGTTTATAGAACGATGTCTGCAATTGACTGCCGAGAACTCGTACACGGCTATGATTACTCAACAAGCGTTTATGTTCAATGTAGATCTAGCGGAATTACGGGCAGATATTGTCAAGGAGAAGTGGGTACGGTGTCTTGCTCACTTGGGGCCGGGAGCATTTGAGGACATAGGCGGTGAGAAGGTCAACACTGCAATGTTCAGTCTTCGCGCTGTCTCACCGGATAACAAAGGGAGTGTGTTCATCAGGCTCCTAGACGCCCAGACCTCCGCGGAAAAGGAAGTCACTCTACGACATTTGGTCCGAAATCAGGATGGTGAGGGGTGGTTCGAGATACAACAAACGGATTTTCAAGTCATTGCTGGGATGCCAATGGTATATTGGATCACCCCTGCGATGCTGACCGCTTTCAAAGATTATGGGCAAGTTACCGAGTTGATAGAGCCCAAAGCCGGATTGTCAACTGGTGACAATCCTCGGTTTATCCGTTATTGGTGGGAGCTTCCACCCAATCAGAGAGAAACTGAGCACTGGTGCCCTTGCATGAGTGGAGGAGAATATACGCGCTGGTACAGTAGCCCCCCTTTTCTAATTGATTGGGCAAACGATGGAGAGCGAATCAAGAACTTTAGAGATTCAAGTGGGCGTCAAAGGTCTGCCGTTCGCAACGAAGAGTTCTATTTCACAGAGGGCCTCATTTTCCTAAAGAATGGAACGATGGCCTTCAGCCCCTGGTATACTCCAGGCAACTGCGTATTCCTCGACACCAACCGGTTCATCCACGTTAAGGAAGCAGGAGTATTCTACGCTCTGGGTTTCCTAAACTCCGCCTTTGTAGATCACGCTCTTAATCTCCTGAATCCAATGGGCGGTTTCAGTCACGCGAACATCAAACGTATCCCGTATAAGCCGCCAAAGGGAGAAGAGGGTACGATATCGCAGATCGCGAAGCGCTCCTTTGGAGTCAAAAGGAAGCTGTTGAGTTGCCGCCCCGAGGACTCGGAGTTTGAGCAAGTCGGCCTGGAGTGGAATAAGCCCGGATGCGAATCTCCCTACTTGACAAGACTTCATGAAACTTGGTTAGAGCAAACAGAGGACATGCTGATAGAGCTAATGCTCAACAAGGCAGCAGTAGACCAATTGGTGTTTGATGCCTATGATCTGGATGATGCCCAGACAGATCGGTTAATGCGTTTCGAGACGGTACCCCCTGGCTGGTATCCCATTCTTGAGCGTTATGCAATTGCTCCCCATGGTATTCTATCGGCAGTCCGAGAGTTCCAGGCCCGATTGCCGATTGTGAAACGCTCGGAAGAGAGACTGAGTGCCCTCAAGAGTGAGCTCGCGCACCTCTATGTGGATAGCGGAAAGACCCTCGAAGATATAAGCAAGGAGCTAAAGATCAATCCCATATCTGTCGCTGCCCTGCGCCGCGAACTGGGCCTCATCAACCCCGCCGGCCTCAAGCACGAGGTCGAGAATTTCAATTTGGGACAAATGACCCATCAAGTGTGATCCGGAGTTTCCGGCTGTTC
>CAYPOY010000117.1:0-14048 GCA_964412395.1 uncultured Anaerolineales bacterium | reverse complement strand
CAATGATCGAGCAATCCGTACTTGAACTGATGAAGAACTGGGGGTACTATCCGCTGGCCAAACCCCATCCCGGCAGCCCGGCGTATAGTGGTCTATTGGTGGCTATCCGTAAAGAGCCAACCGGCAAGCACTTTGACTCGCAGACACTCCACCTGCGCCTGCGAGACGAATACGGCGGGGCCAGGTGGAGAATATTAAGCTGGTTGTCGCCGTTAGAGGGCGTCGGACACGTATGTCCAGGAATGATAACCCTCCAGGACCGATCGGGCAAGCAGGTTGATTCTTTACCTTCGGTGGTTCCCTGGAGATGACATCGAGAGTGGAAGAGATGGTATACTCGCTCCGCTCACCGGCGCCGGTGTTGGAACTCACTGCCCAAGAGGAGACGGTTTCCGATCAACTGGCTGCCGAGACAGAGGAACTGCTGGGAAGGATCGAGGTGAAGTGGGGGAAAGATGAGAACGGGTTCAACCGGCGACTGGCCAAGGTTGACGCCCTCCAGTTCTACCTCTCCACCCTGGCATCCATCCTGTACCGCTATGAGCAAGGCCATATCCTGGAGAAAGCCCATCACGACCTCTTTGCCGCGCTCCGCCGGGAAGGGAATGGCTTGTCGAGAAGCACCTCTGGCCTGCCAGGCCGTTAGCGCTTGAGGATCTGCTCGCTCCCAGTTGAGGCGCGCCTAGCTTGTGCCGGTCCATATCCAAGGCTTGTGTGCGCGATCCGGCTTGCGTCCACTGGGCATCGTCTGGTACCTCTTTGAACAAGGCCAGGGATGTCTTGCCATTGTGGGCGATGGTGTAGACATCGTATCCCATCTCAATCAAGTAAGTCACGTTGGCGGCGTCGCCAAACCCGCCATCCAGCAACCAGCGGACCTGGACGGGGTTGGGATTGGTCGCGTTGCCCACTTCCAGTTGTGCCAGCCAGTTCAGAAGCGCGTCCCGTTCGGCGATCAGTGTCTCCAAGCGTTGCTGATGCTGGCAGAGCGCCTGTCGCGCCTGGTTTTCCTGTTCGAGTGCAGACCGAAGTTGACGCTCCCAGGTGGCCTTCCGCTTGCGTGCTTGAGCTAGCTTGGAGTAGGGACGCACCGGCTTGCCCTCATACCGCGCTTCTAGTTCGGCTAGCTGTGGTTTGAGGGCCTGCAACTGATTGCCCAGGCGGACCTGCCGCTCGATTTGCTGACGAATGACGGCCTGTTGTGCCTCGCTCCAGCGGCGTTTCTGCGCCATCTTGGCCTCGATCGCTGCGATCCGTTGACGCAGCAGGTCTGTGCGGCGCCTGGGGCGACAGCCCAAGCAAGCTTCTGTTCCCTCCACGATCTCACGCAAGCACACACTCGAGACGGTGTCACCAGAATGATGGAAGGCAGCAACATGCACCCGGTGGTGGAGACCTTTCAGGGTGACCAGGACGGCTTGGTGCCCTTTCCGCAACTGGTTGGCCATGTAACCAAACACCGCATCAGGGGGATAGGTGGAGCTGTACGCGCTGACCGGGCGGCCTGTCAGATCGCCACACAGCGTCAAACACTCCCGGTGACAAAGCACCTCGTGTGTGGCGCCGCGGATGTACGGCCGCATAATGGCATCCAGTTCAGCCTGTATCCGCGCCACATCCAACTCGTCCAGATCATACAGGAAACGACTGACCGTCGTATAATGCCTGAACTGGATGTCCCAAGCGTCTTGAACGGCTTGATCCTTGGCCAGTGGACGTGGCCCCAGGTTCAGATCCTGCAGGTATTCGTAACCCGCCAGGGAGGCCAGCCCGAACTCAAGGAGCAGATCACCGCCTGGCGTGGCATCTTTGTGACACCGAGGAACTGAGGCAGCGCGCAATCGCTGGCTCAGCTTCAAGTGGCGCGAGAATCGTCCCCACGGAATCAGCATCGCGTGCTCGGTAGCCTGGCACACTGTAAAGGTTCGGTTTTCGTCTGATAGGATCATCCCGATTTCCCCATCGCTCGTCTCTGACAGACTGATTGTAGGGAAATCGGGGATGGAGCAAAGTTGTCAAAACTAGACTTTCAGAACGATTCGGCGCCTGAGTGCGCAATCACTACGTTGAATCAGGTCGTTGATCACACTTGCCGCGATGCAGAACGGCCCACGGTGCACTGGCAGCACGCCGTCAGTACCAACTCGGTGACCCAGATCAGTCTTCCTCACCCCCGGATTGCCCACCATCAGAACTGGCTCCATCCGGGCGATGTACTCCCTACGGCCCAGGCTTCGCTGACCAGGAGCGTTCCATAGTTCGGTGAAACATTGGGCCCTGATCGTCATTGCGCCACCTTCGACCTGCTCTTGCGCTGGCGGTAATCGCCGGCACCGTTGGGCACCACCTGGCATAGGCCGCCGTCCAGGAACCGGGAACGCAGCCGTCGTGGCAGCCTGCAGGATGGTCGCCAAGAGCCGCGCTAGTGGTACATCGTAGTCCAGCAAGGCCGCCAGCCGTTCCATATCGTCCTCGCCCGGCTCATGCCCTTTCGGTCGCCAACTCCTTGAGAGACATTTTATAGGCCAGCCGTTCCATATCGTCCTCGCCCGGCTCATGCCCCGTGGCAGCTATCCAGGTGGCAGCGATAGCATCGTTGAAGGAGCCTGCTCTGAGCGGCTCGACTGAGCTCGCTGAAGTCTTGTCGAAGGGAGGCGGGATTCCGCCCGGATGTCTGTTATCCGCCGGGTGCTTGTCACCTGCGTCATCCCCGCTGTTGTCCCCTTCCGGTCTCACGGCATACGGGTTGCCCTCGGCCAGCCAGCGGTCGGTGATGATGCGGATCAGGTTGACCGAGCCCACCGGGCCGTTGGCGATGGCGTCCACCACTGCGTCCAGCACCCAGCCCGCGCCACCAGAGTCCGGCCAGGCACGTGACGGGTGCTCCAACGCCGCCGGATGCAGCTCGGCCGCGAGGGTATGGAACGGGACATCGGCCCACTTCCGCAACCTGGCTGACAGCAGCGCCAGCGCCTTGTCCAGCGCCAGGTTGAACGCCCGGTCGGGATCCAGGCCACCCGGCTGCACCGGATACCCGGTCGTCAGTGCTTTCACGGTCAGTTCACTGGATTGGCGCACGGGCGGGCCCTTGTTATTATTATCATGCATGCAAGCATGCATATTGGTGCCGGTTAATTGGGCACGGTGTGCCCGTTTAGCCGTGCCGGTTAATTGGGCACGGCTGCCCTCCACCGTGCCCGTTAATCGGGCATGGTCGCCCTTCGCCGTGCCCATTGATTGGGCACGGTCGCCCTCGTCGTCCTCCACCGTGCCCATTGATTGGGCACGGTAGTCTTCGTCATTCTCCACCGTGTCCGTTGATTGGGCACGGTCGCCTTCGACTTCCTTCACCGTGCCTGCTGATTGGACACGGTAGTCATCGTTGCCCTCTACCACATCCGCTGATCGGATATGGGTGCTTTCCGCCGTGCCCGTTGATTGGGCACAGTTGTTGCCCTCAGCGAGCACTTCCGGTCTCATTATGCGTTCTAATTCACCCGACAGGAGATACGCCTTTGTGCCGGCAAACTGGCCCTTGCTATCCCGGAAGTCCGGGGGCAGGTCATAGATATCCACTAGGCCATATTCGGCGAGTCGTGCTGCCGACGCGGCGACCGTGTCGCGCTTGAGGCCCATCTCGATGGACAGTCCCAGGTCGGTGACCCGGACGTACAGCCTTCCCTCGTCCTCGGGAGTGGCTGCCCCAAGCGAGACCAGCAGGTCGAGGTCCTTCCCGCGCAGGGGCCGGGCATGGAGAGCCAGGGTAATCAGCGTCATAAAGTCGGTGCCGCGTGAGCGAGAGTTAGGGAGATGCGTTCGTAGCCAGCCGGTACTCAGCATCTCGTAGTAGATTTCATAGCACCCCAAAGCGGGGGGATGACTTGAGCGGCCGTCTGGTTGCTTGAAACAGGTTTCCAGGTACGATACTCCTCCGAACAAACATATTGAGCGGAGGAGTGAAGATGAAATGGGCCGTTGTGCAATTGGTGGAGAGCACAGAGGCACCGCAATTGCCAGAAGGACAAGTGGGGCTGTGCTGTCCTGTGGCAGAGTTGAGTGGCAAGAGCGGGAATGAGTTGCTCAACCTGATAGAAGCGGATGCCTACGAGACTGGGAAACAGGTACAGCAGTTTGTTTTCACCCAACAGATACGAGAGTTGGACACGGAACTGAGTGCTCAGCGAGTTCACGAGGAGGGTGCCGAGTGCAAGGTGATCTTTGATGGCAAAGACCCCTTGACTTTCATCACGCGGTTTGGGGTAATCCAAGTTCCTATCCAGCAAGCCCACTGCAAGAGTCACGGAGTGGATTTCACACCGTTGAACCACGTTTTGCCAGAGCACAGCGGATGCATTACAACGCTGAGTGTGCAAGAGCTGAGTTGCCTGTTTGCGGCTTTGAGCCCTTCGTATGAATTGGGCAACCAGTTGTTGGCGATTGCGCTGCAAGAGCCGAAGTTGTTGTCCACCAGCAAGAGTGAGCGGGTCGTCGAGACTCATGGGGCAGTCATTCGAACGCAAGAGGAGCAAGAGGCCGAACAGGTATTGAGCGCGACGACGGAGGAAGAAATCGCACCTTTGCCATTGCAGACCTCGCCAGCGCCTCGACGATCGGGCTTGGCCGCCGAATTGATGGAGCAGGTGCGACAGAAGCTTGCTACCGCCGACCTGGATCAACCTCCGGAAGGGTTGTCGAAAGCCAATTGGAAGCGCATTGTGGTGCAAAGTCAAGAGGCATGGACGCAGAACACCGATGGAAGCCATGATTGGTTTGCCGAGTTGGGGCCGTACTTGCGCCCAGGAGAAGTCGCGCTGATGTTGGATGAAGTGGTAGTGAGGGGACGCCCCAAAGGGAGACGTATCAAGGAATACACGGCTCGTATCGCCACGGCTGAGGGCTTCTGGTACGTCAGTGGACGGGGCAAGTCGTTTCAGCGCAAAGTCCTGGCGGCACTGCGAAGGCTCAAGATGCAGATTGAGCGGCTGATCGTGATTGCAGACGGTGCCAGTTGGATTCGCGATTTCTACTCGACGGACCTTGAACTGACCCCCATAGATTGGACACTTTTGGGGCGATTTTTAGTTCAAATCGAGGGCCAGGGCACGCTCCTTTCGCCACTGCTCCTCGAATTCGGCCGGGGTGAGGTAGCCTAACGACGAATGGATACGCTTGTGCATGTAGACGTCATCGAGGAAGCGACCCAACTGACGGTAGGCATGATTGTAGTCGATGTACTCTGAAAGGTCAACCTCTTCCTCCTTGATCGTCCGTATGAGACGCTCGGCGTAGCCGTTCTGCCAGGCCTCCCCCACATCGGCCATGCTGATCTGGACATTAACATCCTGGAGTACCTGAGTATAGGCAGTGGCTGCATACTGTACTCCCTGGTCGGAGTGATGGATTTCTGGGACCGGATGCTTGACCAGCGCACGATGTAGGGCTGTTAGAGTTAGCGTGTGATCCAGGCTGCGTCCCAGGTGCCATCCGCGAATGCCACGAGTGAAGACATCCATGATCACGGCCAGGTAGACAAAGTCGTAGCGCAGACAGACGTAGGTGATGTCTGATACCCAGACCTGTTCGGGCCGCACGACCTCCAGGTCCAGAACCAGGTTGGGGTAGCGAGGAAAATCGTGCTCGCTGTTGGTGGTACGGCGTTTTCGGCGCTTGATCTTGGCCTGGAGACCCATCAACTGCATCAAACGCTGCACGCGCTTGGGGTTGACGAGCCATTCTTGCCGCTTCAACTGCGCCGTGACGCGCCGATAGCCATAGGTGGGCCACTCGGCAGCCACGCTCTTGATGGCCTCTTTGAGTTCGGCTTCGTCCGCCCGCTCAGCGACCTGGTGGTAGTAGCTGTTCCTGGCACAGCCTGGCACTTCGCAAACCACACTGACGGGATAATCTTGTGCGAGCACGTCGATCACCTCCCGTTTCTGGCTGAGAGGGAGGCCAAGATGTTCGAGGCTTTTTTTGCCACCTCCAACTCCATCGTCAGCCGTCCGAGCATGCGCTCCAGCTCGGCGATCCGTTCCTGCTCATCGCCCCGACTCGGTTGGGTGGCAAAGATCTCGGGTGCCCGTTCCAGGAACTCCTCTCGCCAACGCGAGAAAACCTGAGACCGCAACTGGTACTCCCGGCAGATGTCGGCTTTGTCCTTGATACCGGTCAGTTCTTCCAGGGCAACCTGGGCCTTGAATTCCGGTGTAAACGTTCGACGCTTTGACATTGTGCCTTCCCCTTTCTTGGACTGATTCTACTTGAACTATCGTAGTTGTCCAATTTTCGGGGGTCACTACATATTCCCGACGTCAGAAACGTCGAGGGATGCAGTGGATTCCTAACGGCGCTGACATGATTTGTGCCCTACGCACATTGTGGTTCAACGGTCAGTGGAATGCCTATTGGAATACTGGCCTCACCTGTCTGTGCATTCTCGCGGGATGACCCATCCCCCCGCTTTGGGGTGCTATGAAGTGTTCCAGACTGGGGTCAAACCCACAGGCTGCGAAACGGCACTGTGAGACTGCTGATGCTGGTACGGCTGTAGCCATAAGGCGGTGCGGCCGCCCATCATCCTGGGCCCACCTAGCTTCAGAAAAGCTTCAAAAGCGGTCCACTCTGTTGCACATTACGAGTTCCCAAGCCAAAGCTCAACGCTCGTGGGAAGATGATGTCGCCATTTCCATTTGCCAACCGATGTTTCTTGGGGTACACTCTTGAATACAACAAGAGCCGGAGTTCAACTGTCGAGACCAGATTTGAATGCAATCACAGCGTGCAATCAGACAGCAGTCGCGTGAAAGGAGTGTGGCCCTATGTCGAAAAGCTCTAAAGATACGCTGTTCCATATCGAGACAGCTACGGAGAATGACTGGCCTTGGATCGTACAGGGACAGGTGGAAATCGTTTGGGTCAGGCTAGGCCGCGAGCGCCAACGGGAGGTAAACCGGCAAGCTATCGAAGAACATGTCGCGCAGCAAGTGGCAAGACTGCGAAAGGAAGAAGGCTTTCCCAACGAGGTGTTCGTAGCCAGGACAGAAGATGGAGCACTGGCAGGATTCGTCTGGGTGGCCAAGGATTACAACGACTCTACCGGCCAGTTGGAGGGCCTCCTGCTCAACCAATACGTGGCCGAGCCCTATCGCAGCCAGGGCCTGGGCCGTCGCCTGATGGAGACGGCCGAGGAGTGGGCTCGTCAACAGGGCTTGCCTCGGATTTCCCTCTCCGTAGGTGCGCACAATACGCTCGGGCAGAGGCTCTATGAGTCACTTGGTTATCAGGTGGAGACGTTGAGAATGACCAAGAAGCTAGACGCGCAAGAGCCCGAATTCCCGCTGGCTAACGATTAGTTGCTGGCGTGTTGACAATTCCGCGCTTCTTCACTTCTGCGAGATGGGTGTAACGCCGGGTGCACCGCGATGTTACTGAATCGCTTTACTCCACAGAGCCGCCAGCTTCACCACAGAGGTATGCGATAGCACCCCGTTTACCTACGTGATGTATTTCTACAAAGGGTACGGACTTCACGGCGTGTGGTGGCACGCCAACTTCGGCCACCCGATGAGTCACGGCTGCGTCAACTTGCCCACCGATGCGGCGGAGTGGCTGTTCAATTGGGCAGATGTGGGCACACTGGTGAACGTCCACAACTGAGCGAGAGAATCCGGTGCAGCATCGAGAGCATTGACGCGCACTCCAATGCTTTCATACCGAACGCAGCCTGCGAGAAACACCCTGGCACGTATGCAGCGACCAGGGTTGGTGTGGCCCACAGTCTCAATTATACCGAAGGAGGTAAAGCAAATGATTGGCCAACTGGTTTCTCCTGTACTGGAGGCGTTACTCGAGACACTCCCCATCGAATTCTCAGTTATAGACGCGGAGGACCGGGTGCTGGCGTGGAACAAGCACGAAACCCGGATCTTTAAGCGCCCCAAGGGAGTCGTGGGACGGGATGTGCATGACTGCCATCCCAAGAAGAGCCTCCACAAGGTCGAACAGATCCTCCAGGAAATGAAAGCCGGTGTCCGCGACAAGGCGCGTTTCTGGATAGACCTGGACATGGGAGGTGAGCGTCACAAGGTGCTCATAGAATACTACGCGCTGCGAGACGCTGAGGGTAACTACCTGGGCTGCCTGGAGGCTTCTCAGGACGTCACCGAGATACAGGCACTGACCGGCGAGAAGAGACTGCTTGACTAGAGCCAGGTAGATACTTGCCAAGGCTTCCTGCTCTTCTTCGATCCACCCAAGTCCGACTGAGGGGGTCCATCGCGGATCTGAACGGGCTGGGCATGCAGATCAAGATCATCAGCGGTGACAATCGACTGGTGACCGCACACGTCGCGGAGGCCGTTGCCCCTATCACTTCTCCTGATTCTGGGGACCATCGCCGCGCTTTACCTCATTACCTCAGAGACGGTCAAGGAGGTCTTTTACTAAAGGAACACGACTACAAAAGGAACACGGCTTTTGAGAAAGGGTAATATGATCTGGTGCATAGTGCGCCTGGCGAGACACTTACCCCCGCGCAAGTGGTGGCGGGTCTGATACAAGGAGGTTGAAAGTGTTCCAGTTGCCAGCAACTCATATGGATGTCATCCTGAAGCTGATCTTTTCAATGTTGGCCCTGCTACTCACGCTGGTAGCCAACCGCGTTTTGCGCAACCTGTTGCTAGTGCGGGTCAAAGACCTGGCCCACGTGCATACTCTGCATATGCTGATCCGCAACTCTGTCTTTCTCGCCGGTAGCGTGGTCATTTTACTCATCTGGCTGGGCGTTGGCAGCAACTTCACCGTAGCGATGGGCATCCTGGGCGCAGGGATTGCCTTCGCTTCCCAGGAGGTCATCGGTTCCTTCGCTGGCTATTTGAACATTGTCACCGGGAACCTTTTCCGCATTGGCGACCGAGTGCGGATTGGGAATGTGGTAGGAGATGTATTGGACATCAGCGTGCTGCGCACGACGGTGATGGAGATCGGCGAATGGGTCCGGGCCGACCAATACACGGGCCGTATCGTTACACTCGCAAATCGCGTCGTCTTTTCCGATCCAGTGTTCAACTACACGCACCACTGGCGCTACCTCTGGGACGAGATCACGATCCCCATCACTTACGACAGTGACTGGCGGCGCACGGGAGAGATCATGCTGGAACACGGTCGAGAGTATACCTCCCACTTCCAGGCGCAGGCTGAGGCCGGGTTTCGCGCCTTGGTGAAGAGCTATCCGGTGCATGAGACGGCCGTGGAGCCGACGCTATACATCGTCATGACTGACAACTGGATCGAAATGACACTGCGCTATGTCGTTGAGGCACGGGAGCGTCGCCAGGTGAAGGGACAGCTCCACCACAGACTTTTGCAACACTTTGAGTCGGAAGCCGATATTACGGTAGCCTCAGCAACGTTTGAAATTGTCGGCTTTCCGCCGTTGAAAAGCGATATAAGAATGCCTTATGAGTCGCATCGGGACTCTACGGCGACATAGAGAACTTGTGTCGCCAGCCAGCAAACACCATACCACAGGTCAGGTAGGAGAAGGATGCTTGAGCACAGACATTCGTTATGCAGTCAGAGAGAAGGCGACAGCGCTGAGGCTCTTCCTCCATCCAGTTCAAGAGCCCCATCGTCCTCATCCTGCTCTTCGCCACGGGGGTATTGGAAGTACCAATGAGTGACTGGTATCGGTTGGAAACGGCAGATGTCCTGGCGCGCCTGGGGGCGGATCCTGAACGCGGCTTGAGCCAAGCCGAGGCCCAACGTCGCCTGGCAGAGCACGGCCCCAACGAATTGATCGAGCGGGGACTCAAGAGCTCCTGGCGCATCTTGTGGGAGCAACTGACGGCGGTGATGGTGGTCATTCTCATCATCGCTGCCGTCGTTTCCGCTGTACTGGGTGACCACAAGGATGCCGTGGCTATCCTGGCCATCGTCGTCCTGAATGCCGTTCTGGGCTTCATTCAAGAATACCGTGCCGAGAAGGCTATGGCAGCTCTGAAGAGGCTGGCCGTGCCTGTGGTCAAGGTGCGTCGAGATAGCCGCATCCGAGAGGTATCGGCCCGCGAGTTGGCGCCGGGGGACATTGTGCTGCTGGAGGCCGGTGCGATGGTGCCCGCCGATGGGCGGCTGCTGGAGAGCGCCAACCTGCGGGTTCAGGAAGCAGCGCTGACCGGCGAATCGGAGCCGGTGGAGAAGGGCGTGAGAGTACTGACCGGTGAGAGCCTGCCCCTGGGCGACCGGCGCAACATGGTCTACCGATTTGGCCATCAGCCTGATCCTGAGCACGGTGGTGTTGTGCGGGGTAGAGCTTGAGAAGTGGGTGTTGCGACGTGTGGGGAGGAAAGACGGATGAACGCATGCACTCAACCACCTTTACAGACGGCTGATCGTGCACCAGGAGGCCCGCCTGGATCTCCAATGATTGCGGCAGATGCCGGACGAGATGTCCTCATTGCCGTGGATGGTGAAATCAACCCGGACACCGCACCGCTGGTGATGAGTGCGGGATCTCCGGTGCTGATCGGCGGGTCGAGCATTCATAATCGCGAGGCATCGTGGCCGAGAACGTAACCGCGCTCGGGCAAGCCTAGCGTAGCAAAGACGATCTCTGAGTGCTCTTGTGGAGGTGTTCCGTGGAAGAGTTCTTGGCAGTCAAAGCGCTTGTCATCGTTCTGGTTCTGGTGGCGACATTGGTGGCTATGGCCGTGCGCCGTATCCGTCTACCTTACACGGTGAGCCTGGTGCTGGTTGGATTGTTCATTTCGGTCCAGCGCCCGGTAGCCATTGAGGTAACACCCGAACTCATCCTGTCCATCTTCGTGCCGCCGCTGGTTTTTGAGGCTGCCTTTCATTTGGATTTCAGACTGGTGCGGAGTAACCTGGGGCCCATCATCATACTGGCAATGCCAGGAGTTGTCTTGACCACACTGTTCGTCAGGGGAATGGTGGCCCTGGGGACAGGGCTGCCATTCGGAGTGGCCGCTGTCTTCGGCGCGCTGATCGCCGCCACCGATCCGGTGGCCGTCGTCGCCCTCTTTCGGGCTCTGGGTGTGTCACGCCAGCTGGCCACGGCGGTGGAGGGTGAGAGCTTGTTCAACGACGGCACAGCCATCGTGATCTTCAACATCGCGCTGGTGGCGGCGCTGACGGGGGCCTTCGACCCGCTGGCTGGTCTGTTCGACTTCCTGCGAGTGGTCCTGGGGGGGATGACCGTTGGCTTGGCGCTGGGCTGGTTAGCCGCTCAGCTTATGGCCCGGGTTGACGATCGCCTCGTCGTGACCACGCTGACCACGCTGCTGGCCTACGGCGCCTACCTGGTTGCAGAGCGATTCCACGTCAGCGGTGTGTTAGCGGTCGTGATGGCAGGCTTGGTCAGCGGGAACGTCGGCCTGGCGGGCGCTCCGCCCACGACCAAGATCATG
The DNA here is from genome assembly GCA_964412395.1 of uncultured Anaerolineales bacterium. GTDB lineage: Bacteria > Chloroflexota > Anaerolineae > B4-G1 > B4-G1 > CAYPOY01. Next base: position 2,622 of record CAYPOY010000117.1, on the reverse strand, counting down.
CTTTTCAATCTCTGGGATTACCTGGGCTTCCTGGCTAACTCCCTGGTCTTCTTGCTCATCGGCCTGGACGTGGACCTGTCACAGGTTGTGGGCCAATTGGGGGCCGATTGTGGTGGCGGTGGGGGCGGTGCTGGTCAGCCGGGGCGTCGTCGTGTACGGTCTGCCGTTGATCGCTCTCCTGCGCGGAAGGCAGCCCCACCTTCCTGTGAGATGGCGACACGTCTTGTTCTGGGGCGGCTTGCGTGGCGCGATCAGCCTGGCCCTGGCCCTCAGCCTGCCGGTCGCCCTGCCCGAACGGGATCTGCTGGAGTCTATGACCTTCGGTGTGGTGCTGTTCACGCTGCTATGTCAGGGAACGACGATCTAGTTCTTGTTGGACCGACTGGGGCTGACGAAACAGCCAGCGCACCGGGTTGCGCGCGAGAAACGCCTGGGGCAGTTGTTCGCTGCCCAGGCCGGTCTGAGGCAACTGGAACATCTGCACCGCGAAGGGTTGCTGCCAGATGAAATGTGGGGCGGGCTGCGTGAGGACTATCGCCAGGATCAGAGACACTTTGTGGAACGTATGGCCGAGCTGTTCCAAGACCACGCCGAGTTGGAGCGGGAGATGTTGCTGCAGGCCCGACGAGAGGCACTGCAAGCGGAGCGCAGTGCGCTGGGCGATGCGCTGCGGCGCGGCTTGCTCTCCGATCACGTGTATGAAGAACTGGTAACCGACGTTGACCATCGCCTGGAAGCGTTGGGCCTGATCCAGGGGACTATCGTGGATAGCGAGGTGGAATAGGGAGGCTAGGAGTATGGGGCTCATAGTGTGTGCCACGCGCGGCGGCCAGGCCAGCCACCGTACCCAGAAGCGGGCTGTGGTACTGGCAAAAGAACGGGGCGTTGAGATGATCTTTCTGTGCGTCGTAGATCCCAGCTTTGTAGGACCACTGAACGAACGCCTGGCTAGGGCCCTGGATGATGAACTGAGGCGACTGGGGAGATCGCTACTGAACATCGCACAGGCTCGCGCACGAGAGGAAGGTGTAGTGGCTCGGACGGTTTGCCTCTCCGGGTCGGTATGGGAGAATGTCGAAGGGTATCTGCGCCAGGTGAGCGCCAGCACACTGGTCATCGGCTTGCCGAAGTCCAGCGCGACGCTCCAGGCGTTCGGCTCAGGAGACGTGGCGGACTTCGCCGAAAGGTTGCGAAGGACCACGGGCGTTGAGGTGATCGTGGTCGAGTAGTCGGTATGGATTGGACTCTCCCAGTTGGCACGAATTCAGCGGAGCGTCAGGCTGTGGCGATAGCAGGTGACAGGAGGAGGAAATGGACCGGTTGGAATCGCCTTTGATCTCAAGCCTACTGATCGTCGCAGACAGCCCTGGGGCTGGCTGTCGTGCAGCTCGTCGGCAAGCGGGTTCTGCGCACTGTCCATTCCATGGAACATCTTCGCGAAGCGCGACGGCAATAACTGCTCACCATTGTCCAGATTCTTCGGTGGGGAGCCGACATACTGATTGTAGGGGCGGCCCTGATGATGCTCTTGAGCACCTTTGGTATGGACATCACCCCACTGCTGGCCAGCGTAGGCGTGGCGGGACTGGCGGTGAGCCTACGGGCGCAGACCCTCATCAAAGACCTCATCGGATCACCCTGCGCGCCACCTACGTGCGGGATATAAACGGGCATCTGCACATTGTACCCAACGGGGAAGTGCGCATCGTCTCCAACCAGACCAAGGAGTGGTCGCGCGCGCTGGTGGACGTGGGTGTAGCCTACGAGGAGGACCTGGACCGGGCCCTTCATGTCCTGGAGGGGGTCGCCGCAGCGTTCGCGCAGGACCCGGCCTTTGAGCCGCAACTCCTGGAGCCGCCACAGGTGGTGGGGCCTGTCAGCCTGGGGGATTGGGCCATCACGGTGCGGGTGATGGTGAAGACCCAGCCCGGGAAGCAGTGGGGAGTTGCCCGCGAACTCCAGAAACGGATCCTCGCCACCTGCGAGCGGGAGGATATCACCTTGCCCTACCCACGCCAGGAGGTGTGGGGGCGCGATTTTGGACATGGCGATGCCAAACTCAGTGGTGGATGAATAAGGTGGCTATGACCGACTTGAGCGAATACGAAAGCAATCTGATCGTAATGGGAAGCTATGGGTTCAGCCCAGTGCTGGAGGTTATGCCTGGCAGCGCAGTGGACTACGTACTGCGTGCAAGCTGGCGACCAGTGCTGATCTGTCGGTAGGTAGAAAGGAGGCGACATGATCCGTTCGCTGTACCGGGCGCAGGACCGCCGAAGATTTGTCGAGCCGCCCAGACGTACACCGTGGCGACATGATCCGTTCGCTGTACCGGGCGCAGGACGGCACTATCCGTACCGATTTGAGAGCAGACGGATTCACTGCTGCGTTGCAGGACGCCGGTGGCCTGCTTTGGGTGGATTTTTCCGGCGAGCCGTCAGAAGTGTGTGAGCCTATCCTGCGCGAGACGTTCGGCTTCCACCCTCTCGCGGTGGATGATGCCCTGCGGAGTGGCTCACCTGCTGTACAAGCTGGCCGACGAGGTGGTAGCCGATTATATGCCGGTGATCAGCAATGAAGAATAGGCGGGCAGGAGGTAGGTGCATGGGGCGATGAGGAGAA
>CAYPOY010000116.1:0-14283 GCA_964412395.1 uncultured Anaerolineales bacterium | reverse complement strand
ACGGTTCACTACAACTTTGTAAGAGAACACCAAAGCTTAATGGGAAAAACTCCCGCCCAAGCAGCAAGAACAAATGCACCCTCCAACTGGAAAGGATTGATAGAGGAAGCTACTAAGTATGAGGCTGAGTTATTGGCTAAAGTAACATATCAAAAGATAAGGGCGAAGGAGCAAGAGGGAATGAAGGTGATAGCGAAATGAGAAAAATCTTGGTAGCTCTCCCAACAGACATTGTTGATCTAATAGACAAAGACCTCATAGGCAAACTCGGAGAAGGATACTCGGACACTTTGCGAACAATTATCATGAATTGGTTATCCGAAAAAGGTTACCTCAATAAAGGTGGTAAATGTGAAAAAGAGTAGACAAGAACTAGCTGAAGAAGTTAATCTCTTAGACACCATGCTTTCCAGCCTTGTGGAACTGTTAGAAGAAAAAGGTATAGTTACTCAGCAAGAATGGGAAAAACGTATTAAAAAGAATGTGACAATAGAATAATAAGCGATTTGAGGGGTAACGGCAAGCACACGCTTTTCTTCCTATCCCCATAGGACGGGTGTCGCAACTTTATGGCGTGTGGTGAACCTCACCGCTACCCTTTCTCAGTCACCATATCAACTCTAACAATTAGACATATGACCATATAAGCCTTTTTCATGATGCCAAAACATTTATATGGTCATATATCATATGTCAATGTATTAAGGTGTCAGAATATGTCCACAATTCAAGTCCCTGAAGTTTTAGATCGTAAAGAATACTTGAAATTACCGCCACAAGAAAGAGAAAGGTATGTTAGAGAAATTCTAAGGCAATCAGTAAACAGGAACAAACATGGCGTAACAGTTCCTACACTTTCAAAAAAACTTCCATTCGATTCAAGAACAATCGAGAAGCACCTTTCAATTATGACACACACCAACGAAATATATACAGTTAAAATTGGTCCAACTAATCTTTATTTACCAAATTCTAGGGCAATGCATCCCGCAATAGAGATCGATAAGGAATTAAAACTAAACGATAGAGAATATTCTGTTTCTGTATTACGTAACAGATTAGGTGACTTTGTTTTTATCAAAGAAAAAAAGAGAACAGAAATGGCAAAAGAAGTTGGTGGTGGAATACTCGTTCCTTTAGCACATTTTAAAACATTTGTTCAATACTTGAATGACATTGCTCACGATATTGAAGATTCGGGGGTTTAACCAGATGCTAGACGAAATCGCCCTGAAATGTGGTAAAACGATTTCTTCTCCATCCATGTTCATTAATCTGAATTATCCTTCGGAAGGAAGAGTTGCCCGACAAATAGTAGCTAGATACTCAACTGACGTTAAAAAAGATGGATTGGGGCAAATTGATGGAATAGCAGTTTCAATAAAAGATTGGAAAACCGTATCGCCTCCCATACTCAGCGGATATTTAGGAAAAGCCCCCAAGCATAAATTGATTGATAAAGTTAGGTTGATATTTCCTAGTTTATACTTGCTTTTTAATGGAACTGAACTGGACAAAAAAGCTCTTTTAGAAACTATCAATGCTTCACAAGAATTAATCGAAATAATAAATAAAATAGCATTTTTAGAAAAACGAAAAGAAAAATTTGACAAAAAAATTGACGAAATATATCCTTTGTTGGACACATCTTTAATCAGAATGCTGTTACAGCATCAAATACAAAATGGAGCTGATATTCTAATTTCTCCCTCAGTTCCAATAACAAGTAACAGAAGAATCAGTGAACAAATTAATAAAGCAAGTGAAATGAATCGTGTCAGTAGGATATTACTAGGCACAGTTTTCAGTGCATATAAAGAAGAAAGAGACTTGATGCATGTTTTGACTATTAATCCCTCAGTTTTAAAGAATGATTATATTGAAGCCATTAAACAAACGGTTTTAATAAACAATCCAGACCATGTAGGAATTAGAATTTTGAATCTTGATGAGAAGAATACGTCTCAAGTCTGGACGCTATTAAGATTAATCAAAGACCTTTCAGAATCTATTCCTGTTCATGTTTTTAATGTTCGAGAATTTGGATATATAACTCACGTGTACGGTGCTTCTTCGATAACAACACCAATTGCCACAGACCCATATTTTAGACGATCTGATAGTGAGCAGGCACCGCCTAGACAGGGTTCATATTATCATCCGATAGATATGACAAACGACACCTATGACGCTTTTCTTGAAAAAACACGTTCAAAGAATTACAGATTTCCATGTCATTGTGAGATTTGTGAAAAATTTCTAAATATTCCTAGTGTTGAAAAAAATTATTGGAATGAATTTAGACGTATACACTTCCTTCTCGTAAAAAACATGGAAATGAAAGAGTTGAGAGATGCAGCTAGCCACCTAAGAATTGCTTTAAAGGATAAGATTGCTCGGTCTCACCAAACTGTTTGGTTGCCTTATCTTGGTTAACTGTTTTTTCAAGAAAATAGTTAACGAACAGTTGTTGAATTTCATTACTTGACAAAACTTGTGACAGCTTCTGTGAAATTGATTTTTTTGTCCCATGAACGTCTACGGCAAATTTTCTTGCTACGTTACAAAGATACTTGTAAGAAGTGAAAGATAGAAGCATATTAAAATCTAATGAATTAAATGATGCTTGTCTTTGAATATTGATAACTCCATTTGAATATTCCAGAAGTCCAATTTTATTATGCTGCTTAAACAAACGTTTTACTTTTTGATGGTGTTTACCATCATGAGCCAAATATGTTCTATTAGCCCACAATGAATAGTATTTAGTTTGATTTACTGCACGAGAGATGTTGTCTGAAGCAGACTTTACTTCAATAGCAATAACTTCATTATCTTTGACCAGAATTACATCACAAGTTTTTTTACCTAATCGCACTTCATAGAAAGCATTTTCAGCTTTGAAGAAATCAGGAATAGTTTTAACAATAGAATCCATTCCTTTAGGCATTAATGATTTTGCTACGGCATCTGCATCAAGGCACAGTAGGTACATTTTCACAATCCAATCTACAGTTGCGCTATCAAACTTGTTGCTCAAAATTTGAAGCAACGAAGATTTGTTTTTTGATTTATGCCAACGATAAGAAAGGTTTGTTTTTTCAGCCAAAGTCAGCAAAAAATCACGATCACAGCGGGATAACTGTGTACTTTTACTGGTTATCATTTTCAGGTTTTCCATTTATTCCTTATGATATAAACACAAATGACAGATAACCAATGTACATATAATGTGAGCGTTTCATCACAAATAACTTAACAGTATCTTTTAACCTACAAATTTATGTGGGTGGCCAGACACCCATCCCTAAGCTTCTTACTACTCCAGGCTTCACCGAAGCGAGCGCCAATGCTGCAGTAGAGGTGGCTGAACGCCATGTTATGAGTCTGCAGCGGTTTATTAAACGAAATGTGGAAAAGGAAATCTTTACCCCACTTATAAACAGGCTAAGTTAGATCCTAAAAAAGCTGATTGCCGACTAAACTGGGGAATGCCAGAAAAACCAGACGTAGAAGCGTTACTCCCTATGCTCGCAAACATTGCACGAGATAGACCTGACATAATTTCTGCCAAGGAATTCCGAAAGATACTGGTTGACATGGGCTTAGCGCTTGAAAAGGCCGAGTCCGGCGAGACAAAATCTGTAACTATGTAAGCTCGCGTTTCTGAAACAGAGAGGAGGTGAAATTCCGAAGTGGGATTTCAATTTAAGGTCAAGCTTGCAGCAGTAATGGCAGGGATCAACGGCTTTGCAGCAGGTCTCTCATATATTGCCAGCCAAGGAAACTTCACAATAACAATCGTTTGCACAGTCATATCAGTTGGAATAACACAAGGAATCTCATATTACAAAGACTAGCAGCCAGATATCAGCAACACTCAGCTACTACAAGGAGAAACAATAAAGAGCCTTCATGGTAAATACTCGAAGATTTCCGTCGATTGAGGGGAATGCTAAATTCGCTCGACAAACTCGTTTATCTCATAAAATTCTATCTCTGACCACACAAATTCGTTTCATTGTCTCTTGCCACTTCCAAAGACTTAAAAGGAAACTTCCGAAACTTTTATACACACTTCCAAATTTAATAGTGAACTATGAGCGACAATTCTGTTATCGAAAAGTCGAACATAACCGATTTTTTAGACGGGGTAAAGAACGCAGATTCTTTCAATTATGTGTTCACGGCGCTTCGGGGGATTCAAGCAGGTAGAGAATACTATATAACAATGTGCCCATTGCGGCTTATTCCGAAACTTTTCTTATATGATGAAAAGGAACTCCCACCAGACCTTCGAGCACAACGGACTCTCAATCGTTCGCGTATTCCCAGCGTTTGTCGTTATATTGTCGATAACCGAAAAGGCTATACGTTTTCCGCTCTTACAGCTTCCATCGATGGGCGCGTGGAGTTTAAGCCCTTTGCGGACACTGGACCGGCAAGCAAGGTGGGATATTTGATAGTTCCTATGTCAGCTCGGTTTCTAATAAACGATGGACAACATAGACGTGCTGCTATAGAAAGGGCACTCAAGATCATGCCCGAGGTGGGGTCTGAAACTATTTCGGTAGTTTTTTTCGTCGATGCGGGTCTCAAACGTAGTCAACAAATGTTTGCTGACCTGAACAAACATGCAGTACGCCCAACCATGTCCTTGAGTGTGCTCTATGACCATCGAGATCCTTTGGCCCGCCTCTCTGTGAGATTGGCGTTAAGTGTCCCCATATTTGTGAACCGGACAGAATTGGAAAAAACTACCATTTCTAACCGCTCTATGAACCTATTTACCTTGAGCAGCATATATCACGCCACAAAAGCTTTGCTTGGAAAAGGCCAAAAGCCAGAACCAATAACTCAGAAAGAGGAACAATTGGCAATGGAATATTGGAACGAAGTGACCAACCACATCAGAGAATGGCAGCTTCTCTTGGAAGGAGAAATCACTAGTAGCGAACTTCGAAAGGAATTTATACATTCACACGGCATAGCTTTGTGGGCACTTGGCCTCGCCGGTCAAGCGCTGCTTTCTCAGTATCCGAAGGAATGGAAGACTCGACTGCGAAGACTAAGAAAAATTTACTGGACTCGTTCCAACACTGAACTTTGGGAAGGCCGTGCCATGCACGCAGGTCGAATTAATGCATCCAGAAACAATATCATTCTCACCACGATTGTGCTTAAAAGAGCACTAGGACTTCCATTGACCAAGGAAGACGAAGACCTCGAACAACGCCTCGCTATCTCTTCTCAGGGGAGAATTTGACGTGAAAAACTGGCAAGAGATACGTAAGGAGATTCAAGAGGTATACTTAGCTGATGAAAGACCGTGGGTGATAGGGTATAGTGGAGGAAAGGATTCAACTTCTGCTATGCAATTGGTCTGGGAGGCTATCGCAGAGCTTCCTCCTGAAGAGCGACGGAAAACTGTCTATGTCATATCGTCGGACACGCTTGTTGAGACACCGGTTATCGTTGACTTCATCAACCAAACACTTCAGCGCATCAACGAAACAGTAGCTCAGAAAAAGATGCCCTTTCAAGCTCAGAAGGTAAGACCAATATTGAAGCAAACTTTTTGGGTGAACCTCATCGGTCGAGGGTATCCTGCTCCGCAGCAAATGTTTCGGTGGTGCACGGATCGTCTGAAAATTCAGCCTTCTAACAAGTTCATTCTCGAAAAAATTTCAAAGCATGGTGAAGTTATCCTCGTTTTAGGAGTTCGACGTTCTGAAAGCGTGACCCGAGCTCAAGTGATGAGCCTATACGAAATTCGAGGCAGCCCATTATCTCGGCATTCAAAATTTGCCAGAGCCTATGTATACACACCAATCAAAGATTGGACTTTAGATGATGTGTGGGATTATCTTTTGCTGAACGAATCTCCTTGGGGAAACAACAATAGAGACTTAGTTAAGCTCTACCGAAAAGCTACTGGTGAATGCCCACTGGTAGTAGACGACACTACTCCTTCATGTGGAAACAGCCGCTTCGGATGCTGGGTTTGCACAGTTGTCGCATCTGAAAAATCCATCACAGCGCTCATCAATTCTGGAGAACAATGGATGCAACCTCTTCTCGAGCTTCGAGACCTTCTCGCGTCTACACAGGACCCCTCAGTAAAACCGCTCTACAGGGAGTACAAACGGCGACAAGGAATGGTGTCATTTAAGAGCGATGGATCAGGCGTAATTTCAAGGGGTCCATACAAGCTCGAATTCTGTAAGGAAATCTTGAGACGTCTACTCAAAACACAGATACATGTTAGAAGCAAAGGCCCTGACCCTAATATCCAGTTGATTTTACCGCAAGAACTTCATGAAATTCGGCGGATATGGCAAATGGAACGTGGTGACTGGCAGGATTCCGTCCCCAAGATTTATCGTAAAATTACTGGAAGCGACCTCGATTGGGTGCAAGATGACTTGGGTAAGTTCACTGCTAGAGAAAGCGATTTGCTGGATGAAATATGCAGTGAACATCAAATACCTCAGAGATTAGTAACGAAACTTCTTGACGCTGAACTGCAGACCCAAGGCATGAGAAGGCGCTCGTCTATCTATAACAAAATTGAACAAGTTCTCCGAGAAGAATGGCGTACAGAAGAGGAAGTGTTGCAAGCTCAAAGAACTCTGCATGCGCGCGCAGAAACCGCTGAGGGAAGGATTCGATGATCTTCAAGAAAATTGAGGTTGAGAACTTTGGCATATTTCATGGAAAGCACGTCTTCGACCTTAGCCCAGTAAGATCAAAGGGTCCCGCGAAGCCGATAATTCTCTTTGGAGGTAGAAATGGTTCAGGTAAAACAACTCTTTTCGAAGCCTTACGCCTTTGCTTGTATGGTAGCAGTTTCAAGGGTAGGAAACTGCATAAATCAAGATACCATAGGCATCTTCGCCAGAGGCTTAATCGATACACTTCGGGTGTTCCAAACTCTCAAAGAGCTTCCATCTGTGTAGAGTTTGAATATGCCCGTTTTGGGCACATAGATACGTATTCGGTAAGGCGTTCATGGGAATGCGATGATAAACAAACAATCGCATCTATGGAAATACACCAAAATGGTAAGCCCCTCTGCGACATAGATGAAGAACAATGGCAAGATTTTTTGAAGGAACTCGTTCCAATAGGTGTATCGAGACTCTTCTTTTTCGATGGAGAGCAGATACAAAATCTTGCTGAAGACCACACTGACAACAGGCATCTAATAAAGTCCATCCATTCACTTCTTGGAATAGACTTAGTGGAACGCCTTCAAACCGACCTCAGAATATACCTCTCACGAAAAGCAAAAGAAGAAAACAACCAAATGGCAGAAGAGATCTCGAAGTATGAGAACAAAGAAAAAAAGTTGAAGGAACGGTTGGACTCTACTCTTCAAAAGAGAGCGCAGGTTCAAAGCCAGATTGACCGAGTTCATGCAGAGATTGAAGACCAGGAACATCAGATTGCCATAGAAGGTGGAGGATTTGCCAGCAAACGTGAGAAACTAAAACTCCAGCAGCGAAGACTGGATGAAGAAATAGAAACGACAAAGGAAAAAATTCGAAGACTCTGCACTGGTTTACTTCCTTTTGCGTTCGTCCCAGACCTTTGTCGTTCTTTGCGCGAACGCCTTCACGTAGAAGAAAGATATCAACAACAAGTAGCATTACAGGCAGCCCTAGAGTCCATGATAGAACCGTTCCTCAAAGAAATCAGCTCTGAAAGTTTTTGGAAAGGATTTCCGCTCGTGTATCAACATAGAACGGAGTTGGCGAATAGGATTGTTGATTTATTCAAACGAAACATCAGTCTTGAAGACGACGGTTCAATAAAGGTTTTCCACCCACTTTCTTCGGTAAATAGGAAAAAACTTTTGGATTGGATTGATCAAGCGTTAAATCAAGTTCCCATCGAGTTAAGGACACTTTCCGCTAATCTTGAGAGGTTGATTAGACAGCGTCAGGATGTTAACACTCAGCTTTATCGTGCGCCACTTGACGATGTGCTACATCCAATGGTACAGAAGATAAACGAGCTGCATGAGGAGCTTGGTGTTTTGCAAGAAAAATATCGGCATCTTGATGAAAATGTGCAAAGAGTTCAGAACGAACTCAACAGGGTTGTATGGGAAATAGATAAGCTATTGGCACAAGAAGAAAACTTTAGAAAACTTTCTCAGCGCATGGCGCTTGCAAGAAGGGTTCAGGTTGTCCTTAACGAATTTGTCATCCAACTAAGAAGAGAAAAAATAAATGACCTTTGTGACAGATTTCTTGAGTGCTTCAGATGGCTCTCTAACAAGGAACATTTAATCGAACAAATGGAAATAAACCCAAATGACTTTTCGATAAAGCTCTGGGGAGCTGATAGAAACGATAATATTCCAAAAAGCCAACTGTCGGCTGGCGAGAAACAAATCTATGCGGTCACAATGCTATGGGCACTGGCGCGCGCATCTGGTCGTCCGCTTCCTTTCATAATAGACACGCCTCTTGGAAGACTTGATGCGAGTCATCGAGAGAACATAGTTCAGAATTTCTTTCCACTCGCAAGTCATCAAGTTATCTTGTTTTCCACAGATACCGAGATCGATCAAGAGCTTTTTGAGAAACTTCAGCCCTATATCTCCAAGGCGTATCATCTCGAATACGACGAACTAGCTAAAACAACGCGCGCCTCAGACGGATATTTCTGGAGGAGCGAGAAGGAGGAGGTTGTTGTAAGTGAGCTTCAACAGAATTAGAATAAGCACGCGTGCGACAGTCCGTTTGTCGATGCTTAAAGGACGAACAGGCCTTACTCCAAACATTCTATGCAGGATAGGTTTGTGCCTTTCTCTGAGCGATCCTTCTATTCCCGACCCTCAGCATTACGATGAAAACGGACAAGAGTTTAATCGTTATACTCTTACTGGGGAATTGGACATGCTTTTCATTGCTTTAATGAAAGAAAGACTTCTTCATGATGGGTTGAATCCAGATAATAATTTGATTCCACAGTTCAAGGCCCACTTGAATAGAGGAGCAATATCTCTTTTCGACAAAGTCAAGTATCTTGGAGACATATACGAACTTCTGCCCCCCACAGAGGCAAAATAAACATGAAGTTCAAATGCTTCTATCTAATGTATCGGTTATGGACATCCAATATTTGAGTAGAGCATTCCTTCTTTCTTGACTTTCGAAGCAACCTTTCTTCAGCCTTCTTACCACTAGCAGATTTAGTCTTTTTCCTCTAGTGTGGTAATGATGTTGTTTAGGAATTCGCTCTGGGCTGAGCTGAACTCGAGTGCTAGGTATTCTGGTGAATAGATTGCCAACTTCAACCCGACCTCGTCGCTGTTCCACAGACGATATAAAAATGATGTTCCACTGTTTTCGCTTTCGTCTGCTTTTTTTAGATAGAATGGAATTAACACGCCTCGATAGTAATCAATGTCTAATAGTTTTGAAATGAAGTTGTAGAGTTCTTCTCTGTACTTCACGTTGTCCGAGGACTCGCCTGGTAGGCCTTTTTTCTTCACCCAGAGGCAAAATAGGAGATGGTTAAGTATTTCGACGAAGGAACTTATGTCAACGTTGAATTCGTAAGACTTTTCAAGCGAAATTTCTTCCTCGTTGATGGGAGGTAACTCCTGGGATTTGTAGAGCCCGAAAAGTGTCGCAATCATTACTGGGTGTATAAGTCGCTCAAAACTTCCCAAATAGCCTGTAGGCTCTTTCTTTTGTGCCTTGGAAATTGCGTTTATGACTTCGTACAAGTTTTCGGGCATCTGAATGGTACCTTTAATTCTAAACATAAGATTCACTTTTCCAAGTTCTCTATCACGACTGGGGTTTTGGATATTATTGGAGCGAAATTTTGCATTTCCGTAGGCAAGCATAGCGAGATGACTTGCTTGTGGTTGGCAACTAGATGATTTGCTAATGGCTCTCTTTGGCTGCCAATATTTCCGACGGGAGTGTCAACAATGATTGGTTCCACTAATGTCATTGCCTCAGCAAAGCAATATGATAGAATAAGGCGTCCTGAATAGCCGCCTTTTTCCCTTCCATAGAAACCGTCTTCGCCTAACATGAGCCCTCCCTTTAGAGAGAGTTTTGCGGAGAATTTTGGACCTAATATCGATGTAATGCCTTCGGCAATGACTTTGCTTATGATGTCAGTCGCTCTGAGTTTGATTTTCTCCGCTGCAGCATCTATTATTTTGACAGACTCCTCTATCTTGTCTAGTATTATTTTGTTTTCGGCTAATGCGACATTCTTTTGCTGGAGATCCTTTACCTCCTTTTGAATAATGACAATAAGCTCTTTGAGAGCATCAGCATCAGCACTTAGGCCAGCGATCTTTTTCCTTAACGCAGTGATTTGAGAGTCTAAAGAGTTCCTTTCTGTGACAAGTTGTGCATCCTTTTCCGACAATTTAATGCTCTTAATCTTGGTGTCAAGATTACGATGCTCTTCAATGAGTCCTTTAATGTCACTGTATTGGGTTTTCGGATCAAAAGCTGCAGTCGGTATCGAGAAATCTGAAGAAAGGAAAACATGGACCTCATGGGGTGCAACCTGACGCTCTAATCTCTTAATGCGCTCTTCGCTCTTTTTGTCAAGAGGTCGTCCGCAAATTTCGCATATCTTGCGTCCTAGACAGTTCTGGATTAAATCTTGCCGATAAGGTTCTGGGAGTTTGCCTTTCTCCTTCACTTGCGTCTTAATCTGATTAATTGGAGCCATTCCATCTGTAAAAAACCATTTTAGAGGCTCTTTATATATCAAGTTGCGCTTTTCAACAAGTTTGTTGGTTAAGCTTTTTCGTTCGAGTTCGTATTTGTTTCTATCAATAAGTTTCTTGGCCTTGGCTCTTGTAATTTGTTCTTGAATTTGCTCGAATTGACTCTTCAATTGTTTCAGTGCCAAGGAGTGGTAAGCTATCTCTCGTTTTGTTTCCATTAGATCCTTGTCGGCTTGCCTCAACTGCCTGATCTTAGTGTTGAGTTTGCCCATGCTTATCTTCAATGCCTTGTCCGTGACCTTTGCCCTAGCCTTGGCAAGAACTCTATCGCGTAGCCTGTTCAATTTTTCCTTGTATTCTTCAAGTCTTGGGTGAGTTGTTCGCTGATTGACCATAACGAGTAATATTTCAATTTTCCCAGAATCCGAAGTAAGTTGCATTACTTCACGGGCTTTTTCACCGTCAAAACAGAAGTACTCTACGCATTCATTGAATCTGAAATGTCGTGCGAGGTAAATATAAACTTCATCGCCAGTCAAGACTTTACTTCCATGATCAATTTCCAACATATCGCTAATGCTTGTTATTTTGTCTCCTATTTCTTCCGGCGGATGTTTATGATCAAACTCGCCCTCCGTTACCCTCTTAAATTGGAAGAAATGTTCGTGGTTTGCATCATCCAAAGCAGTGAAATGGATTGTTATCTCACAAGTTTGATGACCTTTCTTGGTATCATCCAAAACATGGGCCGGCTTATTCCACATGTGCTCAAATTTATCTATAGCTTCGCTTTGAGGATGACGGAAACACCAGCGGAGCAGCTCAATGGTCGTCGTTTTTCCAGTATTGCCATCCATAATAAAAACCGTATGCTGGCCTCGAGGATTCATTTTAAGGGTGAAATTCCGTCCACGGTATCCAGAAATTTTCACTAGAGAGAAATGTATGTCATTCATTTTCCTCACCTTCTAAATAAGATTTGATTTCTTTTAGAGAGAGGGAGTCGATTTTGTTTTCAAGAATCAATTTTAGTATTGGGTCTTTGCTCGATTCAACGATTAGTTTTTCAAATTCCTCACGCATCACTTCATCAATTCTTTTCTGAATAAGAACTTGTTTATGACCTTCCATTTCTTTCACCTCATTGACTAATTGCCGTCAAGCATTCATATCGCTCTTTTTCTAAAGGCAGTGGCTCTCCATTAGTTTCACAGAAAACAACATCAACTATCTCGGCAATGTGGTCAGGGTCTTGGGGGTCGAATCTGATAGCTCGCCCAATCTTCTGCATCCAATCTCGTGGAGACTTGTGTGAACCATGCAGGATAACCATATCAACTTTTGGGAGGTCGAAGCCTTCAGACAACATTCGCTCGGAAATCAAACAGAATCCAATGTGTTTCTTAAATTGAGCTAATGCATAAGAACGATAATCGTCGTTTCGGGTATAATCATAAATGTAGATGGATGCTTCAGGATTCCAACCAGGCCGTCGAGTGATAAACCTTTGAAGGTTCTCTGCAACTTGGTTTGTAACGACAAAAATAATCGTTGATTTCTTGGCAAGGCCGTCTAAATTTTTGATAACATACTGGTGCAATAAATTAATGCCTCCTTGAAGGCCGCGCAGCCACATGGCTCGTTTGATAGCTGCAGTGTAATCATCTGAGACACTTAAAGTGTTTTTGCTCATTTGAATAGCAACCTTCTTGCTGTATTTCTTGAACTCTTTCATTTCATCATTATTCAGACAATATTTGATTGAAGTATATTTGATTGGCTTTAAGACCGGTCTAGAGTTGAGATTGTTCCAGTGCGAATAAAACGATTGTAGGGAAATTTCAAATCTATTTTCATTACCTCCCATTAAATTAATGAAGTTGTTGACTTCCCAAACCTTGAAAGAGTCAATTGTTGCCGATAAGCCAATTGAGTACGTTTTGGAACCAAATGATTCGATCATGGTTCTAAATTCCGAGAGTTCTTGTAGATGTCCATATGAATGTTGACATTCGTCAAGTATTAACAACAGATTTGGCTTGAGTATCTTAGCTTTCTTTTGATATTCCTTGTATTGGTCAAAAAATCTTGAGTAGAGTGTGACGAGGACCTTGTGACCAGGATCTGCGAAGTATCCCCCCAAATCACTGAGGTTTGTTCCCCATTCAAAATTGGAAATTCCCACCTTGGATAAACGATTTCTCCATTGATCAATAAGTGTAATTGTAGGAACAAGAACAATAACGGTCAGATTCTTGTCGGTTTCAAATAGGTACTGCAAGTATCGAAATGCAATTTCTGTCTTTCCTGTGCCAGGAGGCGTGTTTACGATTGAAAATCGCTTATTCGCAAGCCATGACAATATTTCGCTCTGATGTTTCCAAAGACCTTCAAAGAACTTTGGATCCATCTTCTTCTCTAAAGCCTCAGTAGAATATAATTGAATTGGAATTGTTTCCTCTGGGTGAAAACTGAGCTCGGAATACAATTTTGGAATCTTGTTCCAAATTTCGTCACAAGCAGCCATATCATATATGTAGACAAGTGACTCAAAATTCTGATTTGAATGCTCCGAAAAATTTGGAGATCCTACTGCGAGAAATCGAACTGAATCATTTTCTTTGAAGCGGTATAGTTTGGCATGAATTGCATTAACGTTTTCAGAAAGGTGAAAAAAATTGATGCGCTCACTTTCAGTCAACTCCAAAATCCTTGCCCTATTCTTTGAAGAAAAGGTTATTCTTTCCGAATTGGACCAAATTGACACCTTTTCTAACATAGGATACTTCTCAAACAATCTTAGAACGAAGTCAAGATTGATATTATAAGCCATACATTCAAGCTCGTTGCAACTATATTTGTCAAATCCCTTAGAAAGCATCCGTTCAAGTACATTCAACCCCAAATCATATTCGAGATCCAACAAAACTCACTCCATTTGAATAATAGGCGGTTTAGACAGAGTTCCCAGCATAGGCTTCGTAATCGTTCCTCCACGAACTGAACCCCTGAAAGGTTTATGCAGCAAAATAGACTTGCAATTAATGCCAAATTAAAGTTTCTGTATATCAATCAAAGTCTTTAGTGACGATGCCGCACAGTCATTCTATCGCTTCAACATTGCCTCTTCGAAGCTTGGTATGTATGCAAATTGTTTAATTTTACACTGTCGCGCGCGCATCGGAACCTTGTCTCTTTTCCTTCTCGTACCATTGAGATTCTCAATTATGTTGTTTATGTCTCCTGAGAAGCTAATGTGTCTAAAGTGCTGCTTCAAACTATGCTATTGCCTATTTTGGTGGTCTGGGTTTACTTTTGGGGCTGATATCGTTCCCTGAAGTGTGAGGTGCGCCTTTTTCTCGAGTATAATGCGCGGGCATAACCTTTTTCCTATTTTCATCTTGCAGCGGCAAAGTCGCGCCTAAGACGTGGAATCAGCTTCCATTTATGGCCCTGTTTTTCTATTACGCTTTCTCCGATCTCCTGCTCCATCCTCTTGTTCATACGATAAATTCTGCGAGAGACGTCTCTATGGTTGATGTCTAGTTGGGCTGCTAGTTCGCCTG
>CAYPOY010000115.1:0-14304 GCA_964412395.1 uncultured Anaerolineales bacterium | reverse complement strand
AAGCCGACTATACCGTCAAAGGTATGGAAGCACTACAGGAGTACATGGACGATCCGTGTAAGGAACGGGCCAGAGTCGTCACGCAGATGGAGAAACAGGCTGACGAGGTGCGGCGCATCCTGATTGATGAATTGAACCGCACCTTTGTCACGCCGATTGACCGCGAGGACATCCACGCGCTCTCGCGTGCTATTGACGACATCATTGACTACGGCTACACGACCGTCGGCGAAATGGACATCCTCGAGGTGGAACCCAACAGCTTCCTGCAGCGTATGGCCTCGCTGCTGTGCGACGCCGCGCGCGAGATCCACATGGGCGTACAGCGATTGGCCGACCATCCTGGCGTGGCTGAGGACCACGCCGTGCGGGCTAAGGCGCTGGAGAATCGCATAGAGACGGTCTACCGGGAGGCCATCGCCGAACTGTTCCACAGGCCACAGGATATAGAGCACGTGGTGGAGATGCTCAAATTGCGCGAGATTTACCGCCACCTGAGCAATGCTGCCGACCAGGGCGACGAGGCAGCCAACGTGCTCTCTGACATCGTGGTCAAGATGACCTGAAGGAACAATGCCTGAATACGGTGAATTCCTGACCGAACGCGAGAAAGAGATCTTGCAGATGGTGGCGACCGGTGTCACTAACCGCGAGGTCGCCCACCGGCTGAGCATCAGCGTCAATACCGTCAAGGTTCATCTGCGCAACATCTTCGCCAAGCTGGGGGCCGAATCACGCACCGAGGCGACGATGATCGCCGTGCGCGAGGGGTGGGTGGCCGTGGAGGGTGCTGGGGAAGCGCTGGGAGAAAGGAGCGCTGTGGCCCAGCCCCGGGTTCCACCGGTCGCCCCGGCGCCTCCCCTTCCCTGGTTCAAGCGGGTGGCGTTGATCGTTGCCCTGCTGCTTGTGGTGGCCGGGGTAGCTGTGACGTGGCCCCGCAACAGGCCGCAGGCGGACGACGGACCGGGCCTGCCATCGGACCTGCCGCCAGAGCAGCCACCGCTGCCGCTTGTGGTAGAGACTGCGGAATCCCCCTGGCGTGAGCGAGCTCAGATGCCCACCCGTCGCGCATATCTGGCGCTCGCCGCTGTCAATGGACATATCTTCGCCATCTCCGGCCAGACCCCGGAGGGAATCACGGCTGCAGTCGAGATATACGACCCCGAAGATGACTTATGGACACGAGGAAGCGACAAGCCAACTCCAGTAGCCTATGTCTCGGCCGGTGTGATCGGGACGGACATGTACGTGCCAGGCGGCCGCGACGCTGAGGGTACACCGACGCAGGTGGTCGAGGTCTACGATGCCCTGGCCGACTCCTGGCGCAAGGTCAGCTCGCTGCCGGAACCACGCTGTGCCTACGCGCTGACTGTGTGGGAAGGGAAGTTGTATCTCTTCGGCGGGTGGGACGGTGGACGATACGTCGCCACGGTATACGTCTACGACCCCCAGGCGGATACCTGGACTGAAGGGACACCTATGCACACAGGACGAGGCCTCGCCGCAGCCGCTTCTCTGGGGGACCGCCTCTACGTCGTGGGTGGGTACGATGGCGAGCGAGAACTGACCACATGCGCGGTTTACGACCCGGCAGCGGAGACGTGGGAGGAATGCGCACCGCTAGCGGTGGGGCGGGGGTGGCTAAGGCTGGCCGCCCTGAGCGGCCAACTCTATGCCATCGGTGGGGGCGGCTGGACCAGTTATCTGGGCTTCAACGAGCGCTACAACCCGAATGACGACACCTGGCGCCCTGTTGAAACGCCGCTGGTAGGAGAGTGGCACAGCCCGGGCGTGGTTGTGTTCGAGACCTCCATCTACGCCATCGGTGGCTGGAGCAGTGACTACCTGAGCTTGAACCAGGCCTACGAACCACTCCCCTTCCGCATCTTCATCCCCGTGAGCCATCAGTAGCAGGGACAGCGTATCTATTTAATCTAAAGCGGGTCTGATTCCTCGCGGCTTGCCGCGCTTTTTGGCGCGGGTTTACCCGCTGCGGCTAATACCCCGCAGCTTGCTGCGGGGAAGTTTATTTTGGGGGCCAAGCAGTCCGGGCTCCCACGTGCATGCCCCCACCCCAGCCCTCCCCCACGAGGGGAGGAAGCGCGCTCTACCCGCCACCTCCCCCCTAGGGGGGGGATTAGAGGGGGGGCACAGCCCAGCGGTGTGGGAGCCGTCTCCGCTGTAGACATTTTCCCGACTTGAGGTCCACAATTCATTTGGGTGTGTTTCATTTCGGTTAAAGCTCTAGACCTCGGAGGTCTCTACCAGTCATTTGTTTGCCCAAAGGCACTAATGCGCCGCCTTGGTGTGCTCACAGCGCCGGCTCCGCCAGCCGGGCGATCTTGACCCCCACCTCGCGCCAGGTGATCCTGGAAATTCCCAGTTTCTGGCGCAGTTTGTCGGCCGGCGTCCCCGTCCGGTAGTCGCGCACTGCGCAGGTCCAGCGAAGCATCTCAAACGAGAGGCTGTGAAGGAGTTTGGCCTGTCGTGCCGTATTGGCCAAAACGTACTCCAGGTTGCGCGCGGTACAGGGGAAGAGCGATTCCTGCGGCTGGTACTGAGCGCGGTACTCAGCCAGCACCGCCGGCCACCACACCGGCAGGCGCAGCTTGCGCTCTTTATGGCGGCGACGAGGGTTGGCATAGCGGATCCACAACACAAGTTGGGTGGGGTCGCTGAAGTTGAAGTGATTCATGACGATGTTCATGCACTCGCCCTTCTTGATGCCGGTGTGGAGGAGCAACGTCACCAGCAAGTGAGGGCGAGCATCCGGTTTTTCGGCGTGGCGCAGCGCCTGCGTCACTCCCAGCACCCGCTCGACCTCGGCATCGGAGAGAATCTCAGGCAGTGGTGTCATCACTGGTTTGTGAATCACGGGGGCGGCGGGATCGGAGGGCAGTATCTCCGCTTCGGCCAGCCAGCCAAAGAAGACTTTGAGCGTGGTCACGCGCCGGGCCAGTGACTTGGGGTTGCAGGGCACGCCGCGCTCGTGCATCAGCCAGCGGGTGAAGTGATTGAGGTCCTGGGTGGAGATGGCACCGACAGCTTTCCACGCGCCTACGAACTGGGCCAGGATATTGAGGTCGGAGAGGAAAGCCTTGATGGTGTTCTCGGCGAAGCCCTGCTGCTGCATATAAACCTCGAAGGCGCCCATAGCGGCACGCAGCGAGGAGCGGGTGTTCAGGCCCGATGGATCCGCGGCCTGTGGAGACTCCTCCGCGGGAACAGGAACATCGGTATCGGGCAAGGGCAATTGCTCGGCCATTGCACACCTCTCTTTCGCATAGCCGTTTGTCTGGGCTTATTCTACACTTAAGCAGGGGTGATGTCAATGTTGATCTTACTCAGGGCAACGTCAGCGCAGCCATGTAGTTTTCGACAAAACGCGGATGTGTAGTCAACTCGACGTACTCCACACGACGGGCGATCTCCTCGGCGACCCTACGGCAGTGACGGGACACCAACGCCAGTTTGGCACCTATGCCCGCGGCGTTGCCCACCTGGACGAACCGCTCGCGGGGTAGCGGTGGGAACATCCCCACTGCCAGCGCGCTGCCCACGTCCAGGTAGGTGCCGAAGGCTCCCGCAACTACCACCCGCTCGACCTGCTCCGCTTCCAGCCCAGTCTCGCCCAGCAGTACCTCAATTCCGGCACGGATGGCTGCCTTGGCCAATTGGATCTCGTTGATGTCCTTGCGGGTGATAGCCAGGTCACGGAGGGCATCTCGCTCACCGGCCGGGACGAGCAAGAATTCCGATGAGCCGTCCGTCACGCGGACGCGGGGGTGGCTGTCCAGCTTCATCGCGCCGTTGGCCCTCAGCACGCCGATCCGGCGCAGTTCGGCCACGACATCCAGGATGCCGGAGCCGCAGATGCCCACCGGCGGCGCGCCGTCAATCGTCTGGTACTGGACCTGCCCGTCAACCAACTGCACGCGCTCGACCGCGCCCGGGGCGGCCCGCATCCCGTCGCGGATGTGGGCGCCCTCGAAGGCTGGGCCGGAGGCACAGGAACAACTCAGCAACCGCCCATCCACCGCCAGGCTGATCTCTGTGTTGGTGCCGATGTCCAGGCCCACGGTGATCTCATTGGTCTCATGGAGGCCAGTCGCCAGGAGCATCGCCACGTGGTCGGCGCCGACGAAGCCGGCAATGTTGGGCAGAAGGTGAATGTTCGCACCAGGGGCCAGATGCAGCCCCAGTTCTCGCGCCTTGAGGTCGTAGGAATCGGCCAGGGCGGGCACATAGGGAGCCAGGCCCAGTTGCTCCACCGGCAGTCCCAGCGCCAGGTGATGCATACAGGTGTTGCCCACCAGCACTGCCTCGACGATCTCAGCACTGTCGCGCCCGGCTTGCGCGCACAACTCGCGGGCCACGTTGTCCAGCTCGCCGATGAGAGCACGCTGGAGTTCTCGCGCCTGGGTCTCCCCATCCATCGCGTAGACAATGCGGGCCATCACGTCCTCTCCGTAGGCGATCTGGGGGTTCATCATGCCTGTGGCTGCCAGCGTCTCCCCGCCTTCCAGGTCCACCATGTAGGCGGCCAGTTTGGTCGTGCCGATGTCTACCGCCAGTCCCAACGGTGAGGTGCCGGCTGGCGCGATGGCGATGACCTCCCCGTCCCGGATCATCAGGTGGATGTGCCATTCATGCTCTCGCAGCAGGGTGGGGAGCTGGCACAGTGCTACATGATCGCACCGGTCAACGGCGATGCCGTGTTGCTGATAGAGGGCATCGCGCAGCCGCGTCGCGTCGGCCCGTAGATCGGTCATGCTGGGCGTGGTTGGCGTCACGTCGAAACCGAGCACGGCCGGGTCGAGTTCGACTGGTCGCTCATGACCCTCGATCTGCGCTCGCTGTGGGGCCGTGATGGAAGTCGGCGGGACGTCCACTCGCACGTCGCTCAGCACGCGGGTCTGGCAGGCCAGCCGGAAGCCCTCTGCCAAGCTGTCTCGCTCCGTCTCGGTGGGAGGCGAGACCTCGCCGGCGACGACGCGCACGCGGCAGGTGCCGCAGGCACCCATGCCGCCGCAGATGGCATTTAGCCCCACACCGGCCTGGCGAGCGGCCTCCAGTAGCGTTGCACCCTGTGGAACGCGCGCACGGCGGCCAAGGGGCTCAAAATCCACGGTGAGTTCGTCGGTCATTTTGTCATTCGCCTTTCGCCTTTCGCCATTCGCTATCGCACACGCCAGGGGCAACGCTCGCGCTTGGAGCAGAAGTCACAGGTGACTGCGTCGGGCCGCATCTCCAGCCCTAATCCAACCACGAAGGAGACAGACTTGCACGGCAGCATGAGGCAACTGTCGGTCAGCCGGACGCCGATCTCCCCAGCCGGGACCAGGCCGAAAAGCGCCCGCTGCTGCCAGATCGACCAGCCCTCCTGGCCCGGGCTGGCACGCATGCCCGAGCCCAATCCACGCGCCGAGGCCTCGGCGCGTATACGTGCAGTGACTATTGTGGAGACCTCCTCGACGGCGGCAGTGCCGGCCCCGTCCAGCGCCAGTGCCTGCAAGGGATCACCAGCAGCAAAGAGGGCCGACGATCGTTCCTCCAGGGCGGGTCCAATAGTACACACGGCGAGGGCAATTTGAGTCGCTCCCGCTAACGCACGCGCCACCAGTGGCCCCTCGAAGGTTACCCTATCGTCCAAAATCACTGTCTGGTGATGAAAATCGCGCACCGGTAGGATGGTATGTATCGCGGCAGGGGCGAGCAGTGCCTGTGCCTCATCCAGCACTTCCTGCGCTACCGCAACGACTCTCGGAGAAGCACGGGCCGGGTTATCAATGCCCTGACCCCGCAGGATGCGTGTCACGTCGAGCGAGGGTTGAAGCAAATCGGTGATGGTAGACATTGGCAGGTGTAATTTCAATCGTCAGCCCCTTCGATCTCGGCTCCTTCAACGACAGGCAAAAGGAGCAGTAAGAACGCTGCGCCGCCTTCGGCCAGCGAGTGTATCCCCTCGACTTTGCCCAGATAGTCGTCGAGAGCGGCTGGCTTGTGGCGGTAGATGCGGCCGTTCGGCTTTACCTCCGCCACGTACCGATCTGGGCCGATACGGTGGCTATAGACCTTGCCATCGTCCAGATGCACCTGGCCCAGGTATTCGTCGAGGCCGTGGCAGTGGCGGTAGACCTTGCCGCTGTCCAGTTCCACGCGGCCCAGGTACTCGTCGGGGCCGTGGCGGTGGCGGTAGACCTTGCCGTTTTCAGGCTCGACCCGGCCCAGGTATTCATCGGGTGCACCGGGCTTGTGGCGATAGACTTTCCCCATTGGTGTACTCCTTTCATTCCCGCAATGGAGGGGATAGTACAACAAAGCCTCGATTTGGGCAAGTCGGGCCGGATGATACACTCATCACGGTGGAACACGGCCTCTGTGTTGGGTTGGCCCACTTGTGCTCAGCGGCTGAGCGGCGCGCGTTGGCTCCAGATATAGGCGATGGCGAAAAGACCGAAGGCCACCGTCCATAAGTGAATGAACAGTTCTACCACTATCTCACCGGTCAGGGGTAGGTAGAGGCCGTTCTCTAAGAAAAACAGGGCGTCCATCAGCCCCAGGAACACCATCGCGCCTCCGCTTACCAGCCCGAACAGCAGTCCTGTTGGTCGCATACGCCACAGCGCCACTGCGCCCAGGATGGCGGTCGCGGCCATCCATCCGTCGGCCAGTGGGAAGGACATTTCCCAGGAGAACCATGCGTCGCACCGAGACGCCAGGGTTCCGCTGCGCTGGGTCTCCAGGTCGGCGAAGAAAGTGGCCCAGAAGAGGATGGTGCCGACGGCGGTCAGCAACATCAGCGCGGCGGTGATGGTGAGGCCTGCGGGTCGCTTCATTCTGTTTCCTCCTCGCTCTCTTCGACAGGCTCAGGGCAAGCCCCTTTCTCTAACGCACCGGGCGGCCAGCACATGGGCATCCTGGGGATACGGTCATGGTGGCCCATAGCCCGTTCGATGGCCCATACGTAACTCTCCTCGCCGGTCAGGTGCATTCCCCCGTCCGCGGGGATGCTGGCTCCGGTAACCCAGTCCGACCAGGGGGAGGCCAGGAAAGCGGCTGCCTTTGCCACGTCCTCCGGCTTCCCGAAGCGCCCGAAAGGAACTTGCTTCAGGTGAGCGGCGTGGAGTTCAGGGATGATGCTCACTTCCTCGGTCATTGGGGTCTCAATCATACCCGGGGCGATGGCGTTGACGTGGATGCCGTAGGGGGCCAGTTCCAGCGCCGCCGAGCGGGTGAACATCATCACGCCCCCTTTGGAAGCGCAGTAGTGGGCCTCACCAGCCAGTGGAACAGCCTCGTTGATGGAGGAAAGGTTGATGATCTTGCCCCGCCGGCCGTTCTGAAGCCACCAGCGGGCGACGGCGCGGGTGCAAAGGAAGGTCCCTTTGAGGTTGACACCCAGCACCCAATCCCATTCCTCCTCCAGCATGTCCACGATGGATGACACGGTGCCCACGCCGGCCGAATTGACCAGGATGTCCACCCCGCCGAAGCGTGCGACGGCTTGCTCGACCAGCGCGTCTACCTGTTCAGCGTCCTGCACGTCCACCTGGACCAACAGGGTCGGGTAGCCGGCCTGCTCCAGCTCGGCGAAGACCTCCTCGGCGGTCTCCATCTCGATGTCGCCGATGACCAGGTTGGCACCCAGCACGCCGAACATACGCGCGATGCCGGCCCCGATGCCAGAGCCTCCGCCGGTGATGATCGCGGTCTTCCCGCTCAGGTCTATCCTCTTTTCAGTCATTGCTCATCCCTCCGACTTCGGCGAGCTCGGTCGAGCCGTCCCGGGGAAACTCTGGTCGGCGTAATCCCCATCGAACTCGGTGGGGACCGTCTGCAGTACCTCCAGCCAGCGGATGGTAGCGTCGGCCGTCTTGAGCAGTTGCAGCAGGTTCCCTTTGACCTTGAGCTTGCGCATCATCATCGCCTTGTTGGCGTCGAGCCTGCCGGTCAGGATCCGGACCCACACGCCATAAGGCCCTTGCAGGATGAAGTCGGTCTTGCGCTCCCCTATCCAGACCTCGGTGATGGTGCCGTGGTCGGCGGCGTAGCCGATGGTGAGCGTTTCCGGAATGCCTTTGTCGGGCTCTGCCTTGATGACCATCAGGTAGGAGTCGCTTTCGTCCCTGGCCAGGCGCTGGTATTCCTCGTCGGCGTTGCTGCGCCGCCTGACCTCCTCCAGGTATTCCATACTGCCGAACTTCATCTGATGTCCTCCTTTCCTCTCTTGTTGTGAATTAACTCCTGCCCGGCGGGGGCAGCTACGGAGGGTCGTCCTATCGTTGCGCCTCCCGCTCCCGACGCGCCCTGGCGATGACACGGTCAAAGTACCAGCGAAAGAGACCAGTGAAGCCGTTGGAAAGCAGAAAGTAGAGCCGTGTGTCGAGACTGGGCAGGATGTACACCTGTCGTCGCTCGATGCCGTGCACCAGGGCCCCGGCGACCTGATCGGCCGTCAGTGCCCGCGCAGCCCCGGCGATGCGGCGAGTTTCCGTGGGCTTGAACTGGTTCTCGTAGTGGAGTTGCGGTGTGTCGGTATCGGGTGGGAAGATGACGGAGACGTGGATGCCGTAAGGCTTCATCTCCTGGCGCAACGCATCCGAGAAACCGCGCACGGCGAACTTGGCCGCGCCATAGGCAGTGTAACCGAACACTCCCAGGAATCCGGCCACCGACGAAAAGTTGACGATGTGACCGCTGCGCCGTTCTATCATCGTGGGCAGGGCGGCCTTGATGGGGTGGAGCGTGCCGAAGAAGTCCACATCCATAGTACTGCGGAAGATCTCCAACGGCAATTCCTCACAGTAGCCGGGGTGGGCGAAACCAGCGGCGTTGACCAGGACGTCGGGTGGGTGGCCGTCGGCGGTGAGGGCAGCGATGGCTTCCTGGGTCTGTTCCCAGTCCGTCACGTCGGCAGAGTGGGCCCGGAGCCGCTGCGCCGGACTCTCGCGCAGGGACTCCAACTCTGCCAGCGTCTCGTCCAGCAGCTCCTGGCGACGGGCGATGATGGATACGTGGGCTCCGCGCCGGGTCAACAGGCAGGCCGTGGCCCGGCCGATGCCGCTAGAACCACCAGTGATGATGGCGAGCTGGTTGTGAAAGTCCATTGGTCTCCTCCTTCCTTCCTGGCGCTGAGTTCAACGGGTCAGAAGTTTCTCACCACAACCGGCAGATAAAGCTGAGCCATTCGGACCAGTGTGTCCAGGTCCGCATGGCCTGGGAAACTGCTGGGTCCTGTGATATCAACCACGTTGTGCAGCGTCCTGCCCGGGCTTCCTCCTACCGTCACTGTGATTACAATTTCTCCCGAGTCGGTCGGGCTCAACGTCCCAAGGTCCCACACCAACGGCTGGGAGTTAATGAGCGTCCCCGATGAGTAAATCCCTGTCGCGCTGACGTCGGGGGGTAAAGTATCGGTCAGCACGACCCCTGTCGCTGGCTGGTCCCCGGCGTTCTCGTACTGAAGTGTGTACACCAGTTCATCGCCCACATAAACCGCCGGGGCGGAGCCCTGTTTGGTCACTCGCAGGATTGCTCCTTCGGAGATGACCTGGGTCGCGAACACCGTCTCAGTTACCACTCGCTGCCGGGCGTCCGCCAGCGCCGTGTTGGTGATCACGCTGGCCGAAGCCGGGGCCGTGGTGGTGATAACGATTGTCTGGCTCTCCCCTGACCCCAGGTCCCCCAACGACCAGCGGCGCATAGGCAACATCTCCATGTCTGGCGGTGGGGAGGCCCCTACCAGCGGCAAACCGGCGGGCAGAACGTCCACCACTGTCACGTTATCAACTGTCACGCCGCTGGGGTTCTCGCAGCGCAGAGTGTAGACCAATTCTTCATTGATCAATACAGCTTCATAGCCTGTCTTGGTCAGGCGCAACCAGGCGGGTGGCTGCTCCACGCTCGTCATCAGCGAGGCGTGGGTGGGGGTGACGAAATCCGCCATCACCAGGGCATGGTTGTACAACTGCTCGTACCCTTCGCTCACGCGCACCCGCACGGTTGCGGTCGCGTTCGTCGGCCCGACGGAGGGGGCAGTAAACAGGAGTGCCCCATTCCGGTAGGATGCTGAAGGATTTGTTGACACGAGTTGTACTCCGGCAGGCAAAAAATCGTACAACCGCACGTTGAAAGCTTGCGACCCTGGGTTGGTGGTTGAGTAGGTGAGGGTATATACAATCTCGTCGCCGGATGTGGGAGTGTCGTTGTCAACGGTCTTGGCGAGGCCAAGTTGAGGGTTGCCGCTGGGGGGGATAGGGCTCTGAAAGGTCAGCCTCGGGAGCGCATCGGATGCGTTCAACGTGGGGGCGGACAGGAGCCAGGCTCCCAGGAGCCACAATCCAGCTACGCCAATCAGCGCCAGGGTGGCTTTAACCCAAAATGGCTTGTCTCTTGTCTTTTCGTGGGACATTTTGACCTCCTAATTACTGTCGTTGGACATGTGTGGACAAGGTTTTACTTGTCCGTTTCCATCCGTGCTTGTCCTCCTGGTCGTTAGTTTATCTCAGCACAAAATACTCACCTCCTTTCAGTTCAGTGTAGCATAAGGGGACGCAGAGGGCAATAGGCTTTTTGTACCATAGCCATTGCAAGGATTATGGGCTAACTTGTCGTAACGTCATCAGTTCCTCGACCTCTGGCCATGAGAGCCCCACCCAACCGAAACGGTCCCAGTCCACGGTACCGTGTTCGTCGAACTCGATCCCTTCGGTTTCTAACAATGCATGCTGGAGGCCAGCGCTGTGCTCCCGGCAACTGGTGGAGATGCGGCCCTGGCTATTGATGACGCGATGCCACGGAACGTCGCCCCCCCTTTCATCCCCCCCAGTGGGGGGGACTGAGGAGGGGAGGCTGTGCAGTGCCCAGCCGACGGTGCGGGCGGCGCGGGGATGGCCCAGCATGCGGGCAATCGTCCCGTAAGAGGTCACTTTACCAGGCGGCACCTGCCGCACCAGGCGGTAGACCTGCTCGAAAAAACCAATAATCATCGGTGGGCTATAGCATCTCCAGGAACGCCGCCACTCGCTCCCGCACCGCGCCCTCGTTGTAGAGACGTGCGTCGCACATGTCGGCCTCCAGGATGAGGACGGGGATGCCCAGTTCGTCCC
This sequence comes from uncultured Anaerolineales bacterium, assembly GCA_964412395.1. GTDB lineage: Bacteria > Chloroflexota > Anaerolineae > B4-G1 > B4-G1 > CAYPOY01. Next base: position 3,193 of record CAYPOY010000115.1, on the reverse strand, counting down.
GCAGTCCGTCCCGGACGTCGTTCTGGGTGATGGAGAAGGGTTTGCAGGAGTGGTTGGCGTGCATCACCATCCCGTCTACCCGGAAGCGCTGAGCCAGGTCGGCGATAGTGCGCAGCCGCGTGGGCAGGTCCACGTTGATGAACACGGCGGTGTAGGCCCGCGCCAGGCTGACGAAGGGCTCCTCTGGGTCAAGTTCGACGGTCCAGGCATTGGTGTAAGTGTCGGCCACGAAGCAGGCACCAGCATTCATAAAAGGGCGGAAGAAGCGGTAGAGGCGATACCAGATGGCGATGTTGTCCCAGAGGAAGCGATATCGCTCGCCGGGTACCGCGCCAATACCGTGGGCGATGCGCTCCTCCAGTTCGGCCTTGAGGCGGCGGTAGCAATCTACCGCCCGGCGTGTGCCGCGCAGCGCGACGATGGGGGTCATCGCGACGAAGAGGTCGGGGGCGTTGATGGGGGAAGGCCGGTGCTGTCCGAACTCCAAGATCTCCTGCCACAGCGAGACCGCCTCGCGCGAGCGGGCCAGCACCGAGTGGAACCTGTTGGATTTCAAGCGGTGCTTCGTGTGCGCTTCCAGCCAGGCAACGAACTCGCGCAACTGGTCGGCGACGTAGGTGGTGATGTGGGGTTCGGCCGGGGTGGTGCGCTGAAAGGGCACGTCGAGGACGAAGAGGGGCACATCGTAAAACGCTGCTAACGCCTCGTACCACTTAAGGACGGTGCCACAGATGTTGTTGCAGCAGACCAACAAATCGGGGCGGGGCATCCCGTTCAGCGGTGCATGCTTGGGCTGTAGCACTGCCCCAATGTGACTGCGGGCGTAGGAGCAGAGATCGGCCGGGTAGCCGGTCGCCTCGGCCACCTGGCACAGGCCGACGGCGACCTTGCGTGCGCCGCACAGCGCGCCGTAGTTTTCCGGGTAGAGCGTGAGGATGCCCATCGCCTCCATGATTTCGACCGGCGCGCCACTGGTGACGTAGGCCAGCGGTTTGGATCGTGCCATCACCTTGCGCTGCACATAGTAGCGTGTCATTACGCGGTTGATCTCTTTGAGTGACTGGAGACGAGGGTATTTTGGCATTGGTCGCTAAGTCAGCATCTCCACAAATGCCTCCACCCGTGTACACAGTTGGCCAACCTGGGATGCTTGCTCCAGTTCGACCAGCAGGTGGGGCACGCCTGCCCGGTCCAGTGCGTGAGCCAGTTGCACGTAGTCGAAGCCGTGGGGCTTGCAGAACTTCTGGCGGGCGAAGATGACGCCGTGAGCACGCCGCTCGCGCACGAGCGATAGCAGGTGGGCGGCACGGGTGCGCTGATGGTGATGCTTGGTGGGGGTAGGCACCAGCGCCAGCAGCCGGTCGGCCAGGGCTTCGAGAGGATCACCGTCCTCCGCAGCGTCCACTGCGAAGTATCGCTCCCCCAGGTCCAGCAGGTCGCCGACCACGCGGGTGCCAGCCTGAGCGAGGACGTCGAAGAGGACGGGATCAGCCAGGGCGGAACCGGCTAAAAGGAACAGAGGAGCACAGGAGCGAGGGAGCAGGGGAGATATCCTGCCTCCTGCCTCCTGCTTCTTGCCTCCTGCCTCCTGATTGCAGGTCTCTTTTGGCGTCTGGAAGGCGGCTCGCACGCGGGCATACAGGTCGGACGGGGCGAAATCGGCGGCGTGGGCGTAGAGACGGCGCACCAGGGCACGGGTGCGGTTGTAGAGCGCGATGCTCTCTCGCAGCGCGTCATCAGGGATGGGATGACCGGTCAGAGCCTGCACCCGCTCGCGCAGCGATTGGAGTTCGGCCAGGAGGTAGGCGCGGGCGGAGGGGCCGTCCAGGCGCAGTGGCATCCCGAAGTGGAAGAGGGGGATGTCGGGCACGTTCCGCTGCCAGAGGTCGGTCAGCCCCTGCACTGTGTCGCAGGTTTGGGCGAGGGCCATCCCGGCTAAGCTGTCCAGTCTGCCGGCGAGGGCCTGGTCGAGTGCAGAACCTACGACCCAGCAGGTGAAGCCGGGCAGGTGAGCGCGAGCATACCCGTGGTCGTCTGGCGTGTGGAAGATGAACACGGGAGTGAAGCCCGCCGCGTGGAAGAGTTCCTCGGGGACGTAGGCGGTGAGGAATCCGAGGGGAGATTGGAGGTTGGAGATTGGAGATTGGAGATTGCGTGCTTCTCTCATTACGATCTTATCCGTTGCTGTCCTGGAATCCGTGTCCTTACTCGCGGGCGATGAGGGCTGCACCAATGGCGCCGGCCAGTTGGGCGTGCTCTGGCACAAAGATTGTGTGGCCCAGTTTCTCCTCCAGCATACGGGTCACACCTGCATTGTGGGCCACGCCGCCGGTCAGCACGACTGTATCTTGTATCGGGATGCGTCCGACCATAGTGGCGACGCGGGCGGCGATAGCGTCGTGGATGCCGGCGATGATCTCGGGCCGGGGCGTACCGGCGGCAAGATGGGTGACGACTTCCGACTCAGCGAAGACGGTGCAGGTGCTGGAGATCCTGGCGCGGCGCGGTGCAGAGAGGGCAAGCCGGCCGAAATCGGCCAGGTCTGCCTCCAGTGCATGGGCCATCACCTCCAGGAAGCGTCCAGTGCCGGCGGCGCATTTGTCGTTCATCACGAAGTCGAGTACTTTGCCACCTGCGCCGACGGCGATGCCTTTGCTATCCTGCCCGCCGATGTCAATCACGGTGTGCACGTCTGGGCAGAGGTAGTGCGCACCACGGGCGTGGCAGGTGATCTCGGTGACGGTGCGGTCTGCTCCGGGGACCTGCACGCGGCCGTAGCCGGTGGCGACCAGGCGGGCGATCTTCTCACGGGTGAGGCTCGCCTGCGACATGGCCTGATCGAGTATCTGGAGGGCGGCGGCGGCCCGGTCGTATCCGGCAAGAACGATCGCTGTAGCGAGTAGCTCCCCGTCGCCGAAGATGGCCGCCTTGGCGGTGATCGCACCCACGTCTACGCCTGCTGTGTACATGCCGTACAATAGTACGCGAATTGGGCGAAGATGTCAAGCAGGCAGGACGTGTGGGAAGATATGAGCCACGCTTACCCGATTCCCAAAGGCAGGTGCTCGAGTGCAGGTTCCGGCGCTTTGTGTTCTTCGGAGTCCTCGTTGTCGTCTGTGGGCAGGGGGGTGCCCTCCAACGCCAATTGGTCACGCACGGCGGCCTCGGTCTGGTCGGCGATGTCGGGGTGCTC
>CAYPOY010000114.1:0-14366 GCA_964412395.1 uncultured Anaerolineales bacterium | reverse complement strand
CGATGTGCCCCTCACCCTCATCGGCCAGCGTCCGAAGGTTCCAGTGCCTTGCTCAGCAGGAGCGTCGGAAGGCGGGCCTGGAATCCCCGCCGCAGGTAGTCCAGGCTGGCGGCGATCAACCGCTTGCCAACTGATGCCTGATGCCTGACGTTTGACGTTTGACGCAGGTAGTCCAGGCTGGCGGCGATCAACCACTTGCCGACCCCGCGTCCCTGGTATTCGGGCAGCACGGCGAAGGTGCCGAACCAACCCGCGCCGCCCCAGGTGCGGGAGAAGATGAGCCCCACCACGCGACCATCCTCCTCGGCGACGAAGCAGCCCTCGGGGTCTTTCTCCCGGAGGGCCAAGACGTTCGTGCGCGTGCGCTGGGGCAGTTCTGCCGCGCACGCCTTCAGTTGCCTCCACCACGCGCCGAAAGCGGCGGCGTCCACCTGGCGGACGGCGTCGGCGTCCTCCTCGCGCATCAATCGGATTGTGGCCATGGTCTATTCTCCTCCAATTTACCCTCTGATCTCTCGTTCCTCAGCCGTCCCTGCCGCTTGAGCTGGACGCTGGCCTCCAGCACGGCTTCCGCCTGGAGACGACAGGCAGCGCGGTAACGCTCGTCGCGCAGCAGGGCGGGATTCCACCCCTGCGCCAGTTCGATGTACGGCTGGAACAGCACACCACCGATGACGCCCAACGTCTGGGCGGTGGCGAACACGACGCTGGCCTCGCCGTTATCCATGCACAGGCAGCCACGCTCGCGGAAGCCCTCCGCCATTTGTGATGTGATGCGGTACAGCGCTTCGCAGGTCCCGTTCCCCCCGACGTGGTACCGCGCCCCCAGGGCACTACACGCCTCCGCCAGCGCGTCCACGACCTCTGGCGCAGCGTACACCTTGCCTTCGTCGTTGCCGTAGTGGATGGAGGTCCCGTCAGGGCCGACGGAGAACACGGGCACGAGCAGGTCGCCGAACAGCACCGGCGGCCCCAGCGACCAGGCAGCGCAGACCAGGAAGACCGCCTCCACGCCGCAGGCGACCAGATCCTCCACAGTGCAGGCCAGCGGAGACGCGCCCATCGGGGGAACGAGGGCGGTGACACCCAGCCCCTGAAACGCGCCTCGTTTCACGATGCGCGGTGCGGCGTAGGGATGATGGGATGGCGAGAGCCATTCCACGTCTTCCAGCGTGCAGAGTTCCTCCAGCCGGTCCACGACCGCTTTTGAGAAGGTCAGCACAGCGATACCTGCCGTCTTCAACTCCTCATCGCCGAGGCCGGCCTGCCGGGCAGCGGAGAAGGTCTGTTGTGGTGTGATCAGCCGCATCATATTTTACCTCACCTTCCGTGCCACCACCAGTCGAAGCCGTCCACGACTGCCTGGATCGGATCACACTCCTCGGTGAACCAGTCCCGTAGCTTTTACTCCTGCTCAGCGATGACACCTCCTGCCAACTCGTCCATCACTTCCTCGTTCGTGTTTCTTGCCACCGCGCTTCCATTTCACTGTGTCACACATGCGTCTGCTAGCAGGGTCGCATCGGTCACGTTGGCGGGTGTTGCCGTGACTGTCGCACTGTACAACGACCACTCCCCATCGGGGTCGATGTCGAGGTTGGCACGCCGGGCCACGTAGCACCCCACGAAAGCGTGTTGGCTCCCATCGAAGTGTGTCGCGACCAACAAGACGGGGACACTCGCATATACGCTACCGGCGGCGCCTTCGAAGCGCGTCGGCGGGCTGACCGTCAGGAGCACAGAGGCTGTCTCGGCATAGCCTTGGACGAAATCCTCATACGATACATTTGGCGGGTTCTCCCAGTATCCCCACGAGGGACGCCAGCCACCGTCCTCCCGTTGAATATCAATGAGCGCCTCCATCATCCGCTTTAGCCTGGGATCGCTCGCATCGTAGCCGCTCTGGAAGCGGCGGGGCGGATCGAGTAGCCAGGACAAGAGTAGATGGGTCAGGTGGTAGACGTCGAGTTCTTCTCTTTCTCCATCACGCAATCTGACCCGATAACCTCTTTCTATATCCTGGGCACACTCATCAAGATAGCTCTCAAACAGCTCCTTGCCTTTCAGATAGGCTGGGTCCTTTTCTCCATAGATCTCGCCCATCAGAAAGCCGATCTGGACGGTAGCGTCGGGGTCGCCGGTGCCATTTTGCTGGTCGCCGATACCCTTAGCGAGGGAGGGCCAGCCACCGTGCCGATTCTGCATCCTCCTGAGGGCGCATCTACAAGTTAGGGGAGGGACAGACCTCGGAGGTTTACACGGTGTCTTGCTCGACCAGATGCGCCAGTTGGAGCGGTTTTTGAGCTCGAAAATGGCCTTACGGAAACCTCCGAGGTCTTGACTTGTGATACTCCCCCAAGTTTTGTATGCGCCCTCTTCGAATCAGCGATGTAGGCTCGATCTTCCCACACTTTCAGGTTGCGATAGTACCCACCATCGTAGTAAGTCGAAAGGTACCTCAGCTCCCCTTGAGCCAGATCGAAGATATGTAATCCCCGCTTGCCTGCGGCCACGAAGAGCCTGCTTCCTGTTTGCTCAGTAGCCACGTCAAAGCAGTACCCCATCCTCTTCTTGTCGAAATCTTCCCTTCCCAGCATCAACCCCCCGATCTTCAAGTAGAAGACAACGACGGCAAGGATCAAGAGGCCAACGACAACAGCTAGAATTACTCTCCCTTTCTTCATAGCTAGAAGACTCCTTCCATGGATTTGCCGGGGGGCTGCCTGACAGCTTTGCAAGCTGCTGGCGAATCGGATCAATGTCGCGCTTGCTGGTGCTGCGAGAATCCCTCCCTCGTCGCCACTCCCGATCGCGCTACAAAGTCCTCCCGCACCGGGTAGAAGATGTCCAGCATCACGAAAGGCTCTTCGCCCAGAGCTGTGTCGCTGTGGGGCACGCCGCTTGGGATACAGTAGAAATCCCCCGGCCCTACCTCCCGCTCTTCATCGCCGATGCGCAAGATCGCCCGGCCACTGTAGACCATCCCGATCTGCTCGTGCGGATGGGAGTGGGTAGGCACGCTGTGCCCGGGCATGGTGGCGTTGAGCACCATCATCATCTGCTCGCCGTGAAGGCCCGTCAGCACCGTCGTCTCCAGCCCCTCCATTTGAGCGAACTTGGGAGCCTGCTCTGGATCAACGAAGTAAGGTGACCGCTCGTTGACGTTATCCATCTGATCTTACCCCCTCGCTCGCGTTATGGGCTGCCTGAAACGGCCACGCGCAACCCAATCCCCTCGCTGAAAAGCTCCTGAGGAGAATAGAACCGGAAAGCGCAGCGCACCACGTTGGGATCGGATACCCACGAGGCTCCCCGTATAATACGGGGACGGGCGAGTTCAGGGTCTTCGCGTCCATCGGTTGCGTCGTAGGGGTAACGCCAGTAGCCAAGCGTGCTCGTCCACTCCCATACTTCCTCCGCTAGGCCATCCAGCCCGTAAGGACCTGCACACGCCGTCTCCCACTCCACTTCCGTCGGCAGCCGGCCGCCGACCCAGCGGGCGTAGGCCACCGCCTGGTACCAGGTGATGGTCGTGACCGGCTTGTTGGCCCGGGGCGGGTCCTCGTAGGCATCGGTGTGGGCCGGGGGCGTGCAGGCCCCGGCCTCGACACACCGCCGGTACTGGCCGTTGGTCACCTCCCGCCGGTCTATCCAGAAGCCGTCCACGTGGACGGTGTGTTGGGGGCAAGCGTTGTCCACCCGGTCACGACGGCAGTTGGAGCACTCGGCCACCACCGCGTCCACATCGTCTCGTCCAGCCCGATGGTGTACATGCCGCCCGGCACCCAGACCATCTCCACCCCGTCCGCCTCGCGCGTCCGCACTGCGCCGGGCTCGGAGGTTGGTATCCGGCCTCCGCCACAGCCAGTCAATAATGCCAGGGCCAGCAGCGATCCCACCAGGCCCAACCACCCCCACCCCTGCCAGGTGCGGCTGCGGATCAGAGCCAATCCGACCAACCCCACGCAGCCCTGGTAGAGCAGCGCAGCCGTCTGATTCAGCCCCCGATACCAGTGAAGCAGCCCCTGCCGGATGCTCAGGATGGCCGCTCCCTCGGCCTCGCTCCCGGCCTCCACGTAGGTCTGGCCCAGGGCGTGGCTGAGGGTCGGATGGAAGGTGCCGCTGAGCACCATCAGGCTCATCCCCAGCAGGCCCAGGCCGATGGCCACCAGCGTCAGGTCCCGCTGGCCTTGCCGGCTCAGCAACCGGCAAATGGCCAGCAGGAAGGGCCACAGCAGCAGCGGAACCGCAGCCTGGCTCCACTCCAGGGCCACCACCGCCGGCCGCTGGCCCAGTTCAGCCCAGCGAGCGGCGAAGGCCGCCGGCCCGCCGGGCAGGGTGCGTATAGGCCCGCTGGCCGCCACTGGATAGGCGGCGTAAAAGCCCAGGGAGAGAAGAGGCCACAGGATGGCGCATACTCCTCCGGCGATGAAAAGTCCCTGCTTACGTTTTGTATCCATCGTTCACCTCCTGATCACGCTGGCCCAGTTCCAGGCCAAATGTAATAGTGTCAGCGCGGCGGCATGGTTCGCCGCCAGCATCGCTCCGCCGAAGAGCAACGCCATGGGCAGGAGTTGCACCGCCGCGTACATCAACGCCTGGGCTGACGACTCACCGCCCAGCAGCCGCGCTGGCAGATGAATGGCAGTGAACAGCAGAGTTGGCAGCAGCAGAAAGATGCACAGCCCCACCTGGCGCAGGAACCGCGCCAATCCGAAGTGGCCTGCCGCCTGAGCCTCGGTCACCTGTTGGGCCGGCCCGCGCATCAGCAGCCCCACTCCGGTCAGCACCAGGTTGGGCAGAAGCATCAGCAACAAGGCGGTGAGGGCCTCGCGTTGTGCCTTGCCCGCGACGTTGACACCTCGGCACTCTCCCCTGGCTTTAATGGGAAGCATAGGCAACTACCTGTGGTCGCTGGCTTGGATGATCGTGGTAACCCCTGTCTTTCGAATTCAGATGCCAATTGTTCAGTGTTCACAAAGCGAATGCTTGATATGCCCACCGACGATCATTGGCCTGTCTCCGTTTGACCACAAGGCACGCGACCTATTGGTCAGACCCTGTAGCGGACATAACGCACCGGAAGCCGATGTCCTTCGTGCGCCATCCGGGCTCCTCATTAGTACGGCTGTAGGTAGCGAGCGAAGTTTCCAGGTCCGCCCATCCGCCACCTCTCAACGTATAGTGGTGACCAGCGGGGTGTGGCCCTGAGCAACGCGTGCTGGTAGGGTTCTCCAGATACTCTTCTATCATGCGCCAGCGTTCTTGAACCCACTCACACGCATTGCCGGCCATATCCAGCGCACCGTATGGACTGGCTTCTTGAGGATGACTCCCGACGGGGCGGGTTCCTCCGATCTCGCTCCAGTAGAAGTTCACCCGCGCCGGATCAAAGGTGTCGCCCCAGGGGAATATCCGGCCATCGGTCCCACGCGCTGCCTTTTCCCATTCGATCTCGAGTGGCAGACGGGCGCTGGCCCACATGCAATAGGTCTCTGCCTCGCCGTGGCTGATCGCTACCACAGGATGGTCAGCCCGTGATGGGTCCTCGTAAGGGACTGTATGAAGAGGCTCCAGGCATGCGCCATCGGCGACACAACGGGCATATTGTGCATTTGTGACCTCAGTCCGATCTATCCAGAATGCATCCAGGTAGAACCGCCGTTCAGGAACATCCGTCGTACTGCCCGGCCCGTATGGGAACTCCCCGGCCGGGACGTAGGCCATCACCGCGCCGTCGGCCGGGCGGGTCCAGGTGTCACCCAGCGACGCCTCGGTTGGTGGTTCAGTCTGCAGCGTCTCGGGTACCCCGGGGGTCGCCTTTGAGCACGCGCACGACAGGAGTAATATTGCCATCGCACTCAGAACACGCAAGGTTTTCACCTGTCTTCTCCTGCATTATCTCAATATGTAGGGGCGAACCCTCGTGGTCGCCCTCTTGGGCAGGTACAAGACCTGCCCCTACCCCAATTTATTGAAAGGATACCTTCTCCTTATAATTTGCCGCGTCTAGTCAGGTAGGTGCCTGCGGCCTGTCCCTTCTTTCGCGTCCCAGGGTTATGGGCTCATCGATCCACAGTATAGCACAAAAGACCGCACCTTGCATCCGTGAGACCTCGACTTTGGAGAGTGCAGGATATTGTGGATTTCCACAATTGGACCACCTCCTGCAGCAGGCCGACCGTCACCCGCCAGGCGACCTGCGCGGCCAGCAGCGTCGTCGGGGTGAGCGGCGTGACGCTGAGGCGGCGCAACACCTGTCCCTCGCGCTGCTGCACCAGCGGCATAGCCGTGCCGAAGAGCCCCAGCCAAAGTAACGCGATCCCCAGCAGGCCAGGCACGTGGAAATCTATCGCCCGCAGCGGGTGGGTCTGCACGCTTTTTTCTTCCACCACCAGCAACCGAGGTGAATCACTGAGGGCCAGGTTGGCTTCGCTCAACAAGTTGCGCACCAACCCCAGCCCCACCCCGGCCGAGGTCGGCCGCGCCGGGTCGTAGAACACCTCAATCGTAGCAGGCTCTCCGGCAGCCAGCGAGGCGGTCAAGTCCTGTGGGAGCACGATGACCACACTTACCTCTCCCTTGTTCAGCGCCTCCAGCATCTCGGTCCGCGCCCCGGTATGCAGACCAAGCATTTTCTCTGTCTCGGACGTCTCCAGGCTGACCAGGAACCGCGCTCCAGCCAGCCCACCATCCTCGTTTACTATTCCCAGTTGCAGGGTGAACCCGCTACCGCTGCCGAAGATCAGCCCGAAGAAGACGGCGAAGGCCACGGGCAGCAGCAGCACCAGGAACACCGTCATACGGTCGCGCAGGAACTCTCTGGCGTTGGTCAGATAGAGGGCCTTGATCTCTTTCATGCTCGGATCCTCCTTCCTGTGAGTTTCAGGAACACGTCCTCCAGCGTGGCTTGGCGCACGGTCATGTCTTTGAAAGCCAGAGCGCCGGCCGTGACCAGTTCGAACAGCCCGGCCATAGTGCGGGGCACATCGGTCGAGTACAGGGTAGGGTGGCCATCTTCAAAGAGCATCTGAGTGACGCTGGGGAGTGCGGCCAGTCGCTCGCGCGGTGGCTCGCCCAGGACTACGAACTCAATGGCCGTCTCTTGGAAGTGCTGGTTGATGAGCGCCTCCGGCGTATCCAGGGCGATGATCTGCCCATAGTCCATCACCGCCACACGGTCGCACAACTGCTCGGCCTCTTCCATATAGTGAGTGGTGAACAGCACGGTCTTGCCCGCTCGCTTCAGTTCGCGCAGCACGTCCCACACTCCCCGCCGCGCCTGCGGGTCGAGCCCGGTGGTCGGCTCGTCGAGAAAGATCAGGTCAGGGTAGTTGACCAGCGCCAGGGCCACGGCCAGCCGCTGCCGCTGTCCGCCGGAGAGGTCTTTGCTCGGCGTCTTCGCTTTCTCCTGCAAGCCGACCTGTTCGATCACCTCGTCGGCTGGTCGGGCTCTGGGGAAAAAGCACGCAAACAGGTCAACCAGTTCGCGCACCGTCAGGCGGGGGTACAGCCCGGTGGTCTGCAACTGCGCCCCAATGCGGGCCTTGATCTCGCGCGACCGTGCGCCGTGTTCCATCCCCAGCACAGTGATCCTTCCCGCGTCCGGCTGGCGCAGCCCGAGGATGCATTCCACCGTGGTGGTCTTGCCGGCGCCGTTGGGGCCGAGCAGGCTTAAGATCTCACCGGGGGCGACGGCGAAGGTCACGCCATCGGCGGCCATGGTGTCTCCGTATCTTTTGTGCAGGTCGCACACTTCGACGGCTGTCTGGTTCATGTCTCACCTCTCCTGTCACGTTTCACGTTTTACGCTTCACGCGCTGGAGTGCGCTCCAACAAGCTTACTTCCGTGTCATTGATGAGGCTGGAAAAGTCCAGCCTCATTATACGCTTACGCGACGGCCCGCACATCGTCCCCGAGGACACTTTCGTACCTGTACCTTTGGACATTGTACAAAGGGACAATTGCGCCCCTGTCTCTTTTTGTGGTACAATAGGGTGGAGGTCTTATTATGTCACAGCGATCCTCTTCTGACGTAGAGCGTTCAGCCGGCGACGAAATGGCGCAGGCGTGGCCCTTCTTCGTAATCGTATCTCTGGTGATGGTCGGAGGCTACGTCACCGCCCTGATCTCCAATCAATCCTTGCGGGAACCGGTGCACCTGGCGCTCTTCACCACGCTGATACTGATGCATGGCAGCCTATACTGGCTCAGCCCACGCCTGACCCTGGTCGGGCGCCGGTTGCTGGCCTATTGCGTGGTGCAGGGGGCACTGACCTTCGCCATCGGCCTGTTGGCGCCCGGCCATTGGCTCACTCTGGCGCTCTATTTGGCCCTGGCCGGCCTTATCACGGGGGCATTGTGGCCCAACCTGCGCGCGATCGCCATGGCTATATCTCTCTGCTTTGGCCTCCTGGCTCTCAACCTGATCATGTCGTGGGGACTCCAGGAATTTGTCCAGTTCTTGCCCATCGTTGGGCTCATGTTGGCGTTCGTGTTCACCTATGTGGTGCTCTTCGTCCGTCAGGTGGAGGCCCGCGAACGGGCACAGACACTGCTGCACGATCTAGAAATCGCCCACCGCCAGTTGTAAAAGTACGCCGCCCAGGTTGAGGAGCTGACCATCAGCCAGGAACGGCAGCGGATGGCCCGGGAACTGCACGATACGCTGGCCCAAGGGCTGGCGGGATTGATCCTGCAACTGGAAGCGGCCGATAGCCACCTGGAGAACAGCGATCCGGCCCAGGCCCAGGTGGTAGTCCAGCAGGCCATGCGAAGGATTGCGCGCCATCCTGGAAGCGTCCGCAGACTTAGCCCTGGTGGGCGAAGCGGCTGACGGCGCCGAGGCAGTGCGGCTGGCGGGAGAACTCTCACCCGATGTGGTGTTGATGGACCTGCGCATGCCTGGCGTGGACGGCATCGAAGTCATCCGGCAGATCAAAGCCCGCTGGCCAGCGGTGGAAATCGTTATTCTGACAACCTACGATGACGACAAGTACATTGTGCGGGGCTGGCGCGCGCGGGTATCTGCTCAAGGACACCAGCCGCAAGGTACTGTTTGAGGCAATCCGCGCTGCCGCGCGGGGTGAATCGTTGTTGCCGCCTGCGGTGCTTGAGAAAGTCGTGGCCCATCTGACGGAGCCCCGACCAGTCGAGGCCGGGAGGCTATCGAAGCGCGAGCGGGAGGTGCTGCCCCTGTTGGCTCAGGGTGCGGCGAACAAGGAAATCGCAGCGCGCCTTCACATCTCCGAGCGCACGGTCAAGGCCCACGTGACGAGCGTTTTCAACAAACTCGGCGTGAACTCCCGCGCCGAGGCCGTGGCTGTCGCCTTGCGCAGCGGCCTCCTGCCTGCGAACCTGCAAGACTGAGGCCCCTGCTCCTCTGCCACCGTTACTGGGCCTGGAAGAGGTGCAGGCGGCAAGCCGGACGACGGGTCACCTGGCAACGCCCGCCTTGCAGTACAAAAACTGAGGAATCGTATGGGAGAGCACTTAGCCGCCTCGGAGATGACTGTGCTGGGTATCCGCCTGCGGGGCCACGGGACCCGTGTGGAGGATATGCAAGGCGTACGCTGGCAGGGCTGGGTCGAGGATGTGAGCGAAGGGCTGGCAGAACTGCGCCACCATCAACCTGGAAACACTGCTTCCGCTGCGGCTCCACAGAGGCAAGTAATTCTCGTCGTTGGGCTTCCGGCGGAAGCCTGACAAGACATATCCTAACTGAGGTGAGAAATGAAAGTCAGCAGAGTCTCCGAGATGAGAGCACTGGATAGGACCGCCATAGAGAAATTTGGCATCGTGGAAGAACTTTTAATGGAGAATGCGGGTCAGGCCGTATACTTCGTTCTGTTGAAAGAGCTCGGGTTCAAAGACAAAAAATTTCTTGTCTTCTGCGGACTTGGCAACAATGGGGGTGACGGATTTGCCGTTGCGAGGAAAATACACTCAAGTGGTGGAGCCGTTAAGGTTTTCATCTTAGGCGACCCGAGTAGATTCAAGGGCGCAGCAAAAGTCAACCACGACATTGTATCCCGACTGCCCATAGAAGTCCGGCAGCTTCAATCCATCGAAGCGATAAAAATGGACGTGGCCCATTGCGACGGCATTGTGGACGCAATGTTGGGCACAGGCCTCACACGAGACGTCGAGGGGCTGTATCGCGACGTCATTGAACTGATCAACCAAAGCGGGAAAACGGTATTTAGCGTTGACATCCCCTCTGGTGTCCACGGCGATACAGGTAAAGTAATGGGGATAGCAGTGAAGGCAGATTACACCGTGACCTTCGGCCTGCCCAAGATAGGCAATATGCTTTTCCCAGGATATGACCTGTGCGGAAAGTTGTACGTCTCACACATATCCTTTCCGCCATCCATGTACAACGCGGATTCACTGAAAGTAGAGATCAACCAGCCGGTGAGACTGCCCCCCAGGGATAAAGATGGTCACAAAGGGGATTTTGGCCAGGCTCTATTTATTGCCGGTGCTTCCAGCTACTTTGGAGCGCCCTATTTCGCTGCCTACTCTTTTTTGAAAGCGGGTGGCGGGTACTCCCGCCTGGCCGCACCTGCATCTATCACGCCGTTTATTGCGAATAAGGCAAGCGAGATTGTCTTCGTTCCTCAACAAGAGACAAGTTCAGGAAGCATCGCCCTCCAAAACAAACGCGCCTTACTGGAGCTAGCAGAAAGAATGGATATAGTGATCCTCGGCCCGGGGTTGTCCCTGGAAGAGGAAACTCAACAACTAGCCAGGGAATTGGCCAGGGAGATTGACAAACCGCTGCTCATAGACGGTGATGGAATCACGGCGCTGTGCCAAGACTTGCAGATCATAAAAGAGAGGAAAGCTGAAACTATTCTCACGCCGCATTTGGGCGAGATGTCCAGAATCACAAAAATGAGTGTACGAGAAATAGACACCAGTAAGATAGAGGTCCTGCAGCGCACGGCCAGGGAATTGAACGCCACGATCGTTCTGAAAGGCGCTCACTCGTTGATCGGGTATCCCGACGAGAGGGTTTTTATCAACATGAGCGGGAACCCCGGCATGGCGACGGCGGGGTCGGGCGATGTCCTGACGGGGACGATCGCTGCCATGTTCGGCCTGGGGCTGTCCGTTCGAGAAGCGGTTAGAAAGGGAGTGTTCATGCATGGGCTTGCCGGAGACCTCGCCGCTGAAGACAAAGGGGAGGATGGCACAACGGCCCAGGACATACTGGACTATCTGCCTCTTGCTGTGAAGATGGACCGGGAAGGCCTGAATGAAACGCTCAGGGACCGTTACGTAGGCGCACACGTCGTATAGGAGGAGGAGACGATGAAAGCATGGATCCTTATGCTGTGATCAATATCGCCAATTGATTTTGAAGAGGCGTGTGAGGGCTAAGGCGAAGGCTGCACGGAGCGTCCAGAGCCGGCGGCGGCAAGAACACCGGAGAGCAAGAACAGCGCGAAACCGGCCGCACAAGCGATCAGGCCCCAACCCAGGCCAATGGGCTCATCGTACAGCGCGACGACGAGGGGACGGAGGAGAGCGAATTGCCACAGCGCAGGGATGGCGCCAGCAAGCACCAGGAGCACGACCAGGATGGACTGGATGCGTCGGGGAAGCCGACGGGCCAGGGGAGTCAGTAGTATAAGCACCATGCCCACAAAGACGAGGGCCAGTTGCCCCTTGTACCGGGGATCAGAGGTGAGAGGAGAACGTGTAATGAGGGCCTGGCGCACGACGTTGACGATGGAATAGGGCAGGAGTGCGACGAGGAGTAAAGCGGCAGCGAAGAGGGGCATAATCAGGCGGGTGGGACGGGCGGTTGAACGACCAGCGAGAAGGGCCAGCAGGATGAAGACCGTGACGAGGGGGAGGTAGAAAAGCTCACGGGTAATGCATACCATCCCGCCCTGTACCTCGGGGAAAAATTTGGCGAACTCCGCCAGTTCAAAACCGGTCACGGTGAGGGCAGCGGTCTTGTGATCCACCCAGGGGCCAAAGTAGCCTGCAATAACGAGGACGAGGCTTAGGAGGCGAATTGCGAATTGCGAATTGCGAATCGTGGACACAGGTCAATCTTCCCAGTTGGGCCGTAATTCCGAGACGTACTTGAAGACCTCAGGCTCCTCCTCGAAGACGTTCACCAGGTTCCAGGGCAGTTCGGCGAAGAGATATGCCAGGGGCATGGTGGCCGGCGGCCTGATCTTTGGAGGAGCGGGAGGCACGGGGCGGAGTGGTCGCTGCGAGCGGACGCGCTTGCGCAGGATGCGTCCATCGTCCGAGAGAAAGCCCGCGTACATCCCATCGCAGGTGTAGACCTCCTTGCCATCGAGCTAGGCGATCCACTCGCCACGGGTGTCGTAAAGATGGCCCTCGTGGAGCAGGGCAACCCAGTCACCAGCAGTGGAATAGATGGGCCTCACCGTGATACAGATCTCCCGTGTGGTGTGGCAATTATAGCGCATGAGGGTGCAGGAGGCAAGAAGCAGGGCTGCCGCCTCTGCGGTGGTGATCCATTCCGTGGGATTAAAGTCGTCAGGTATTGCCGTTGACCCAATGTAATGTCATCCTCTCACATCTGCAACCTCGTCTGAGGTCCTTCACCTCACCACCGCATACACGCTCTGCCCCGCGCCGCAGTAATTGTCGTACACGTGTCTGGGGTTATCATTCGTCCAACCATCCGATTCTAACGCACGGCCGCAAATCCGTTCAACGCACGGGCGCGGCGGGACAATAACTCGTTCCGTTCGGCTACAATGATATCCAGCACCGTCTGCCCATTCTCTTGCGGTTGGCATTGCCAGCCTCGCAGCAACATTAGTGTTTTGATCAGGGCTTCCCCTTTGCTTTCAAAAGCATGTCCGTCGTACATACGAGTGAGTTGTTTCAGGGACTCTTCGGCCTGGAAGAGCACCTCCAGGCGCAGGAGTTCCCGCGCCCAGGCGACGCCCAACTGGCGCTCGTGCGCGGCGATGTAACGGGCCATCTCGCTACGGTCCGGCTCGTCAGGCGCGAACCAGTCCAGGGCAAGCTGCTGCCAGTTGTCAGAGCGGACCTCAATGTCGCTTATGGATAGCACCTGATCGGCCTTACGAACCGCCTGCCGGTACTCTGAGGAGGGCGAGCGGGCCGGTGATCGTGATGACCGGCGTGGCTTTCGTCTTCGTCCGCGTTTGCGCTTGGACATACTGTCCCCAACCATACTCTCATTAACTTGTTCTTCCAACTTGCGCGCCTCGGCATCGAGCACCGGCGTGCTCCTACGGATTGGCGCTGCGTATTCGTCGGATATGACAACGAATTCGAGGATTTACCGAATAGATTCGTTTAATCCGCTTCTATTCGCTGTCATATCCGAGACGCTGCCTCATCGCAGATCACGCAATATCTCGTTCGTCTCGTCCAGGTCAAACTCCTCCGGGTCGAACTCCCCGCCGATCCATTCCACGTACATCTCGTGCTCGGAGTGGCCGGGGTTTTGAATGGCCTCCAGGAACTCCTCGTAGCCCCACACGCCGCCCACGTCCTCCGGCGGGCAGGCGCGCTTGCCCTTGATGCACACCGGGTATTGCTGGCCCGGCTCCGGCTCCAGGATCTTCTCCACCAGCAGGTTGTGCAGCCAGCTATCACCAAAGTCATATTCGTAGTGGAACTTGCACCCCTCGCCGGGGACGATTTGATTCAGCTTCACATCTCGCTCGTCGCGCATCTCGAAGCCGTAGTCCGGGTGGGGCTTGCCGAAATACGTCTGCCCTACGATGAACTGATGGAGATGGGAGTTGGTCCAGCCCATCGCCACCTGGATGATGTAGTGTAGCTTCTCCAGGGTGACGTCGTACGGGATCAGGATGCGCCGCCAGATGGGCGGCTTGCTTTCGTTCAATGTGACTTTGATCTGGTAGATTTGTCCTTTCGAAGGCATGGTTTATCTCTTCCTGCGGTCCTGAGAGGACCGCTCCTTGAGATATGGCAATTGATCAGGTAGTACCAACACTCTGATGGTACGGGGCTTACCCGGCTCTCTGGTGATGAATCCCCGCTTATCCAACTTGATCACCATCTGGTGAACGGTGGGAGGGCTTACGCCAAAGTACCGCTGCATATCCGCTTCTGCTGGAGGACGGCCGTTGATCAGGGTGTAGTTGTGGATAAAGGCCAGGTACTGTCCTTGTTTCTCCGTATAATGGGGTGGTTTAAGAACTCAATCGGACACAAATTGCCTCAATCTCATTATACTTCACGGATACACGGCTGGCAAGCCCCCGCCTTTCCTTAGTGCTGGCGCGGCGGGGATTTCGAGGCAGAAGTGTTGTAAGTGTGCGCTGCATCACGCGGAAAGCGCGGGACATCCCGGCTCAATTGCGCCAGA
>CAYPOY010000113.1:0-14383 GCA_964412395.1 uncultured Anaerolineales bacterium | reverse complement strand
GCCAGGCAACTGAGCGGTTCGCCCGGCACGTCCACCCCCTCCCAGAAACTGCGCGTGCCCAGCAGCACCTGACGCTGGCCTGTGCGGAAGTTCTCCAGGAGTTGTGCCCGCGAGACACCCTGCCCCTGAGCCTGGACGGTGATGCTGGCCTGGGCCAGTGGTGCCCGGATGGCCCGCAGCGTGGCCCGCAGTTGGCTGTAAGAGGTGAAGAGTGCCAGCGCCCGTCCCTGGGTCGCATGGAAGAGCGCCGCCATTCCCTGCTCCACCGCCCGCTGGTAGCCCGGCTGCCCGGGCTCGGGGATGTCGTTCACCAGGTAGACCAGCGTCGAGTTCTTGTAGTCGAAGGGGGAACCGACTGCCAGTTCGTCGGCCTCCCAGGCGTTCAGCCGCTCGCGCAGGAAGTCGAAGGTGTCGCCCGTGCGCAGCGTGGCCGAGGTCAGCACCACCGACTCTTTCTGGTGGAAGAGATGCTGCTCCACCAACGGCCCGACGTGCAGGGGAGCGGCGTGTAGGCTCAGACGATTGCTACTGGAGTCCGATTCCAGCCAATAGATGAGGGACGGCGAAGGTTGTGTGATCATCTGGCTTATCTGACCCAGGGCCTCTCCCAGTCGCCGTGCCACTCCCAGTATCTGCGCCTGCAAGTCGTCGGCGTCGGGGATGTCGAAGGCAGACAGGCCGTCCAGGCCACCAGCCAGCCGCTCCAACCCTTTCACGGCGGCTGCCAGCGGCGTGCCGGTGTCATCCCACGCGATCTCGACCCCCTCCCAGGCTGGCTGGACGCGCAGCCCTGAGGTGATGCGCGGACGGAAGGTGTACTGGCTGTGCTTTCCCTCCCGTTGCTCCTCCACGAACTCCTCTATGCAGTCGAAGAAGACGTCCAACTGGCGCACAGCCCGGCCGGTCGCCAGCCCGACCTTACCGACGAAGAGTTCTACTTGCTCCATGATGTCGCGGGGCAAGCGGGCTTTCTGGCAACGCCTGACCACCTCGGCCAGCAGCCCGGTCACCCGGCCGGACTGGCCCACTTGCCCGACCTCGCTTAACAGCCGGCGCATACTGGCGCGGTCGGTCTCGAAGCTGAGCCCGTTGGTGGTGGCTGCCTCCAGGTGGTGGGCCTCGTCCACGATGAGGTATTTGTAGTCGGGCAAGGCACGGTTCTGCACCGCAACGTCAGCTAGCAGCAGCGCGTGGTTGACGATGACGAGGTGAGCCGCTTCGGCGGCGCGACGAGCGCGGTAGAAGTAACAGGTGCCCTTATGAAAGTGGTGACAGCGATTCGGGTCGCAGCCCTCATGCTCGGCGGAAAGTTGCCCCCAGATGGCCCGCTCGACCGGGTTGGGCAGGAAGAGCTCATCGCCGTCGCCGTCCGCTGTCTCGGGCAGCCATACGAGAATTTTCGCCAGCACCCGGGCCTCATCGGGCGAGTTCGGCCCCCGGCGGCGCAGAGCTTGCAGGCGAGCCATGCAGAGGTAGTGGGAGCGGCCCTTGAGCACAGCGGCGCGAAACTCGAACGGCAGAACGCGGGCCAGGTCAGGCAGGTCTTTGTGGTGCAGTTGCTCCTGCAGGTTGATGGTGTTGGTGGAGATGACCACCCGTTCGCCGTTCTGCACCGCCCAATGGACGGCGGGGATGAGGTAAGCCAGCGACTTTCCGACGCCGGTGGGGGCCTCGACCAGCAGGTGTTCGCCCCGGTTGAGCGCCTGGGCCAGGCCGCGCAGCATCGCCACCTGTTGGGGACGGTACTCGTAGTTGGGGAAATGAGCCTCGAAGGCCCCGCCTTCCTCCAGGAGCGCCGCCAGCCCCTCCACATCCAGCACCATCCGCTCGGCGGCCGGTTGCAATGGACGGACTTTCTCCGCCGCTGCGAACAGCGGTCCTCCCGGTTCGGTACTCGGCCTGGGCTGGACGCGACGATCGGGCGGGTGGTGTGCGGCCTCCTCCAGTGCGTCGCGGAAGAAGCCAGCGGCGGGCCATCTGGCCCGTTCGCCGTGACCCACGATCTCCTTCAGCACGCGGGGCGGCAAGGCAGCGGCCCGGCGAAGGAGGACGCGGAAAAGGCGATGACTGGCCTGGGCATCATCCAGCGCCCGGTGCGCCTGCTCCAGTTCGACCCCCAGCATAGTCGCCAGTGCGCTCAGGCTGTACCGCTCGGCGTGCGGGAGGAGCACGCTGGCCAACTCGAACGTGTCGAGCAGTTTGTTATCAAGCAGCCGGGAGTGACGGCGCAGAAAGTTCAGGTCGAACCCGACACTGTGGCCGACGATGGGCCACTGGCCGACGAAGCGGGTCAACCGGGACAGCACGTCGTGCAGGCCAGGTGCATTGGCCACGTCGTCGTCGCGGATACCCGTCAGTTCGGTGATTTGGAAAGGGATGGGGCGGCCAGGGTTGACGAAGGTGGAGAAGGTGTCCAGCACCTCATCGTCACGGAACTTGACTGCGCCGACCTCGATGATGGCGTCACGGTCGGCATCGAGACCTGTGGTCTCCAGGTCGAGGGCTACGTAGGTTCGGGGCATACATCCTCATTTCTAGGCCGCAGCAGGCGGCAGAGGAATTATACCGCAGCGTTGGGTAAGAGGCAAGAGGCAGGAAGCAGGGGATTTCGAAGCGGAACAGGGGTGGAGAATCAACCACCCAATCGTTTGGCCTCCATTGACATCAGTGGTATAATCTTACTTACGCATAAAGGGGGATAATGATACTGATCACCGGTACTACAAGCTTCGTGGGGCGAGCGCTGGTGCGCCGGCTGGCGGCCGAGCGAGGCGAGGTGCGCTGTCTATTGCGACCATCCCGGCGTGAACAGCAGTTGCCCACAGACGTCCCCTTCTCCACCGTCTCGGCCAGCATGAGCGACCTGCCCGCCTTGCGCACAGCAATGCAAGACGTGACAGTAATCGTTCACCTGGCAGGGGAGGAGGACCTCGATCACGGGGGAACACTGCATAGCCACGTTGAAGACACGACCAACCTCATCACGGCAGCGCAGGAGGCGGGTGTGCGCCGCTTCATCTACCTGAGCCGCCTGGGAGCCGACCGCGCTTCCGCCTACCCACTCTTCCGCGCCAGAGGAGAGACGGAGGCCGCAGTGCGCGAAAGCGGATTGGACACCACCATTTTCCAGACCTCCACAATCTACGGCCCAGAGGATATTTTTGGCAACATGCTGGTGATGCTGACCAAGGTAATCCCCTTCATACTGCCACTCCCCGACACGGGCCTATCCCGCTTCCAGCCACTGTGGGTCGAGGATCTGACGACGTGTATCCTGGCCACATTGGACCGGGATGACCTGGTCGGGCGGACCATCCCCCTCGGCGGGCCGGAGCATTTCACCCTCGAGCAGATGGTGACGGAGATACTGACAGCGGCAGGAATGCACAGGCGCTTGGTGCGCGTGCGCATGCCCCTGATGCAGTGGGCAATTGCGCTATCTGATGCGTTGCTGCCGCGCAATCCTATGCCCTTCTGGTGGCTCGACCTCCTCACCGTGGGCAGCGCGACGGACCTGATGACCATCCCGTGTCACTTTGGCTTCGAGCCCTGTCGCTTCTCCCAATGTCTCGACTACCTGCACCATAAGCGCCCATGGCGGCGTGACCTGGTGCGCTTCGTCCTGGGCTATCCCTAGCCAGAATACAGTGAGCATCAACGCTGGACAAATCCCCAAAAATCGTGTATCATCGTAACCACTCACCCTCCCGCAGGTTTGGACGTTTTTAGATGCAAAAATGTGCCCTGATCGGATATTAAAGCCCGCCAATGTTATCAATCGTAACCTGCGGGAGGGTAGGCCGTTTCCACCGCTCAATAAGCGACTGAAGTCGTCACTACAACCCATCAAACTGGAGTTGACAGAGCACTGGTCGCGAAGGAGACCGAATGTTTGGGAAGCAACTGGGGATTGACCTGGGTACAGTCAACGTATTGGTGAACGTGCGGGGACAAGGGATCGTTTTGCAAGAGCCCTCGGTTGTCGCCATTTCATCCGATGAGTACAAGATCGTAGCCGTCGGCGAGGAAGCCAAGGCCATGCTTGGCCGCACGCCGGACGCGATCGAAGTGATACGCCCATTGCGCGACGGCGTCATCGCGGATTATCGAGTGACTCAGCGTATGCTGGAATACTTTATCCGCAAGGCGGCCAGGGGTTTGGGTATGTTCAAACCGCGCGTGATGATCAGTGTGCCGTATGGGGTGACGAGTGTAGAGAAGCGGGCAGTGCGGGAGGCAGCGCTGGAAGCAGGTGCCGGCCGGGCGCATCTGATACCGGAGCCGCTGGCTGGGGCTATCGGCGCGGGCCTGCCAGTGAACAGTCCCTCCGGCAACATGGTCGTGGATATGGGAGGCGGAGCGTCGGAGGCTGCCGTTGTCTCAGTGAACGGCATCGTGGTGGCGAACTCGATCCGCGTAGGCGGCCTGCGAATGGATGAGGCCATCGCAGCCTACGTCCGTCGCAAGTACAACATGATGATTGGTCAACCAACGGCGGAGGACATCAAGATCCGCATCGGTGCGGCGCTGCCGATGGAGGAGGAAACACAAATGGAGGTGCAGGGCCGTGATCAGATCGCCGGGCTGCCTCGTACCATCACCATCAGCTCCGAAGAAGTGACCGAGGCACTCTCTGAACCTCTCTCGGCTATAATCAATGTGGTCAAGTCGGTGCTGGAGAAGACGCCCCCGGAGTTATCGTCGGACATCATTGACCGTGGCATGGTGCTGATAGGTGGTGGGGCGATGTTGCGGAAGATAGACGAACTGATGACGCGCGAGACTGGGGTACCGGCTTACGTGGCCGATGCCCCTATCGCCTGCGTGGCGCTGGGGGCGGGACAAGCGTTGGAGGAATACGAGCTTCTCCGGCGCACCGTGCCCGGGCTCTAGCATCGCCCGCGTTTCGGCAGCAAGGCTGCAACCCGCAGCCCATCCCGGTCTACGTGCGCCCGCCACACCTGCGCGTCCTCCAGCCCCGCGCCGGCAGCGGCAGCGCGCAGCGCATCAACTGGTGGTACTCGTAGACTTTCCAGTACGGCTTCTCCTCTCCCACTGGTCGAAGAACTCCTGGGGAGGGTGAACCAGGAGAGATGCGCATGACGTGAATCCAGCCAACCACATGCCCGTCTGATCGTTCTGCGACGTAGACAGCGTGTCGTTCATCCTGCTCAATCTGGTTAAGACGGCGCTGGACTTCTTCCTGAAGTACCGGGTAGCCCAGTTGCTGGCAAAGCACAGCAATACGCCTGGCATCCCCTGCACTCGCCAATCGGATCACAGCCTGACTCTCACTCTAGAACCCTCTGTTCTCGCAGAAACGTTTCCATTCGGGCGACGAAGCGCTCGGCGTCGTCGAGGAGCCTGGGCGCCTCGTCCACGTCGGGCACAAAGCGTGGTCCGTAGTCGCTCTCCTCCCGCTTCTCCTTCAAGGCATTGTAGATGTCCTTGTACTCTTCTTCGATGAGCCCCGGCTTGACCAGGAATTGGCTGAGGGCGGCCTGCACGCCAGAGTGCT
Organism: uncultured Anaerolineales bacterium; assembly: GCA_964412395.1. Lineage (GTDB taxonomy): Bacteria > Chloroflexota > Anaerolineae > B4-G1 > B4-G1 > CAYPOY01. Next base: position 8,865 of record CAYPOY010000113.1, on the reverse strand, counting down.
TCCCTCGCACAACATTGATAGTGTATAGAGCAGCGGTCAGCGCGTAGAAACAGGCGTAGTAGGCGCGGGATAGTGCCACATCAAGGTAGCCCCACTTCCGCAGTTGGCCGACTGCCTCCAGATTGTGATGGGCTCTCTCTACATAGATCTGGATGGTCTCCTTCGTGTTCTCATCCATCCTCCGCCTCTCCCCCTCTGTGAGATCCAGCAATGCAATCCGTTCCTCCGCCGCCCAACGAGCTTCGTCCCACAGTTCGACGCCGTCACGCCGCAGGTTGACGTACAACGGGACGAGCAGTCGCCGGTATTCCTGGTATCGCTGTAGCGGCATAATGAGGGGTTGAAGCAGGACGCCGGTTTCGTCCTCCACCGCTCGGGCTACCTTGCACAGTCGCTGCTCGTCATCGGCCACGACCAGCAAGTCCAGATCCGACTCCAGATCGTGGTCGCCCCGCGACTTGGAGCCAAAGAGCACCACACGCTGCACATCGTCGGCGCACTCCGCCTCCAGCCGCTCCAGGAAGCGGCCCACAGCGGCACGCTCACGCTCGGTCAGGTATGGCACGCGCCCCTCGCGGAGCACACGCGCGGCTCGAGAACCCTTTCTCCTCATCGGATTGAGGGTATCCTACACCGGAATAGGGAACCGGTCAAGCGAAGACATGATCGAAAGTGCCCGCACCGGGCAGCGGGTGACGCACAGGCCGCACGAAAAGGCCATCCTCCGTGATCAAAGATCAAATCGGCAAGAAAGGCAAAGAGGCGGTAACCCCCTTGAGGATCACAGCCATTTCCGCTGCTTCGGTCAGGGGAAACGCTCCCTCGAACTCCTCTTTCAACTCCATGGTCTTGATCTGAAAATCGGGGGAGATGCCTATTCTCAGCAGTTCGTTTTCGAACATCATCTCATCGTTGCCGCCTTCCACGGACAGCCGTGACTCTTTCCCGCCCTCCCGCCTCCTGATAGTCCATTCCCCCTCGCTCCTTTCGACGTAGAAGGCATTGTCGTCTTCCTGCTCGAAATCGCCTTCCATCAAGAAGAGCCTGGGCTTGTCCAGGTAGGGCCTGCCGTCGTGGACGCAGAAGGTGGCGCAGTTGCCGCACTCGTTACAGAAGTCGTCCACGTGGATGATCTGCCGGGCCTGCTCGATCCGAAAGCCCTCCTTCCCTGTCACCGCCAGTTTGCCCTGCTGGCAGGAGACCACCGGCAGCGTCAGGCTCACGGGCCGGGCAAAGAAGGTGTAGTTGGCCCGGTTGGGGCACACCTCCACACACTTGTCACAGAAAGTGGAGCACTGCATACACCGGGCTGCCTCGCTGAACGCCGCTTCCTCCGTCAGCGTCGCTTCGATCAGGTCGAAGCTTCCGCGTCGCGCGGGCGGGAGCATGGCCCCCTCGTGCTGCGCCGCTTTTCTGGCCCGGACGCGCTTCACCCGCACGATCTCTTCTTCAGAGAGCACGGGAAGCTGGACGGCTGGCTGTTCGAACGGTACGCCCAACTCCCTGCATACGGCCTCGGCAGCCCGCCTGCCGTCAGCGCATGCCTCGATGATGATGGCGGGGCCTCGCACCGCGTCTCCTCCCGCGTAGACCCGGTCTTTGCCGGCCAGCCCGGTCTGGGGATCGGCAGCGATGGTCCCGTTCTCGCGCAGGGAAACACCGCTCCCATCGAGGAAGAAAAGGTCCGGGGCCTGGCCGATAGCCAGGATGATGGAATCCGCCTCCATCTCAAACTCACTCCCCCCGATGGGGATCGGCCTTCTCCTCCCGTCTGCACCGACCTCCCCCAACTCATTCCGAATGCACTCCAGTCCAGCGACTCGACCATCTTTCAAGGTGATCCTGGTGGGAGAAGCCAGTTTTTCCAGGATGACACCTTCCGCCAAAAGTCCCTCGATTTCCTCCTCGGTGGCGGGCATCTCCCGGCGGGTTCGGCGGTAGACGACCGTCACCGGGCCACCGGTGAGCCGCCTGGCCGTTCTGGCTGCATCCATGGCGGTGTTCCCTCCCCCGATCACCAGGACTCTGGGACCCAGGTCAACCCCTTCGCCCCACGCCACCCGCTTGAGAACATCGAGGGCCTGGAAGACACCCTTCCCCTCTGCTCCCTCGATGTCCAGGCGAGTGCCCCTTTGGAATCCCGAGGCGATGTAGACCGCATCGAAACCCGCGTCCAGAAGCTCCTCCGGAGGAGCCGCGATGGGATGGGAGAGCTCAATCTTTACCCCCAGACTCTCGATCCGGCCAATGTCCTCCCGGACAATTGGCTGAGGCAGCCTGAAGGCAGGGGCCAGGGCCAGCATTCCCCCCGCCCTGTCTCTGGCCTCGTAAATGGTCACCTGGACGCCGTTCAGGGCCAGGAAATAGGCCGCGGCCAGCCCCGAGGGGCCGCTGCCGATCACCGCCACCCTATGGTCGGCCCTGCCAGCCGGTAGAGGTGCGGTAACCGTGCCTTTACCCTTTTCGACAGCGAACCGTTTCAGCGCCCGGATGGCGACCGGTTCGTCGTAGTTGTTCCGGGTGCAGTGGGTCTGGCACAGGTGGGTGCAGACGTAGCCGGTCACCCCAGGGAGGGGGTTGCGAGAGAGAATGACCTCCAGCGCCCGGTCGTATTCCCGTTGGGAAATCAGCCAGGCATACTCGGGCACATCCTGAAGAATTGCGCACTGTTCCACGCAGGGGGCAGCGATGCAGTCGAAAAGGTCCAATTTCGATTCGACCCTGGGCAGGCCGTAGGGATGGTAACTCTTCTTGTATCGCGGGTCTTCCAACGCCCGGTCAGCCGCTCGCTCCAGATTGGCCAGCTTATCCTGGGCAAGCTCCTCCAGGCTCGTCACCCCCAGGTCGCGCATGTCCCTCTCCAGGTTCTCCAGGTATTGAAGGAACCGGGAATAGCCGCCTGGCTTCAGGATGTCTGAGACTGCGGTGACGGGCCAGGCACCGGCGGCCAGGATGGACGTCAGATTGAGCCCATCGGCTCCGGCGGAATAGGAAACATTCAGGTCACCACCAAACTCCCGGGAGAGCTTGTGAAAGAGGTTGATGGTAATCGGATAGAGGGCACGCCCCGACATGTACATTTCATCACCGGGGAGAGTGCCCTTATGGTTGGCTAAGGCCAGGGTGTTGCTCAACTTGACCCCAAAGGTCAAACCCCGCTCCGAGGCGACCTGCTTCAGTACCTTAACCAACTCCACCGCCCGACCGTACTGCAGGTCGTGCTCGAACACACCGGCGGGGATGTTGATCTCCCCGAAACCGAGGCGGTCGTGGAGGATGTGCATCACTATCTCTTTACCCAGCAGAGTGGGATTCAGCTTGACCGTGGTATGCAATCCCCTCTCCTCCAGCAGATACCTGCCGATCCGCTCGATTTCGTCCGGGGGGCAGCCGTGCATAGTCGAAAGGGTGACGTTGTTCGTGACACGAGCCGGGATCTCAATGTCGCTGAACCGGGGGAACTTGTCTTTCAAGAGCGCCTGGATTTCAGCGATTTCCTCGGATGCATCCTCCAACCGTGCCATAAAACGGGTCATAGGCGGGCTCTGTATCCCCTCCAGGTCGTAGCCGACGCTCATGTTGAAGACCGTCCCGAAGGGGACGCTATTCTCGAACCCCAGTACACGGCGGAGAACGTGGATCAACGCCCATGCCTTGACGTACTCGCTGGCAGACCGATCCAGTTTGAGTTCCTGGGACCATTCGACGTTGTACCCCTCGTCCTCCATGTCAATGCAGGGCCTGGGAATCTCCAGTTCGTCCATGATCTGCACGGTTTTCAACTCGATGAATCGGGCACCGGAGAGCCAGGCGCAGATGATGTTCTGGGTCAACTGGGTGTGGGGGCCCGCCCCAGGCCCAATGGGGGTGGTCAGGTAGTGTCCAAAGAGGTCCTCAATGGCATAAAGACTGTCCTTTCTGGGGGTGTAGAAAAGAGAGCGATGGAGCCCGAAGATGGACTGGTTTCCCTCAAGTTCTTTCAGAATCCAGTTGAGCAGAACTTTAAAGGGTTGGACGTTCATAGTATCAGACATTCTGGTTACCTCCCTATTCGCGTTTCGCACCACCAACCCCCCGTCCAGCCACAACAGCTTCGTTGTACACTGCTTGGGCGATGCAGATTTCGCCAATTTCTTTGTGCCCTTCGTGATTAGCTTTTCGCCATCAGGTCTTGGCGACGGAAGATGAGGATCGCCGCCAGGGTAAAGCCGCAGCCGTAGAGAAGGAGGAGCGCCAGGGCCCGCCCCGGTTCGGCCAGGCCGAGCTCTGTCAACGCGCCGGACAGGCTCAGGTGGGGGTCGGACTCGAACCATCGCTTCAGCAGGCTGAGGGCGTGGTAGGTGACGGTATAGCGGTAGGTGTCCGTGTCGGCCATGCTCAGACCGCCGTAGTAAAAGTCGACCATGAAGGACCCCAGAAAGTTGACCTCGTCGACGGCAGTGATGTTTTTGAACCGCTTGGTGAGATCGTAGGTGCGGATAACGGGAGTATCGTTGTTCATGTTGTCTCCTCCAAATAATGGCTGTCCCGTCCCCTTCCCTTACGGTCAGGACACCACTCCCGATGGAAGTGGGGCACGTCGGGCTTACCCAGTTGACTGCTGTGGAGATGCGCTCCGCTATAGAGTCCAGGTTGATATGGACGAATCCGACTCCCTGGCAGTCTTCGGCTTCCCTTCTCCTTTTCAGGCGGGATAGCCTACCTGGCCCTCCTGCTCGTGCGCGTTCGCTCATCTGCGTTTAGGGTCCGGCCTACCTCCGTTTCAGGGTTTCCCCGTTTCGTGTGTGAAGTATAAGACCAAAATCCCCACAAGTCAACACGCTCCGCGCATTCTGGCCATTTTTAAACTACCCACCCTGCTCGGCTTGGATGACAATCCAAACCCAATGTACTCTGTGCATTCGTCCATCTGGTAGTTCACACTGTAAATCGGTGTTTCTGCAATTCCGACGGGTGGCCGGATTGTCATCCGGCCAGAGCGGCTGGGCAATTACGCCATTTTTATGAAAATCTTCAGCCCGACAGGTCGTGGGCGTAAAGGGCTCGGTCGGGAGACCTTCGCCCATCACGGTCAGGAGACCTTCGCCCATCAGGCCGTGGGCGTAAAGGGCTCGGTCAGAGACCTTCGCCCATCGCGGTCGGGAGGCCTTCGCCCATCAGGCCGTGGGCATAAAGGGCTCGGTCAGAGACCTTCGCCCATCGCGGTCGGGAGACCTCCGCCCATCAGGTCGCGGACTCACCTTATGTCACCCTCCCCGCTTGCATCTTCTCAATCTCCTTACGGCTGTTCCCCAGGCAAATGTCAAGCCCAAAGGCAGTGAGCAGGATGTCGCTCTCAAGCGGCACGAATTTCTGCTGTGCCACTGCTTCGGCAATGGGCACGGCGACGATGCACTCGTCCTGCAACGCGACCATATACCCCAGTTTGCCCTCCGCGACGAGATGCACCGCCATCGTCCCGAAGCGGCTGGCCAGTAGCCGGTCAAAGGCAGTGGGGGAGCCACCCCGCTGCAGGTGCCCCAGCACGGTTACGCGCACCTCGACCTGGCAGCGCTCCCTGAGCTGCATAGCCAGAGCCTCGCCAATGCCGCCCAGTCGCCGCACCCCGCCGACCTCACGCTCCGCCTGGTAAACCGCCTCGCCGCCCACCGGTTTGGCCCCTTCGGCCACGACAACGATACTGAACTTGGACCCGCTCCGGTTGCGCCGGGCGATTTTATTGGCGACTACGTCCAGATCGTATGGGATTTCAGGAATCAGGATGACGTCGGCACCGCTGGCGATGCCAGCCTTGAGGGCAATCCAGCCGGCGTCGCGGCCCATCACCTCCAGAATGATAGCGCGGTGGTGGCTCTCAGCGGTAGTGCGCAGCTTGTCGAGGGCGTCCATAGCGGTGTTGACAGCCGTGTCGAAACCGAAGGTGATCACCGTCCCTTGCAGGTCGCTATCAATCGTCTTGGGCACGCCGACCACTTTTAACCCTTTCTGCATCAACTCGTGGGCGATGCACAGCGAGCCGTCGCCGCCGATGACGACCAGCGCGTCTATCCCGAGCACCTGCGCATGGCGCACCACGTCATCCGACACGTCAAAGAGCTTCAGCTCGCCGTCCACCTCCACTTCGTAATGGAAGGGGTTAGCGCGGTTAGTGGTGCCAAGGATCGTACCGCCCCGGGGGAGAATGCCGCGCACGTCGGCCAGCGTCAACGGCCGCACTTTGCCCGGCTGGATGAGTCCCTCAAAGCCATCCTCGATACCCAGCACCTCCCAATCGTACTCGTTGACCACGGTCTTGACAACCGCCCTGATGACAGCGTTCAGACCGGGGCAGTCACCACCGCCCGTGAGCACACCGATGCGTCGAATCGGACTAGCCATAGTTGCACCTCCTTAGCAATTAGCCGTTAATGATCATTCCGGTGTTCCTGGCTCTTTTGCTCTCCTTCTCTCATTGATCATTTCCCAGTACACTGCCACCGTCTGCTCGGCGACCTGCGCCTGGGTGAAGTGGGCAAGCACTCGCTCTCGCCCACGCCGGATCAGGTCCGCCCGCAGGTCAGGGTCATGCATCAAACGCACCATACGCTCCCGCAGCGCCCTCGCGTCTCCCTCGGGGAAGATCAGCCCAGCATCGTCCACTACGTTGGGGATCTCGCCGCAACTGGAGCCGACGACAGGTACACCGCAGGCCATCGCCTCAACCAACACCCGTCCGAACTGCTCGACCCAGTTGGGCTGGGAGCGCGAAGGCAGCACCAGCACATCCAACTCCCGGTAGAAGGCTGGCATGCGCAGTGAAGGAAGAATACCCTCGAACGAAACCCTGTCGGCCAGTCCCAGGCGGCGGGCAAGCACCTCCAGCCGCTCCCGCTCGGGCCCTGCTCCCACCACAGTCAGCCGCCACACGCCGTCCATTCCGGCCACGGCCTCCAGCAACAGGTCCACCCCTTTCTCCGGCACCAACCGTCCCACGTACCCGATGAGGAAACCACGAGCGGGGTCCCGCCCGCCACGACGCGGAGCGAAGATACCAGGATCCACACCGAACTGGGGAATGACAGCCAGCGGACCGGTATAGCCCTTCTCACGCCAGACCACTGCCGCCCCCCGGTTGCCAGCGATGGCATAATCGGCGTGGCACAGGTTGTAACGCTCAATACATCGGAAGGGGAACGGATAGCGGCGGCTCAGGTTTTGCCAGGTGAACCATAGCACACGAGCACCATACATCTGGGCCAGTCGCAGTGCGTGGAAAGTGGCAAAATTGTATGGCTCCTCATCCACGTGCACAACGTCGGGGGCGAAGGCGCGCAGCCGCCGCCCCAATCGGGGATAGAAGTACAGGTGGAAATGGCCGTTGAACGCGATAGGTTCGACGACTAACTCGTAACCAGCGGTGTGGGCACGCTCCAGCCGGATCAAGCGGCTGCCGTCACACCACGATGGTGGCACGACGACCATCAGTTCGATATCCGGGAAACGAGCGATTTCCTCCAGTTTGCGCTGGTAGGCACCCATCAGACAGGCTTTGGAGATCATCAGGACACGCATGGACACTCCTTCGCCACCCGTTTGGAGACCTTTGGTCAGCCCTGCGGCGGGGTCAGGAGACCCTCGCCGAGCACCAGGTGAACGCCTATGTTTGACAAGCACTTGCATTGTGCTATAATTTGCTCGCTTTGGCAAGTGCGGCGATTGGTCTGTCTACTTCGCGGCCAATCTTGGCCACGAACCCTCGTTTATCCGTCTCATCGCCGCCAGAATGAACCAATCAATCAATGAACGATGCTCAATCTGCATAACGCGCGGGCTCACTGTACATTGTTCATTGTCACACTGTTTACTCCAGGGGGAGGGGTCTGATGATTCGAAAACACGCATTGACCGGTATCATGCTGGCGGCCACGCTACTGGGGATGGTGCCGGCCCTTTCTCTGGCCATGCCCAGTTCCTCGCGGAACGCGCAGGAAGGAGTAAACCTGCTGCAAAACGGCGGATTTGAGGCCGATTGGAGTGAAGCGAGCAGCCACCTCTGTCTCGTCAATAATACTCAAAAGGTTATAGGCAACATCTTTACCCCACCGGGGTGGGTGACCTGGTTCCGCCACGAGCCCGGCACGTGGGATCAGCCTGAGGTGACAGATACGGTGCAGATCACTGACCAACGCCGCACGCGTAGCGGTATAAGAGCGATGAAGCTGTTCACCTTTTGGCGTGATCACGATGCCGGATTTTACCAAGTTGTGAGCGGACTAGAACCTGGTTCAACGGTACAGTTCTCGGCCTATGCCGAAGCCTGGAGTTGCAATGAAGATAATAGTGCCGCTATCTCTTGCGGCGATAAGTGGAGCATGGTATTTCAAGTTGGCATTGCTCCCAACGGTGTGGCTGATCCATTTTCGCCCCATGTGATCTGGAGCCAAGATACGATTTCCCACGATGAGTATCGGCTAATCGGCCCGGTGACAGCTCAGGTCGGAGCAGAGGGAAAGGTGGCCGTCTTTTTGCGTTCCAAGACCAAGTGGGCGAACAAACACCAGGACGCCTACTGGGACGACACCAGCCTGGTGATGACTTCACCGGGCACAACGCCGACGGCCACCCCCTTGCCGCCCCCTCCCACGGCGACATCTGGTCCTTCCCCCACACCCCGGCCCACACCCACCCCCCGCCCCGACGGCGCGACTGTCCACATCGTCGAATCCGGTGACACGCTCTTCGGCATCTCGCTGATGTACGGGGTCACGGTCGAGCGAATCTGTGAACTGAACAACATCGAGAAGAACGACCTGCTCGGGATCGACCAGGAGTTGGTGATCTCCCTGCCTAGCCAGACGCCCACACCCACGCCGCTGCCCCCGCCCC
>CAYPOY010000112.1:0-14508 GCA_964412395.1 uncultured Anaerolineales bacterium | reverse complement strand
TGACCGGTGAGGAAATGGCTGAACTCCTAGCCTCATACGGAGGTAACAATCCCCTCTTAATCGGGGCTTCCACCATGACAGGGAGGTTCGCGAAGCTGGGTCTGGCGGGTTCTCCCGTAACAATCCCCTCTTAATCGGGGCTTCCACCATGACAAGAGGCTTACGCGGCGGCTAAGAAAGCGGCGGACGCGTAACAATCCCCTCTTAATCGGGGCTTCCACCATGACCTGTCCGCTGTCATTTTCCACGAAACCGCACTCGACGAGTAACAATCCCCTCTTAATCGGGGCTTCCACCATGACCGCAGGACAACCATGCAGAGTGCGGGAACCACTTGTGGGGTAACAATCCCCTCTTAATCGGGGCTTCCACCATGACACGGGCGCGAGGCGCGGTTTCCTATCCCCCCTGGGAGGTAACAATCCCCTCTTAATCGGGGCTTCCACCATGACACGGAGTCTATCATGATGGCCCAGAGCGGAACCAGTTAGTAACAATCCCCTCTTAATCGGGGCTTCCACCATGACCGAACTGTTCGCCGCCAAGCTGCAGCGGGCAGTTCAGGTAACAATCCCCTCTTAATCGGGGCTTCCACCATGACGGTCGTCAAAGTTCTATTTCAGGACGCCCAGGTTGGGGTAACAATCCCCTCTTAATCGGGGCTTCCACCATGACATACTTCCTCGAAAAGAGGAATGAGGGTTGGTATTTTAGTAACAATCCCCTCTTAATCGGGGCTTCCACCATGACATTACGCCACCATTCTCGGATGGGGCGTGATTGATGAGGTAACAATCCCCTCTTAATCGGGGCTTCCACCATGACACCTCTGCCAGGTAGTACTCTATACACAGTGTAAAAGTAACAATCCCCTCTTAATCGGGGCTTCCACCATGACTCGTCGAGGTGCATGACAGGACCGGGGCGCAGTTCGTGTAACAATCCCCTCTTAATCGGGGCTTCCACCATGACCCCCGTTTGCCCCACTATGTTTTTCGCACGAAATCGCCCCAGATCGCTCCATTTCGCGTCCGCTTGCGGGACTCCCGTGGGTCGTCCAAAAGGTCGAGTTTTTTCGACATTTTTGCCCTCTTCCGCCCCTCTCCAGGGCTCTCCAAAACCCCGAAATCGCTCCAGATCGCCCGAAATCGCCCGAAATCGCCGTTTCCGGCACTGGGGCAAATCTGTAAGGAGTAGGAAGCAAGAGAGGCTGAGGTGACATCTTGCTACTCCTTGCTCTCCACTCTAATTTGACCATTGCCGAACACTGTTCCTTTGCCCACGTGGATCAACTCTCCCAACGCCAGCAGGGGCAAATAGTCGCGTAGGTTTCCCTCGTAGGTGACACGACCGACCAGCCCGCCCATCCGCACGCGTTGTTTCTGTCGCCCGGAGTATCGCTCCCAGTCCACCCAGCCGGTCCCCGAACCGACCAGCCGCACGTCTTGCGCCCGGTCGATCCAGCCGCGAAAGTCGGTCTCCCATCGCTCGCCGCAGTGGAAGTAGGACAGGGAGGAGATGCGTCCCAGGAGTGCCTTGACTAAGATGTGGAAGGGTGGGCCGTTTCGCACCCATTGGCCTTTGTGCTTGAGCCGGGTAGGGGTGAGGAACTCTACGGTGAGGCAGTTGGTAGGCAGCGTGGCGGCCAACGCTTCCCACTCCGCCAGTCCGGCGCTCAGATCGCGGTTATGGATCATCCCATCCGACACGTCGAAGACGGTCTCTTCCTCCCCGCTTCCCATCCCCAGAGCCGTCACGTTCTCCAGCGTGAACCGGCCCCGCGTGCGCCCCAGCCCGGCGTCTCCCAGTTGCTGGAAGACGAGCACGAAGTAGGGCAGGTAGTCAATGCCGCGCCCGATCAACACTACGTGGAAGTCGAGATGCTCCCCCGGCTCGAAGGTCTCCCGCCGGTCGAGCGGCGGTTCGATGACGAAGGGCCGCGCGACGCCGGTGAAGTTGCGCAGGACCTCGGCGTCCTCCGGGGGCGCGGTCTCGAAGAGGTAACCATAGACGCAGTCGTTGCCCAGGCGGCACCGCTCACGGCAGTCGGCAGGGTTGTAGCAGACCAGCCGCTTGAGGGTGTGGCCAAACCCGCCGCGCAGGGCGCTCCCCTTATATGGGGGCAGGTGCACCGGCTCCAGCAGGTTGAGCGTGAAGTGGTAGCGGGCGATGCGGACGTCGGGGAGGCGGATCGCGTCGTCCATTCAGCCAATCACCTCCACCAGTTTCAGGCTGATGCGGCGCTGTTCCACGTCCACATCGAGAACTCGGACGCGCACGCGGTCGCCGGATTGCACAATCTCCTCCACCCGCTCCACGAAGTGATCCGCCAGTTTGGAGATGTGGATCAATCCATCCCGTCGAACGCCAATGTCCACGAACGCGCCGTAGTTGACGGTGCGCCGGACAGTTCCCTCCAGCACCATCCCTTCCCGCAGGTCGTGCAGGCTGCGGGGGCGGGCGTCCCGTGGCGCTCGCTCGGGTGGCGCAATCACGGTGGGAGTGATTTCTTCCACTGCGACAGGTTGCCCCTGGGTATCGAAGATGGCAAGCTCGGCCCAGCCGAGGGGGAAGCCATCGGCGGTGAGGCGGCGCGAGGTCGGCGTGCGGGAGTCACGCAGGCCGTAGGCGACGGTGGTGGCGTCGCGCCCGCTGCCCCAGGCCAGCCGCACGAGGCAGGCGTGGTCGGGCAGGCTCTCGGCACAAGCGGCCAGCGCGTCGTAGGCGGTCGCGGTCTGCGGCAGGCCCCTGGTGTAGTCCCGCTCTTCGGACAGGTGTCTGCCGTAGAAATCGCGACAGGCGGTCAATACCACGCCAGGGCTGAGTGGGAAAGCTCTCTTGTGGTAGCGGTAGAAGTCGGCGTCGAAGGTGACGGGGTGCCGGGAAGCTTCCTCCACACTATCCGACACCGCGCCCGGAACCGTCTCCACCAGCACGGCCACGTCCTCATCCCACCGTCCAGACCGCCGGGTGTTGACGGCCACTGCCCGCACGTGGGTGCGAGTCTCCAGTGGGCCGCCGTCGCCCAGCTTGAAGGCGCGGAAGGGGTCCTGCTGGATGGTGCGGAAGCCAAAGACGGCCTGCTCCAGATGGCGGGCGTCGCGGGCGGGGTTGTCCTTGTCCATCGCGTGATAGAGCAGCGCGGTGCGGAGCGCGCCCTTGAGCGAGGAGCCGGGGACGTAGGGAAGGTCGCCGGTGCGGATGCAGGCGTTGACCTCGGGGTGGGCCGCGCCGCCTTCCATACGCCCGTCGTAGAGGGCGCGGGCAGCGGGGGAGACAGTGGCAGTGAAGCGGGCGATGCGCACGGCCACGTCTACGTGGTCGGCGACGAAACGGCGGGTGGCAGGGATGCTGCGCTCGACCACCTCGACGAAGCGGGCCTGGTCATCGCGGTTCAGCGCCAGCAGGAAGTCGTCGAGGGTGAAGCGATAGAGGGTGTCGCCGGCGACGACGTACTCGAAGGGTTCCAGGCTCTCCCCCGTGCCGACGTGGATGGGGGTGAGCGGGGTTAGTTGGAAACTATAGTATGACATAGAAGTGTATCCTCAAAAATGGTGTGTTTAGTTAGCACGTCTCGACGAGCATAAATAGCTTCTTGACTTTGGATATGTCCACCAAGTGATGTCTGGACGCAGCCTAGAGCATACTTCCACCAATTCACAGAGGCGTTTACGTTGAGAGAAGTACAAGACCAACTCTCTAGCCTTCTTTCTCTCACCTCGTAAGCTATCGTATTCCACGTCCAATTCGAAGCATATGTCGCGTATGTCGGTTTCTGCAAAGTGCTTTTTTATCCTATCTCGTAACATAACTCTATCCACGATAATGATCTCACTCTCCATCTTGGTTTGTATAACTTTCCTCCGAATCTTTATCTTCAGTTTGCGAAGTGACAAATCGTCCGGATCGAGTTGTAGCGCGGATTCCACCCACTCCAAGGCCTTGCTAATCTCTTCAAGATAGTATTCGGTCCTCAACTTGCGCAGTCTAGACTCAGCACGATTGAACCTGAGTTGAGCTTGTTTTATTTCCTTCTTCCCATATCTAGATCTCGTCCTGTACAATGAGCGCAGATGCTCGTCAGCCTCGTCGAACCCGGCTTTGATCCCTGGCCTTTCTTCATCGTATGCGCGATCCGCGACGTCTGGGGCGAGTGTGAGACGCCAAGAAGCTGCCTCTTCTAATACTTCGGGCTTGTCCCCGTATGTTTCTACAAGATCTTCCAGAGCTTCTATTGCATAGCTCATACCCCAGTAGGACTCGACTCTCGCTTTGAAGCGCAGAGTTTCTAGAGAGGTTTCTTTGCTCGATAACTTGCCCCGACAGCTGTCCCAGATTTCCTCTACTGGCAGAGGAGAGTCGTCTAGAATAGTCTTCGTGAGATGGAAGGCCGTATCCAAATCAAGTTCCGATCCGAGATCAGATATCACGCTGCAAACACTTGTCGCGAAGTCGTCATGCTCCGGTGGTAAAGGTTCAGGATCCTCACTTACTGCTTCCCCGATGATTGTTTCCACTTGGTCCCATGAGTATGCTTTCCTAATTGCCTGGTGAGCAATTAGTGCCAACTTCTCATAGGCACGGGTCGCTCCCTCTGCTGTTGACCCAGTCCAAGCGTTCAATCTCAGCAGACGTCCCACAAAGAGATCACGCAGGTTGTCATCGTTGGTTAGCCCAGCCAGATCGGTGTCGAATCGTACCTTGCCCACCAGGAAGTCCACGTCCACTGGCAGTTGAAGCTGTTGTACCAGGCCCTTCAGGTCAGTCTGCGCGTTATCCAGAATAGCGTCTTTGTCCGCTCGGAAGAAGGAATCCACATCCCGCAATTCCTTAACAGCAGCGCGCAATTGCCTCATCTGCTTGTTCAGGCCTGGGCAGGCTAGCGTGAAGCGAACATATGTGCCAGGCGAACCTGCGTCCACTTCCTGAAATCGGGCAAGCACTTGGCGGGCTTCAGCTACTTTGACTTCGTGATTCTTGACCTGCACGCACCAGATCTCTTTGCCACTGTCCCGGTCGAACCGCACATCTACATCGCATGCACCCTCCTGTAGGAACTGCACGAAGTCTGCATCGGCGAGCCAGACAGGTATCCGGCTGGCGATGTAGGCGGCCTGGAAACCATACCCTTTCCCCCCGATAACACCCCCTCGGCTTTTTCTGTCACTTAACGTCGCGCGGGTCCCCTCATCCAACTTGTGGCTTTCCTTTTGCCTCTTGAAATGCCTACACTGTACTCATCATACAAATACTCTTATGCCAACACTCTTACACCCAGCGGGAAGGCATAGCCGTACTGCACGACGTTCTGCACGGCTTCTTTCTGGTGGTCGGGGACGCTCTCGCCCACCCAGTGCATATCGTGAACCATTCTGCCGTACCACTCGCGCAGGCCGTCTTTTGCGTCCAGGCGGGCGACAGCGCCCGGCTCTAGCATGAGGAGCGGCTTTTTCCAGGGGCTAGGGAGGGCCAGGGTCTCGGCGAGTTTGCCGCGTTTGACGCGGGTGCGGTAGGTGACGTCGGTGGGATCGCCCGGCCGGGGCACCCATGCGGAGAGGGTGACGAAGCCGTTGGGATTTGCCACCTGGGGCAGTTCCGCGCGCGCCTCGGTTAACCCGTCGCCCTCGATGCGAAACACACCGTGCCCGGCCGACTTGCGTCTGCCGAAGCCGTTACGCTCGACCCAACGCCACCACTTGGTTACCTGGCCCAGGAGTTGGTCGTCGCCATCATCCAGTTTGTGCCAGACGTCGAAAGTGGGAAGGGGAGCACCGAGTCTTTCCGGCCCATAGAAAGTCTCCTCCGAAACAAAAAGGCGTCCTTCCCGCGCGCTGCCGGTGATGCGGTCCACCGACGTGCGGGTGACATGGTGCTTGCGTTCTGTCTTTCGCAACTGGCGAAGTTGCTCGCCTGCCTCCTGGCGGGCAGCTTTCAACGCATCAACGGAGAGCTTTCCGGCGATTTCCTGCCACTGTTCCAGGGGCAGGTACCGGTCGTCCTCCAGTGCCTTGTGCAACATTTCCTCCACAACCTTGTCGGCCGGGCTGCGGTTGTCTTGTTTCTCTGCGTCTTGCTCGTTTTTCTTCTTCTTGGGCTTGAGCACCGGGACAGGCAGGCAACCTGAAGGGAAACCGGCAGAGACGAGCAGCGGCGGCGGCTCGCCCGTCCGATAGCGGCCCAGGAACTCGAGCAACTCTGCCTCACCCTGGGTGTAGCGCAGCGCCCACAGGAGGTGGCCGAAGATGGTATCGGACTGGAGCGGCGTGCGGAACGAGGAGAGGGGACGGATGGTCAGTTTGTAGGTTTTCATCATATGTACGCCCTCGTTTCAGGATACCGGGAACCTCGCCAGCCCCGGCTCTTCAGGCTGAGGCGAGCGCCAGGAACCGCGCCGCCATAGACAGGCGACAGGCGGCGACAGATTGATCATATGAGATCACGGCAGCTCAAAGCCGCGCAGGCCGTCAAGGTCCGTGTCTTTGAAGAAGGATTCTCCCTTCAAATCGGTCAGCGATAGTTTCTTGAAAGCAACCTTGCCGTAGCCCCGGCTGCCAGAGCCGCCAAGCGTGTCGGCAGTGACGAGTTGCAGCCCCTCGATCACGTGCTTGAACAGTTCTCGGTCTTTGCTGCCGCCGTCACCGGTGTCGAAGACGCGGTAGCCGATCTCGAAGGTGAACTCGACCCCGGCGGGTACACGCTCCATCTGGCGCGGGTTGGCCATCGCCGTGATGCGGTTGATGGTGTTCTCGTACTTAATCTCGGTGACCGGCTCTCCCTCCTTCAGTCGCTTCTGGATCTTGTCCTTCCACTCGTCGGTCAGGTAAGCGTCGCGCACAATGAGCCGGGCAGGCCCGACCTTACCCTCGCCAGCGTTGGAGCCGAAGATGCGGCAGATGGGGCAGTTTGGCCCCTCGCAACCGTGACCACCGGGCCGGTGCACCTCGCCATAGTCGCGGTTCCGGCGACCGTCCACCTCGGGGCGGGGGTCAATCTTGTCTAACCGCAGTTCTAGGAGCGACCGCATCTTGCCCTTGAGGGACGAGCCTGGCACGTAGGGCAGCCCGGTCAGCGGGTGCTTGATGATGGGATTGTCCAGCCCACCGATCTCGATCATCTCGGCCGCGCCGCCGATGCGCAATCCGGTCACGCAGTGGAGCGTGCCGCGCAGCGTCAGGTAGTCTTTGAGTTGCATTTTCTCGCTCATTAGATCCGCTCCCCTCCGGCCCCGTAGTAGAAGCCGACTGTGCTTTCGAAGAACTTGAGAAACGCCTTGAAGTCTTCCTCCGTTTCAATCGCGTCCACGCACTTGTGGATATAGTCCCGAAAGGCCTCAGAGACTCGACCGCCGCTCCGCTTGCCCTGGACGTAAGATGCCTTGGACTTGAGCATCTTGACCAGATAGTAAAAGCGCTCAAAGGCTCCTTCGCCCCCCTGAGCAATCTTCTTCTCCAGCGCCTTAACGTCGCCGTAGAAGGCGCGCAACTGGTTGCTGGAGACCTGGACTCTGCGGTCGCGGCTGGCGAAGTGTTCACCGTAGGCCTGGGCGTGCTCAGTCATCAGGTCGGCCCGGACTACCCGTTTGCCGTTCTTCGTCTCGAAGTAGCCCCCTTTTATGAAATCTGGATTCACTTTCATCGTTCCCGACTCCTTTCTCGATTGCGATACAGTGCATAGGTGATGGGCAGCCGCATACTGGCCATCACCTTCTTGTTCTTGTTACTGAGTTGCGTCAGCTTGCTCAGTCTGCGCTTGGTCTCCTCAGACACGGCGTCGCTCTTGATCACGTTGCGGCCCAGGTCGTAGGCCAGCCAGGCTAAGTAGAGCATATCCTCGGCGCTGATGCGTTCCTCTTGCTCCCACATACGGGCCATCTCGGCGTAGCCCAATAGCCGGTGGGCGAACCCGGTCGAGACCGGGTAGCGGGCCGGCTTGGCTTCCCGCCAGCGGCGCAGTTCGTCGTCCAGCAGTTCGGCCCACTCCCAGAGGTCACGTAGAGTCAAGTTGGCGTGCTTGCGTTGCTCTTCTAGTTGCTTTCTCAGGGCATCGTCCAGGTTCAGCCACTGGTCAGATTCTTCGCTCCAGCGGGTAATGACGCCGAAGAGGTTGAAGCGGTTGCGACCGGCGTCCTTGGCAGCTTTCAGTAGCTCGCCGGCCTTGCGAGCCGAGGTGGCGATGGGGAACTTGGACTTGGTCACCGTTATGGCAGCCGAGAGGGTAACGTTGGGGTTGCCCGCGACGTAGTGCTGGAACTCCTGCGCCATGTAACGGGCAAAGTCAATGATCACGTCCCACGGCCCGACCAGGCACAGGTCGTCGCCGCCGGAGTAGACGGTATAGATGCGGTTGTAGGGCTTGCCCTCCGGCGGAGCCTTGAGCGTCTCGTTGACCCAGCCGCTGAAGAAGAGGTCGGTCATGCGGCTGAGGGTGGCCAGGCGGGAGAGGCTCTTGACCTTGCCAATGCCCTTAGAGAAGAGCTGGCCCAGGTTGTCCACGTCGGCACGGAGCACACCCAGGAACTGGGCGCCGAGGGCGCCGTCGGGCCACTCGGCGGAGGCGGCGGAGATGCAGCCAAAGGTCTGCAAGATGGGGAAGTCGCTCGACCGCACGAGGGAGCCGTCGGGCCGTACCAGGATGCCGCAGGTCTCACGATCCTCATAGCTGCCGTGGACGCAGGCTCGCTGGGATGTGCAAAATGACTCCAGTGCACCTTTGTCTTTGAAACGCGGTACGTGGTTGGCGAAGTGGCGCACGAGTGCCGGGCCGTCGGGCGTGGGTTGTTCGTAACCGAAGCCATCGAGTTGGTAGGGGCGGCGCTCGAATTCGATCTTCTTCAGGTCGTCCAGGTCGACCAGGAGCACCACGTGGCGGACGTCGTCGCCCTTGCCGTCCTCGAAGAAGGTGAGCATACTGCGCTCAAGCCACCTGGTGTCCTTCGCGCTCGTGGCCTTTGGTTTGGCCCCCTTGAAGTAGGCGATGTAGTGCGCGCTCACGATCCGCTCGGAGAGGATTCTATCCTGGCGGCAGCGCTTGCATAGCCTGTCATCAATCTCGGCGTCCTCCCCAGCTTGCGCTGGCAACCGCTGGCAACTGGGGCAGTCGCCGTGGGGGTAGGGCTCGGCCTCCCACTTGAAGGCCGCAGGCTGCCAGCCGTCTTCGTCCTGCAGCAAGTCGCCCAACCGACGCCGCTTGGCTGCCTTCACACGAAGTCTTAGTTCTTCCAGCGCCTGGCAGGCGTTTCCCTCTTTGATGTAGAGCCGGTTTTGCGCGATGGGAAGCGACTCTACTACGAGCGCCAGGTCGCCCTGGAATCCGTTCCACAGCCAACGATTGACCTGGCGTCGGATTTCGACCAGTTTGTCGCGCACGGGCGGGAGGTCGGGAGCCAGGATGACAAACTGGCCACCACCGGCGAATATCTGAGCGGCGATGGGAAGGGCGTAGTTGGGCACCAACTCCTGGCGCAATCGGTGGGCGACCACCTCAGTCAATGCGGTGATAAAGAAAGATCGCGACCGCAGTCGCTTGGCAACGCCACCAGGCCCGATGTTAGCCACGCTGTAGATGTAGTCTTGCACACCGGAGACGTCGCCCTGGATGAGCAAGAAGGTGGAGCGGTGTGGCTTGATCTCGGCGAACTCGGGTTGGTCGCGGATGTAAAGGGCTGCCACAATGGCGCAACTGGTGCGGGAGTGGTCGAAGAGAGAGACGTCGCGGGGTTCCCGGTGGACGGCGCTGGGTACAGCCCAGGTGTACCGTTCCAGCAAGGAGTATGTCCACGCCTCCAACTCGTCCCAGTCCTGAGCATGCTCCAGGGCAAAGGCCAGCGCAGTCTTGAAGGCGTCTTGAAGCGGACTGTACTGCGCCTCTGTCAGCGGCTCGACGTTCTCGATCGGAAACGCCTCGGCAGGCCGGAGGGGCACGGGGAGGTACTTGCGGTCGCGAGCGCCGACGGGACGACCCAGGTCAAGGGGCGCGAAGATGCTGTCCAGCGCCCGGGTGCCCCGCGCTTCCCGGCCATAGACGATGTCTAGCGACCGTTCTCCAGCCGAGAGGCCATCGGCCAGGCGGATGCGGTTCAGCAGGCTTTCGTGCTGGGGCAGATCCCAGGGGCCTTCGTACTGGGGCACATCCTCCCTGTTTACGTGAGGGTCGTGGCGCAGGACGAGATGGCACAATAAATCGAAGTTCACGTCCTCCGAGAATCTGTCTTGAATCAGGGGTTTGTAGGGCGGATCCTGGAGGAGTTCGACGCTGAAGACGGCGTGCTTCTTACCCTGGGGGTCGGGTTTGTTGAGCAGTTTGCCGATGTCGTGCAACAAGCCCGCCAGGATGAGGGTATGGTACTCGCGTTGGTCCATAGGCAATTCCTTTCCTAATATACAGAGGCGCACCCGTCCCGTGGACGAGGTGCGCCGTTCTTGTCTTGTCTCACCAGCAGTCTATTGGGATATGGTATTGAGGTTGTGTTCAAGGTTGGTTGCCTTCCTTGAGCTAGAACACGGATGGACAGGATTCGCGGATGAGAGGGTGGTTGGTTCCAGTGTTGCTCGTACTGTAATCTACCCTTTTCCATTTGATCATTTCGGGGCGCAGCACCGCATCCCCTATTCATCGGGGCCATCTCTCGGACATGCGGCCCAGACTCAAGACTCCCCGTCATGCGAGGGGAGTTTCGGTTGTGACATCTGTCACAATTTTCCTGTCCATCTTTTATCCGCCGCAGATTGACCACGCCGTACCCGTCTTGTGTCTTGGCTCCCAAAGCATCCCAGTCCTGTGCTAACTTGAGCATTGGTACAACAAGTGTCTCAAAATCAAACAGGCCACTAATACTTCGAAAATCCGCCTCAATGCCTTGACCTACCCGACCCGATCCGAGATACCAACCTCTAGCCCTTGAACGAGGATTGCCGTTTCTGTCCGTCCATCGGTGAATACGCCCGCTGGGTACAAGGACCGAGTTGCCATGAAATAGTGGCTCGCCGGTTCCCAACGTCATCCGGAACCGGCGTTGCCAGCCGGTCGCCCCGAATACTTGACATGCATCACACAAACCTGCCCCTAACGGGGTATCTCGTTCGTTCTTGCCTTCGCGCTTTACTCTCTGGTACTTCTCATCATCGAAGTATATGTGTGCTTCACAGATCGCAGGCCTCACCACCTAACCCCCGTACGATGACCTCGTATCACCAGCGCAAACTGCCGATGAGCCCGGTCTCGTGCAGGCGGTCGCAGGTCCCACCCACACCGCCCGTCCACAATGGCGTCAGCGTTTTCAGTGTGATCTCCATAAACTTTACCTCCTTTGTGTTCCACTCGCTCTCTTGTCTGGCAGTCGCCCTACGGATGCCGCCCCAATGCACAAGACGCCAGCCGTGGAGATGCTCTCCAGCGCACTGGCGTCTCTGGTTCTGTTATGCACTTGCTACAATCCTGGAGGCGGTTCATCTTTCCCCGCTGCGAGGATGCTCAGACCCGGCTTATTGACTCTATAGACATCACTCCGTACAGTTTCAGTATAGCGCAAGTTCGCGCAGAAGTCAAAACCCCGGTTGTCCTTTCTCCGTCAGCGTCCACACCCGCCCGCCTTCCCCGGCCGCGCACAGTCCCGCCAGCGGGCACGTGGCGCACCTCTCGGCGCACGTCTCACCCACCGGCTTCAGATACCCCATCCGCGCCAGGTCCTCCAGCATCACCTCGACCAACTCGTGGGTAATCTCTAACTCACGGGCCAGGTCAGCCACCCGGTGGGTCCCCCCCACCCGCAGCAACTCAAGCAGCCGGTTCAACATCATCACCTGCTCCTTGCTCCTCTGCAACCCGGCCCCTCGCCTCCGCCCGCTGCACCATCCAGTGCGCCACGAGGCTGGCGATGAAACTGGTGATGGGCGCGGCCAGGACCAGTCCCACACTCCCCACCAGCGTGCGCACGATCTCCTCGGCGATGGGCTCCCGGTTGATCCGCCGCCAGAGCGGCTCCTGGTAGATGGTGAAAGCCAACATCAAGGGCAACGAAGCCCCCGTGTAAACCAGGACAAGCGTGTTGACCATCGCCGCGATGTGGTCCCGGCCGACGTTGAAGCTGCGGCGGAAGAGATCTATCCATTCCAGGTCGGGGTCGGTGTTGAGCAGTTCGAAGACCACCGACACCTGGCCCACGCATACGTCGTCCAGCGCCCCCATTGACCCGATGATGATCCCGCCCAGCAACAGCCCCTGCAGGTTGATGTCCGGCCCCAGTTCCATCACCAGGTAGGAACTCTCCTCCGCGGCCAGGCCGGTCAGGCGGGCCCAGCCCACGGATAGCCAGGCCAGCACCCCGGTCAGCACAAGGGTCAGCACCATCCCGGCCACCGCTGCGTGCGCCTTCGGATTCCAACCATAGATCAGGTAGTTGGAGACGGCCAATATCACGATGGAGCCGGCGATGCTCACAACCACTGGGTCTCGGCCAGCCAGGATCTGAGGCACGATGAAGACAAAGATCGCCACCAGGCTGAACAGCGTGCCCCCCAGCGAGCGCAGGCCCTTGCCCCGGCCTATCAGCACGACCAGCGCCACGAACAGTCCTGTGATCAGGAGCAGCGGCTGGGTACGCACAAAGTCCGAGATATAGAAGCGGTCGCCGTCCGGCCCCGCCGCGCGTTCCAGGTAGACCCGGTCGCCGATGTGGAACAGCCGCTCCTGGCTGATGATGTTGATCGTCCCTTCCTCAACCACGATCTCCTCTCCGGCCATGGAGCCACTTTCGACGCGCAGCAGCAACCGCTGGTAGGGCTGTGTGCTGCCCCCGCCCAGCTCGACGGTGCCCTCCTCCAGCACTTCGGTCACCCGCGCGACCATCGTCTCCGTCTCGCCCGGCGCGGGGGTTTGCTCAGAGGGGGAGGGTTGCTGTCTCAGCCGTGGCGCTATGACGACGATCGCTGCCGCCAGCACGACCAGCACGACCAGGCCGACGAGGAAGAAGCGTTCTAATTGCGACATTACAGCCCCACCAGGTGTGCCAGCCAGAAAACCCCAACCCCCGCTGCCCACGAGACGAGCAACAGGAACCCCAGGTTGAAGAACGTCCACCGCCACGAGCCGGTCTCCTGCCGGACTACGGCGACCGTCGCTACACAAGGTACAAAAAGCATCTGTACCACCAGGAAAGCCAGCCCCGTGGCTGCGGGGAATGTCGCCGCCAGCGTCTCCGCCAGCCCGGCCTCCTCGCCTGCGCCGAACAGCACGCCCAGCGTGGCGATGGCGTTCTCCTTGGCGATGAAACTGGTCAACAGTGCCACCATCAGCCGCCAGTCGAAGCCCATCAGCCGGCCCACCGGCTCCAGCAGACGGCCGATCTGGGCCAGGAAACTGGTCTCAATCTCCCCGCCAGGCAACACCGAAAGGGCCCATACCACCACCGAGACCACCAGAATCAGTGTGCCTGCTTTCTTGAGGAAGGCCAGAGTGCGCTGCCACACCAGCAGGCCGATGGTGCGCCCGTTCGGGAGATGATAGAGCGGCAGTTCCATAATGAATGCCGCCCGCCGCCCCCGGAAGACGGTCTTGTTGATGAGCATGCCGGAGAGGGCCAACACGACCAGCGCCAGGAGAATCATGCCCCAGGAGACGAACGTGGCAGCGGAGCCGAAGAAGGCTGGGGCCAGAAAGGTCACTACCGCCATCCGGGCCGTGCATGGGATCAGCGGGGCCAGCATAATCGTCAGTAACCGGGCGCGCCGGGACTCGATCACGCGAGTGCCCAGCACCGCTGGCACGTTGCAGCCGAAGCCCAGGAACAGCGGCAGGAAGGATTTTCCGTGCAACCCCATCAGGTGCATGAAGCCATCCATCACGTAGGCCGCCCGGGCCATGTACCCCACATCCTCCAATATGCCCATCACGGCGAAGAAGATGACCAGGATAGGCAGGAAGGTGAGCACCGCTCCCACGCCGCCGATGGCTCCATCCACAATCAGATCGGAGAGCCAGGCGGGAGCCCCGGCCAGCCCAGCGCGGGCCAGTTTCGCCAGTCCGCCCACCACGTAGATATCGAGCAGTTCCTGCAAGGGGGCGCCGATGGCGTAGGTCAGCCAGAAGGTCAGACCCAGGATGCCGGCCAGGATGACCAGCCCCCAGAAGGGGTGTGCCGCCCAGCGGTCCAGCCGCTCCGTCAGGCCGATCTGACCGGCTTTAGGACGAATCACGGCGGCGCGGATCATGCGCCCAATCCACTCATAACGACCACTGGCCACGGCCATCAGCGCGTCGTCGTGGGCTCGCAGAACGTCATGAACCGCCTCCCACCGCTCGTCCGGCAGGCACTCCTGCATCATCCGCGTGATCTCCCGGTCTCCTTCCAGCAGTTTCAGCGCCACCCAGCCTTGGGGATAGGGCTCCGGCACGCACCCGGCGATCAGCCCCTCGATCTTCTCCAGGACCTCCTTGTGGTCGGCGCGGATCTCAGGGCGCTTGGGCGTGTAGACGTAGCCATCACGTGCCACCGTGTCAATCGCCTTCACCAGT
>CAYPOY010000111.1:0-14530 GCA_964412395.1 uncultured Anaerolineales bacterium | reverse complement strand
GAGCGTCACCCGCTCGGCGGACTTTGCCGAGAGCACGCCGGACATCCAGATGATGGGCCAGATGACAGGGGTTATGTTCTGGCTGGCCGTATTGATAGGGGCGGTGGGACTGGTGAACACCATGGGCATGTCCGTCCTGGAACGCACGCGGGAGATCGGGGTGTTGCGGGCGCTGGGCTGGCGCAGGGGGCGGGTGCTGGCGCTGATCCTGGGCGAGTCGCTGGTCCTCACCCTGCTGGGAGGTACAATAGGCATAAGCTGGAGCTGGGCGATGGTCAGGCTGTTGGCGTTACGGCCAACCACGGCCAGCATTGGCCTGCGGTTCACTCCCGACCTGCTGGCCCAGGCCCTGGCGCTGGCGGTAGTGCTGGGCGCAGTGGGCGGACTCTACCCCGCCTGGCGGGCGACGCGGATGCGGCCGGTGGAGGCGCTCAGGTACGAATGAACAATGAACAATGACCAAACACGCAACACGCAATACGCAACACGAATGGAGGTAATAAACGATGAAGAAAGCTTTTGTTATAGGACTGGTGGTATTGGCACTGGTGCTCTCAGGCTGCGGGGGGAGCACAGAGGAGACGGCGACGCCGGAGGCGGAGATGGAATTCGTGCCGGTGGTCTCCGTCACGGGGGAGGTGTCGCTGGCGGTGTGGGCCACCGTCAGCGCTCAGACCGGCGGGACGGTGGTGGAGGTGTTGGTGGAACAGGGAGATGAGGTGGCGGCGGGCGACCCGCTGATCCGGCTCGATCCCACCGACGCACAACTGGCGGTGCAACAGGCGCAGGCGGCGGTGGAGACCGCCCAGGCCCAACTGGCGCTCCTGAAGGCTGGCCCCCGCCCGGAACAGGTCGCCGTAGCTGAGATACAGATCGAAGCGGCCCGAGCTGCGCTTTCCCAGGCCGCTGCCCAACGGAATCAACTCAAGTCTGGGGCAACGGAGGCGGAGATTGCGGCGGCCGAGGCGGAAGTGGCTGCGGCCCAGCTTGCACGCAAGGCGGCCGAAGACCAGTACGATCAAATCCAGGGCAAGATCCACGGCTGGATCGAGGAGGAAGCCATTCTTCAGTTGCGGGCGGCGGAACAGGCGTTGGAGGCAGCCCAAGCCCAACTGGATGCCCTGGCGGCGGGGGCGGACGATCAGGTGCGTGCAGCAGAGGCGGTGGTATGGGCGGCGAAGACGCAACAGGACATCGCTCAGGCGCAACTGGACCTGGTGAAGGCAGGGGCCACCGCCGAGGAGATCGCCGTCAGCCAGGCGGCAATAGCGCAGGCGGAGGCCGCGCTGGAGGTGGCTCGCGTGGCACTGGAACGGTGCGAGGTTCGCGCACCCTTTGCGGGAACCGCTGGCGCGGTGAACGTGCGGATGGGGGAACTGGTCGCGCCAGGCCAGCCCATGGTCACCCTGGGCGACCTGACCACGCTGCGGGTGGAAACCACCGACCTGGATGAGATTGACGTGGCGCGGGTGGCGGTCGGCCAGCAGGTCACGGTCACCTTTGACGGACTCCCAGAGCAGGTCTTCACCGGCCACGTGACCCGTATCTCCCCCATGGCCGAACCGGGCGCAGGCGGGGTCCACTACACCACAGTCGTCGTATTGGACGAGACCGACACGGCGATCCGCTGGGGGATGACGGCGTTTGTAGATATTGAGGTAGAGGGGTAGATTGGGAAACCGGTAAATTGGTAGATAGGGCATTGTACTGGGCAGGGGAGATCAGGAAGCCTTTCACTTCTTCGTCTTCCACCAGGCGAGGAGGGCGGGTGTCGAGAAGACCAAACAGCGTATCCGCAGTATTATCGGGGATGGGTATTGTTCTCATCTCGTGTCTGCCTCCTGTGGTTTGTCCTACGAGAAGATTATAGCATAATCCAGGTTGAGGTCAATGATACTCAAAAGTCTTTTGCGCCGCAAGACGCGCACGCTATTGACCATTGCCAGCGTCGCCATCGGCGTAGCGGCTATCGTCGCGCTGGGGGCGCTGGCCGAGGGGCTGGCAGCCGGCTATGGTGCGCCCGCCAGTGGTAGCGGCGCCGACCTGTTGGTGGCCCAGGCAGATGCTATGGACATCATCTTCAGCGCCGTGGATGGGGAGGTAGGCACGGCCCTCGCGAACCTGTCCGGCGTCGAAGAGGTGTCGGGGATGGTCTACACTATGGTCTCCACAGAGGGTGTGCCCTATTTCATCGTCTTCGGCTATGAGCCCGACGGGTTCGCCATCCAGCACTTCAAGATCGTGGCAGGAGAGAAGTTGACAGAGTGGGTGGCGAGACATGGGGGCCGGCCGCTGATCCTGGGACGGGCAGCGGCCGACGACCTGGGTAAAGAGGTTGGCGACACGTTCCGACTCTACGAGAGCACCTACCGTATCGTGGGCATCTACGAGATAGGGGAGCCTATTGAGGAGGGTGCGGCCGTTGTGCTGCTCGACGACGCCCAGGCCCTCTCCGGGCATCCCCGCCAGGTGAACGCCTACCTGCTCAAACTGCGGGACATACAGGACGCCGAGCGGGTGCGTCAGCGCATCAAGGGCGGGTGCTGTGGATGATCCTGCGCGAATCGCTGACCTTGAGTCTGCTCGGCGGTGTGGCAGGCCTCATGGCTGGCGTCGTGGTGAGTGAATTGTTCAACGCGAATCCCTTTATGGCCGGCTTCATACACGCCCATTTCAGCCCCGGTCTCTTCGTCCAGGTGGTGACCACCGCCCTCGTGCTGGAGGCCGTCGGCGGGGCCTATCCGGCCTGCGGGCGTCGCGGATGCGACCAGTAGAGGCGCTCAGGTATGAATGAGCAATGAACAATGAGACAATGAACAATGACCATTGGCAGATTGATGGTTGGTAGATTAGGTGGCTGGCCAATTTACCAATGTACCAGTTTACCAATCTACCACTCAGATAAGGAGTAGGATGATGGAGAACGGAACCATAGTTGAAACACGCGACCTGGTCAAAGTCTACGGCGACGGGGCGGAGGTGCGGGCGCTGGATGGGGTGAATATGCGCATTACGCAGGGGGAGTTCGTCTCCGTGATGGGGCCATCGGGCAGTGGCAAGTCCACGCTGCTCAACATGATCGGTGCCCTCGACCGGCCCACCGATGGGCAAGTCCTTGTGAACGGGCGGAGCCTGGCGAAGGTGCGTGACCTGGATACCTTCCGCGCCCGCACCGTCGGGTTCATCTTCCAGTTGCACAACCTGATCCCCACGCTGACCTCCCGCGAGAACGTGGAGGTGCCGATGCGGGGCCAGCCCATGGGAAAAGGCCATGGAAAACGGCGTCGGCGGGCCGAGGAGTTGCTGGGATTAGTCGGGCTGGCCGACAGGATGCACCATCTGCCCAACCAACTCTCCGGCGGCGAACGACAGCGGGTTGCCATCGCTCGTTCGCTGGCGAACGAGCCCGCGCTGGTTCTGGCCGACGAGCCCACCGGTGACCTGGACTCCCAGAGCGGCGCGGAGGTGATCGCCTTGATGCACCGCCTCAATCACGAGTTGGGCACCACCCTCATCGTCGTGACCCACGACCCGGCGGTGGCCCGGCGAACCGACCGCATCCTGGTTATGCGGGACGGTCGTATCGTGTATGAGCACGTGGTTGGGACCCCCTTCGAGGAGGACCTGGCCGCATTCCGGCGCTCCGGGCTGGGGAAGGCAATCCTGGCTGGAGACGAAGCAGCGCTGGCCCGGTTCGGCCCCGATGAGCAGGCCGCGCTGCAGCGGCTGTTGGAGGGGGTGGCGTGAGGCTGGACATCGTCGAACGGTGGGTGGGTTGGACCGGCGCAGTGGCGATGGTCTTCAGCTCGCGCGGGACAAAAGCCGAAATCTCCTGGGGGCTGAACTCCCCGCCAGCTAGTGGGGTATAGTAAGTTCTGCAAGAAAACGGGATACCTTGCCGCCGCCTCGCCGGTGGATGAATCCACCGGCTGATGCAGATGAAAGCGTGGTGAACCGCGCTCCCGTCCGGGTTTCAGCCTGGTTTACCAGGCTTTGATCTGCTGAGCCGGGCGATTCATCGCCCGGCGTGGGCCAGGGGGGTCTCTTCAGGCCTCCTTGAATCTGAACAGTCGCAACCCAATACCGAAACAAACCGCGCCGTAGAGGAGCAGCACCCCGATGTCCAGCCACACGTCGTTCAGCCCTCCGTCAAAGAGCATCAGCCGGTTGTACCCTTCCATCGCCCAGGCGACGAGGGTCACCCGCGCCGCCTGCTGCACCCACTTCGGCATCAGGAACAGGGGGAACCATGAACCGCCGATGGCCGAGGAGCCCAGGATGATCAGCGTGGTGATGGGGTGGATTTGCTTGCGCGACTTGATGACCGCCACCAGCAGCATGCCCAGTGCGGTCGTCGCCCAGCAGGTCGCCAGCGTGACCAGCACCAGTCCCAGGATGGAGCCGCCCAGGCTGACGTGGAAGACGAGTGCGCCAAAGGCGAACATCAGCACAATTTGTGCCACGCCGATGATGAACTGGGCCAGGAGTTTGCCCCCCAGCAGCGCGTACTTGGGGACAGGGGCGATGAGCAGCCGCTTGAAGGTGCCCCGCTCCTTCTCCTCCAGGATCGCCCCGGCTCCCCCCAGCACGCCGAACATGGCGAACATCACCGCATAGCCTGGCACTACCTGGTCGAAGATGTTGAATTCCTCTTCTGCGCTCCCAACAACCGTCACGCGGGTGCTGACGGGCGGGTTCTCCAGCCGCTCCTGGGCCGTGGCGACGACGCGTGCGGTGATGCCTTCGTAGTCCAGGTCATAGCTTCCGGTGGCGCGCTGCACCTCGCTGATGGCGACATCCACCATCGTCTGCACGCTGGAGAAGCCACTGGTGACGCCGTGTACCATCCCCTCCAGCAGCGGCGCAGTCTGGCCGCCGGGCGCGACGAGCAACTCCAGCGCGGTGGGATTGCCGGAGGTGACGTCGGCCGTGAAGCCGGCCGGGATGATGAGCGCGCCGGCCCGTTTGCCGTCGGTCACCAGTTGGCGGGCTGCCTCCTCGTCGTACTCCGTCTCCAGGTGCAGGTAGGTTCCCTGAGTCTGTGCCAGGATGTCGAGCACTGCGGCCGCCATCTCACCCCTGTCCTGGTCCACCACCGGCAGGTCAATCACCACTGGCTCGCTCCCTCCGCCGATGCCACCGAAAGCCAGCCCCATTATGGTCGTCAGCGCCAGCGGCAGGATGATCATCCAGACAACGGCCATCTTATCCTTAAGCAGCAACAGCAATTCGTTCAGAGCGATGTAGAGTAGTTTCTTCATGGACTTTTCCCCTCATTCAATAGCTTCAAGCAGCCATACGCAACACGCATCACGTTTCACGCATCACGTTTCACGCATCACGTTTCACGCTTCAGTCCCGCAGTTGCTTCCCCGTCAACTGGATGAACACGCTCTCCAGGTTCGGCTCCAGGATCTCCAGCGCGGTCATCGGTGTATCGGTCTCGTTGAACAGGCCGATGATGTCCAAAAGCGCCCGCTGCGCGTCCACCGTCTCCACAATCAGTGTTCCATCCCGGTAGGCGACTGCCTTGACCTGGGATAGGGCGCGCAGTTGCGCCGTCAGGCCCCCGTCGCCATCGCGGACCCCGATGTGGATGATGCCTGTGCCCAGCGTGTTGACCAGGTTCTGGGGGGTATCGAGCGCGATGACGTGCCCCTCGTCCATAATCCCCACCCGGTGGCACAGGAGTTCTGCTTCCTCCATGTAGTGGGTGGTGTAGAGGATGGTGAGCCCCTGCGCGTTGAGCGCTTGGATGAACTCGAAGATAGCATTGCGCGACTGGGGGTCCACGCCGACGGTCGGCTCGTCGAGCAGCAGAAATCGGGGCTCGTTGAGCAAGCCGACCGCCAGATTGAGCCGCCGCTTCATCCCGCCGGAGTAGTGCTCCACCCGCCCCTTGCGCTTCTCGTAGAGACCGACCAGGTGCAGCAATTCCTCGATGCGCTGGGCAAGTTGGCCGGCAGGGATGTCGTAGAGGCGACCGAAGAAACGCAGGTTCTCGACAGCGTTGAGATCGGGGTAGAGCGCGATGTCCTGCGGCACGACGCCGATGAGGGGCTTGACCCGCTCCGGTTCGGCGACGACGTCAATGCCGTCAATGCGGACCTGCCCACCCGTGGGCTCGGTGTAGGCACAGAGCATGTTGATCGTCGTCGTCTTGCCCGCGCCGTTGGGTCCCAGCAGCCCGAAGATCTCCCCCTGCTGAATCTCAAAACTGATGCCGTCCACGGCGCGCGTGTCGCCGTAGGTCTTTGAGAGGTTCTTGACTTCTACCAGTGTCATGCTATTCTCCTTCAGTAACTTACCACTCACTCGCTTGCCCGGCTCCGCATCTCCCTGCGCCGGGCGGGAGCAACAACCTCAGTCACTTGGACCGCCTTCCGCCTTCTCTGCGGGCTGCTTGGCCCTGCGCTGCAGCAGGGCGAATGCCGCCGCTCCGACCAAGCCTAGCAGCCCGGCGGCGTACCACACCCAGCGCGGGTCGGCGTTGTCCATAATCAGCCCGGCCAGAAGCGGCCCTATGGCCTGCGGGATCGTCCAGCCGAATCCAAAGACCGCCATGTAGCGACCCCGCATGTCCTTGGGCGACATCTTCGCCACTAGCGCCTGGGAGGTCGGCATGACGACCATCTCGCCGACGGTGATGATGAACATCGCGACCACGAAGAGGATGTAAGACGAGACGAGACCATACATCCCAAATCCGACGGCATACAGCAGTGTACCCAGGGCCATCATGATCATTGGCCGGTACCGGGCAATCCGGCGGGCGATGGGAATCTGGAGCAGAACGACGGCCGTCGCATTTATACTCATCAAGTAGCCATAAGCCTGCTCAGAAACACCATGGGTGTCCCGAAGATAGACGCCCAGCGTGGTGTACAACTGGATATACACCACCGACATCAGGATGCAAGCCCCGATGAAAAGCATAAAAGTGACGTCTTTCAGGACGTTCCAGTAGCCGGCAAGGGTCTGGGCCATTGTCTGTTCCGGCTTCCCCTCGCGCGGTGCAGGTCTGGTCTCCCGTATCGCCAGGAACACGATAGCGGCGGTGATTGTGCTGGCAACCGCGTCGCAGATGAAGGGTGCAGATACTCCTAATTACCAGAACTGATGTTCTGCAAAAAAACCGTCCAGCGACGTGGTTTGCCTCGATTACTTGCGAAAATCCGCTCCAAATTCGGGAAATTCGTGCGGTTTGCCCCGCCATTGGCAGAAATTCACGCGAGAAATTGACATAACAGACGCAAATTCCTCGAAATTTCTCGCTGGTAATTGAGAGTATCTGCGCCCGCAGATGAAGAGGGGCATGTAGGAACGCATGGCCAGCAGCCCGCCGATCACCGGCCCACAGATCCAAGCGATGTTAGTCACCACGCGAAAGATGCCGAATCCCCCAGTCCGCTTCTCCTCCGGCAGCAGATCGGCGACCATCGCCCCGTGCGCTGGGCCACCGATGCTGGCGACCAGCCCCACGAACAGCACGACGGCAAAGAACAGCTCAAACGTGCCCACTACCCCCATCGCCAGACTGCTCAATCCGCTGATGAACAGTCCGAAAATCATCATCCCTTTCCGTCCAAAGCGATCGGTCAGCGCGCCGCCGAGCATTCTCCCCACCGTGTTCGCGACCGACATCAGCCCGAAGAGTGCGCCGACCTCCGTCATCCCCACGTCGAACTTTTTCGTCACGTAGAGCATCAAGAAGGGATTCAGGATCGTCCTGCCGAGCGTATCAATGAACATGCCCAGCACAAGGACCCAAAACTGCTGGGGATACTCGTCGTAGATGTTGCGAACGCGCTTCAGCGGTTTGTAGATGGGCATTTTAATTTACTTTCCCAACAAGAACAAAGAAATCGCGTGCAGGGTATCTTCGATGCGCTTCGGGTCGAGTGTGTAACACTTGGCGCCATCACAACGCCGTTCGTTGAGATAGCCTGTAGCGCTGAGTTGTTTCAGATGACGTGAGACTGCG
This sequence comes from uncultured Anaerolineales bacterium, assembly GCA_964412395.1. GTDB lineage: Bacteria > Chloroflexota > Anaerolineae > B4-G1 > B4-G1 > CAYPOY01. The sequence continues at coordinate 6,546 of CAYPOY010000111.1, read as the reverse complement.
GATTGGCTGAGTTCCAGGCGAGTCATTATGTCGTGGGAACGCTGTTCACCTTCTTCCGAAATGAGCTTAAGATGCGCAGGCGGATGTCGTCTGCCAGGGCGTTGGTCCGGACGAGAATTTCCGCGTTGCTACCAGTCCAAGAGTTCTCGCAGCGCCCGCGCCTGTGCCCGGCTCAGCTCCACCTCCGCGCCGATGGTCAGCCGCAGTTTGTGGCTTCCCTTGAACCAGGGGATGACCTCTTTCACCCGGTCCAGGTTGACGATGGCGGAGCGGTGGGCGCGGAAGAAGCGGGTCGGATTCAGCCGCGCCTCCAGTTCGGTCAGCGTGCGACGGATGGGGTAGGCCCGGTCCCCCACGTGGACCGTCACCTGCTCTCCCTCGACGCTGATCCAGTCCACCTCGCCCACGTCCAGCACGCGAATGCGGCGGCTCTCATAGTCGCGCACCGCCAGCCGGGTCAGGTAGTGCCCCTGGGCGGCCAGGCTCTCCAGCAACGGGCCAAGCCGCGTGGCAAAGCGTTCGGCGGCGCTCACGCCAAGGTCGCGCTCCTCGTCCAGCTCCTCCTGGGCGCGGCGCACAGCCCTCTCCAGCCGTTCCCGGCTGAAGGGCTTGAGCAGGTAATCCAGCGCGTTGATCTCGAAGGCGCGGATGGCGTACTCGTCGTAGGCGGTGACGAAGATGACCGGCGGTGGGTCTTCCAGCGCCTCGATGACCCCGAAGCCGTCCAGCCCCGGCATCTGGATGTCGAGAAGCACCAGGTCGGGCCTCTCCCTCTCAATCATCTCCACCGCCTGGACGCCGCCCTCGGCCTCGCCGATCACCTCGACCAGTTCATTGCCAGCCAGCATGCGGCGCAACCGTTCCCGCGCCGGGGGTTCGTCGTCTATGATAAGGGTACGCATCGGCATGTTCATTCCTCGTTCGTGAAGTATGGGGGTATGGGAGTGTGGGGGTCGTAGGGGCCGCACCAGGCATCGGGATTAGCCATCATCTTCACCAGGCCGCCAGCGATGTTTTCGTAAGTGGCGTAGAGGGTGTCGTGGTCCTGCTGAGTGATGTAGCGGCTTCTGCGCCCGGCGCGTCCAGGAACGCAGCGATGGCGTCGGACTGCTCCTGGGGAGTATAGCCGAAGCCACGGGTGTGCTTGTCGGGGTCGTCTGTGCCCATGTAGTCCAGCGCCAGCACGCGGTAGTGCGCCGCCAGACCGGGTGCCACCCGTTGCCAGTTGCGACAGGTGGCGAAGGAGGGAGGCACGAGCACCAGGGGGTTTCCCTCGCCCGCCTCGACGTAGTGGAGGCGGAAGCCGGCCGCGCTCACGTAGCGGTCGGTGCCAAAGGCGGTGTCGGTCATCGTCCACCTCGCCAGCCTGCTAACCAGGCTACCGGCACCAGCAATGCTGGCAGGATCAGGTTGAGCGCCATCGGGGCCGGATAGGCTGACCAGCCTATGGTCACCACTTCCACCACGTGCACCGCCAGCCCCGCGAGCCCTCCCACCACTGCGGCCCGGTAGTCGCGCTGCCGCCAGCGCCACAGCAGAACCGCGTAAAGCACGAGGCCGATGAGGGGCCCGCCCGTTCGCAGCAGGGCTAGAAAGACCACGTTTGTCGCCACCAACGCCACCAGCAAACCCAGGGCGACCCAGGTCAGCGGCGGCCGCTCTGTTTTGCTCATATTCTTCCTCCTGCCGGGATTCTGACGGTGACTACGGTGCCCTGGGGTCCGTTGGCCGTGACTTCCAGCCCGTGCTCTACGCCGTAGGTCTTCCGCAGGCGGTCGTCCACGTTGCGCAGGCCGACCCCCTCACCCTCCCCCAACCCCCTCCCTCTCCCAGAGTTGGGAGAGGGAGGGGGCCAGGGGGTAGGAGAGGGCATCCCCGGCCCGTGGTCGGCTATAGCGATCACTACCTCGTCGCCGTAGGGCCGGACACGGATGGTCAGGTCTACGCTGCCATCGGCCCCCCGGCCGTGCCAGACAGCGTTTTCCACCAGCGGCTGTAAGATCAGGCTGGGCACGGGCACGCCCAGTGCCTCCGGGGCGACCTCGCGGGTGACGTGCAGCCGCTCGCCGAAGCGGGCCCGCTCGATCTCCAGGTAGCCATCTATGAAGGCCAGTTCCTCCTGCAGCGGCACCAGCCCCCGCTCACTGCCGGCCAGCACGTAGCGGAACATCTCGGCCAGCCGCTCGACCATCGCCTCGGCCTGCGCGGAGTCAGTGTGGATCAGTTGGGCGATGGTGTTCAGCGTGTTGAAAAGGAAATGGGGATTGATCTGTGCCTTGAGTGCCTTCAGTTCCGCCTGGGCCGCCATTGCCCGCAGTCGCTCCTCCAGCAGTTCCTTTTCCTTCAGCTCGCGGTAGAAGCGCAGCGCGTAGCCGGCCGAGTGGATGACCAGGAACCCGACGAAGATCATCCACGCGACGATCCAGGCTGTGGAGGCTTCAACGACGAAGCCGAAAATGCGGCTGCAGGCAAACAGGGCCAGCAACGCGCCCAGGATATGTTCGAACAGCGAGGAGGTGATCTCCAGGCCCAACTGCCAGTCGCGGGGCAATCTCTCGAACCGGGGGTGCAGGAATGCCTGATCCAATGTGTAGAGGACGTAGATCGTGCCGCTAATCGCCAGACCGGTGATGAATGAAACTCGATAGTTCCCGATTGCGAAACCCACCCCCAGGCCAAAGCCGATAGCGGGCAGAACGATCTCTGTCAATGTGCGCACGATGATGCGTTTGAGCACGCTTGCTTTCTGCTCCGTCATTGCCTTCCCCTGGATTTCACGCGGTTGCCCCAATCTTATAGCCAAGCGCAGGCGATGTCAAATCGGACCGCCTTCATCGGGTTACATTCCCCTCCACGACACCTCGCAGACGAGCCAGAAAGCCCCGAATCGTGCGGGCCAGTCCTCGCTGCACAAACAACCGGTCCACGAGCGGGTTAATGCCGGAGACGTTCACCGTCTCTTGGATGACGAACCGGCATCCCTCGCCTTCCGGGGCGATCTCGTACCCGGCCTGCACGCTGGCGAAGCCTGGGGACTCGCCCGCGAAGGCGAAACGGCGGTTCTCGTCCAGCCGCTCGATCACGCAATCGAAGCGGCGCATCTCCTTGTTGACCTCTTTCTCAATGTAGAACCGTTGCCCGACGCCAGCGGGCCCCTCGTCGAGGATCTCGAACCTGCGGATGTCTGTTCGCCACTGCATCAGCCTCTCCGGCTCGACGATGAACGGCCAGACCTCCTCCGGCTTCGCGTTAAGCCACACGGACTCTTCAACTTTAGCCATAATGCTTACTCCTTATCAGATGCTCATTGCTTCACCGCCAGAACAAACAGGTTCAGCCCGCCCTCGCTCTTGATGACCTCAAAGCCAACTCGTTCCAACAGTTCCTTGACCTCCTCCGGCGTGAAGGCCGTTTCGTAGGAACGTGAATGCTCGCGGGCGCTCTTGCGACTGCTCATCACGGTGATGAGGAGGGCAAATAGGCTCTGTTTCCAGCGGGGACTGGCCCTGTTCGAGTCCTCCAGCGCCAGATACCCACCGCGCTTGAGTACGCGATAGCACTCAGCGCACCCGGCCTGACCGTCCTCCCATTCGTGGAGGGAAGCCCGGCTGACGACCAGGTCGGCGACGCCCGGATCCACCGGGACGCGCTCCGCCTGCCCCTGTCGGCCCTCGAACCGTTCCAGCTCCGCCTTCGCGGCACACTGCTGCGCTGTCTCCACTGCATGGGGCGAGGGGTCCACCCCAATGAAGGTCGCTCCAGGCAGTAACTTTGCCAGTTCGACGCACAGGAAGCCAGGGCCGGTGCCTACGTCCACGACGAGGGGCTTCTCCGGTAAAGACGGTGCGCTCTCCACAATCCGCCGGGCCAGGGGCGCGTAGACCCACTGGGCCGCCCTCTCCATCGCCCGCGTGTAGACCTTGATCTCCTCCACGCCCCACACCTCCGAGCTCAGTTCGGCACGGCCCTTCTCGGTGGCCTCCAGCACTTCCCCTGCACTGACCAAGCCCTGCTCGATCAGCGCTTCCAGCGCCTTCGTAACTCGCTTCTCCAGCCCGGCCTCCTTGCCCCATCTCAACTCACGGAGGATCGGCACATCCTGAGCGCCGAGTGTCTCCCGGCAAAGGGCCAGCAGCGCTGGCCGGGTCAGCGGCCCCTCCTCTGCCACGACGGACAGCAGCCAGTCAGCCAGTTGCTGCTCCTGGAAATGGCGGTACTCCTCCACAAAACCCAGTTCGTAGCGGGAGAAGTCCACTTCTTCGCCGCGCAGCGCCCGCACCGTCTCCAACGCCAGTTCGACGCCGCTCTTGAGGATGAGAACGGCCACCGCCAGCCCCACCAGCGCGTCCAGCAGGGGGAAGTGCAGCAACGCGGCCATCAGTCCGACGGTGACCCCCGCCGCAACGACGGCGTGGTTGCGGGAGTCCACCGCCTGGGAGATGAGCGGTAGTTGTTTGCTCCGGGTGGCCACGTGCTGCTGGTAGAACGAGAGCAGCAGGCAGACCAGGCCGGAGAGGATGGCAGCACCGAAGGTCAGCAGATCCACCCCCACCTCTTCGGGAATGAAGACGCGGCGCACCGCCTCATAGCCTGCCCCGACCCCGACCCCCAGCATCAACAGCACCAGCACCACGTTGACGTACTGCTCCTTGTGTAGCCGCAGCCCGACGAAGACGAGGATGCTTGAGAGCCCATCCATTGCCGTGTCTATCCCGTCGGAGGTGAGGCCGATGCTGCCGGAGATAGCCCCGGCGACCAGTTTGAGAACGGCCAGGACGACGTGGACGCCCAGGCCCACCAGAGAGACCGTCTGGGGATGCAGGAGACCTGCGATCCATCGGCCCGACTCTCGATACTGCCGCCGATACTTCTTGGCTCGCTGCTGCCCCTCGGGGGTGAGGCTGTAGACCCCGCCGCACCGGGCGACTGCGTCTTCTCGTTCCAGTTTCTCTATGGCTTCCTGCACCGCTGCGGCGAAAGTCTCCTCGGTAAAGCCGACCACTTTCTCCTCGCGGAAGTGACCAAAGTGGTGCATGAAGCGGGCGAAGCCCTCAAGGATCTCAGGGAAGGTCTTGTCGCCGTCGGCCAGGATCATCAGGATTTGTCTCGGGAAGCCCCAAGGGGCCAGCCGGAAGAACTGCTCTACCAGCCAGGGGGGACGCCATTCACGCTCTGCCATTACTCGACCTCCTTCTCCGCTAAACAGCGCTTTCCCTCGCCCCTCGGCGACGTGATGCGATGATGAGTATCACCACAGTGCCTATGCCTACCAGGACCTTGACTGCGCCTGCAATTTGCCATCCGATGGATATTGGGAAAGCATCAAGATACTCTAGTCCAAGACGGAGTTTCCATATACGGATCAACCACGGGAAGGATGCCTGGCTGAAAGCGATTTCCGACAGGCCCCACCCGATAAGGAAAAGCACTCCCAGTCCCAAAGGAAACCGGGGGAATTTGTACGGAAAGCCCAGAAGCGTCCCTCCTGTGAGAAGGCCCATGCTGACAGCCAGCAGAAGAAACCATACGTGACCAACCAGGGTGACATTGGCGGGAGATGAATGATCAATCAGGCCTGGAAGCACCATAAGCAGGGACATCAGCGCCAGGCCAATCAGGTTCAGAATCCCCGCGATACCAAAGCCTCTACCCTTGCGCAGGAAGCCAAGGAACAGCAGGGCTGCGCCGACAATGCAACAAAGAGTCCAAAGAGCAAACGCCCCGAAGATCACCCGCATCTCCCAGTAGTCTTCTTTGATCAGCGTACCGAACCCTGCGATCACCCACGCGGCGGCAGCGATGAACAGCGGAATCGAAAAGGCCCAGGCGGGCATAAAGGAATCCCCTCCCGCTTCCAGATCTGATACCTGCCTCGAATCTGCAAGCGCCCAACGGATAGTTAGCCACGCTCCTGCGAGCAGGATTGGCATGAGCAGCCAATCCAACCAAAACGTAGTGATTGTGAACGTATCAGGTCTCATTTCAGCATCCTCCTTCTCAAGTATCATTTCGCCTGTCGTGTGTCAGGTTGATAAAGTCCAGGGCGGGGCCGGAGCGAAGCGGAAACCCCCGCCCCAGACTTGGGGACTCTTACTCTTCTCCTCCACCCGCGCCATGGGTGAAAATGGAGGCTCCAAAGGAAGACCCCGAAGTCCATAAACCATATACCCACACCTGGATCTCAACTTGCTGCACGCTCCGTCTCCCGCGCCTGCATCCGTCGCATGGTCACCGGCATGAAGACGGTGAAGAAGATGAGACCGGCCAGGCACAGCCAACCCACCCAGTCCCCCAACTTCACGTACAGAGAGTCGGCGGTGCCCAGCGGCACATCGGCGACCAGCGTGGCCTGTGAGCCCTGCGGCGTGACGGCCCACTCCAGGACACGGCCATAAGGGTCAACGATGGCCGAGTCCCAGGCGGAATCCGACTTCATCATCGCCACCCGATTCTCGACGGCCCGGAACACCAGATGGGTGTAATGGTTTTCCGGATACCCTCGCCAAGTTTTCGCAAATTCAGGTCAGAATCACAAGCAGTATAAGG
>CAYPOY010000110.1:0-14601 GCA_964412395.1 uncultured Anaerolineales bacterium | reverse complement strand
TGGGCTTGCTGTATATCAATCTCTGCGATCCGGGCATAGTACTGCACCATCTCCAGCGAGCTGTGGCCCAGCAAAGCCTGGAGCGTGAACAAGTCCCCTCCCGCGCGCAGGTACGTGATTGCGAAGGTATGCCTGAACCGATGAGGATGGCACTTATTCACATTGGCCTTCTTGCCCAATCGCGAGATCAGCAGTCGCAGCGCATTTGGGCTCAATGGGCGATCATACTTGCCAGCAAAAAGGGGGGCGTTGGCGTCTTCACCATCCTCCCGTTCAGCAAGATAGCGCCACAACGCGCGTCTAGCTGCTTTGCCCAGGAAAACGATACGCCCTTTTCTGAATTTGGCACCGCCGCCCAGACCATGCTTGACGTACACTCGGCCGGTTTTCGGATCAACGTCACCGACTTTCAGCGAACAGAGTTCCGAGGCACGGAGGCCAGTGTCAAGCAGGGTCAGGATGATCGCCTGGTCGCGCCTGGCAGTGTGCCGGCGCATCGTGAAACGTCGGCGGTCAGTGGTGTTTGCCTCCCGGGAGAACTTGCATGCCTTGAGCAAGGCTTCGACATCCTCTTTGGAAAACGGGTCGACTGGCGCTCTCTCGAAGCGAGGAGCGGGGACCGCTTTCATGGGGTTGGGCAGGTCGAATTCCGTGCTTGCCCATGTAAAGAAAGAGGACAGGGTTACCCAGACATTGCGGACGCTCTTGGGCGAGAGCGGCTGGTCACCTCCTGTCAGCCGGCGCGGCTTGTAGTCGGTGCGCAGCCAGGCGAGGTAGGCGCGCAGGTCCTGTGCTGTCACTTCGTTGATTTCGACATCGCCGGCGTAGCTCATCCACAGTTTGAGGTGGCCCTCGTAGCTTGTGAGTGTGGTGGAGCTAAGTCCCTCTGCAGCCTTGTACTGCAAGAAGCCAACCAGTGCCTTTGAGAGTTGCAAGCCCGACGGTCTACGGTTCATCTGAAAATCCTCCTTTTTGCGAGGCTCCAGGAACCGAAGACCGCAGGGCTACCCTAATTAGGGTAGCCCTGCGGTCTAGAGTACCGTCTAGGTAGCGGGGACAGGATTCGAACCTGTGACCTCCGGGTTATGAGCCCGACGAGCTGCCTCTGCTCTACCCCGCAATGCGTGTATATTATACTTCAAAATGTGAAGAGTGTCAAGGATAATTTGACGGAGAGGGTGCGGGAGAGTACCCTATCGGTCTGACAGCGCGAAAACTGATTCCCATAACTCAATCCAAAATGGCTGAGCTTCGGGCTCGGGGGCCGGCGTAGGCTGTACGTCAACTGCCGGTTCCTCACCGGCATCCACGAGTGGCACCACTGCTACTTCTCCCGGCTTAGCCATCCTTAGCTTTTCACGCGCCCAACGCTCCACGTGCTCGTCCGATCGGACGTAATCCAATTGCACAACCAGCTCGTCGTGACGGGCCTGTTCTGCCGCCACTGCCTGTTCTAGCCGCATCTCTTCCACCCGCATCTGACGTGCGAGGGCCAATTGTTGGCCAAACCCCCACGCGAGACTTCCCACAATTGCAAGAGCAATGACAACGGCAACACCAACGGTGAGTTGACCGCGGTTAGGCTTGGGGAGTGGCATGCGACACCTCCTTGGTGCAGGTTCGATGTCAGGATACGGCAATAACTATTTTTATGATACCCTGTTTTTTGTCTAACGTCAAGTCGCTCAGCAACTCGTTTCGGTGTTGGCACAAAAAACCGAGGCAGATGTTCTGCCTCGGGAAAGGTGCCGAAGGTGGGAGTTGAACCCACATGGGCACAAAGCCCACTGCGCCCTGAACGCAGCGCGTCTGCCTGTTCCGCCACTTCGGCTGGTATACTGCTGGCTGGAGCGGTTATTATTTTACACCAAATGCCTGTGTTGTCAAGGGTGACTGGCCTCCGACTCGCTTACGAAAACGCGGCGTGGAACGATCCACCAATCAGAGATGGTGCGAAAGCGGTCGGATGGGTCCATTAAGGGGCCGATCTGTAAGTCGTGAATACGCTCATCCACACCATAGGTGTAAACCGGCACGTAGAGCAGCAGCGCGGGCACTTCCTGGGCGAAGATTTCCTGAAACTCGTAATATAATTCCTGACGCCTTTCGCGGTTGACGGTGACCCGCGCCTGTTCGATGACTTCGCTGATGCGGCGATGGACGAATCCGGCGAAGTTTTGCCCGCTTTCGGCCTGCGTTTCGTGCCAGAGGGGATAGGGGTCGGGGTCGCCAGGCATGGCCAGGTGGACGAGGATCGCTTCGAATTCGCGCTTCTCCAGTGCCTCACGCACCTCCAACGGCGAAGCGGCCTCGACCGTAACTGTGATCCCGATGGCTGCCCATTGCTCGGCGAGCATCCGGGCGATTCCTATTCTTTCTGGCTCACTCGAGGTCAGCAGCGTGAATGCCAGCCGCTGCCCACCCTTGCCCCGCCAACCACCGTCTGCCGCCCGTTGTATCCATCCGGCATTGTTCAGCAGTCCATTGGCCCTTTCCAGGTCGTGTTCGTAGCGAGGGATATCGCTCTTGTATGCCCAGGTGCCGGGGATCAACGGGCCGTGGGCGACCAACGCCTGGCCCTCCAGCACGTCGTCAATGATCTGCTGCCGGTCGAGCGTGTACAGTAGTGCCTGTCGCACCTCTGGCTCCTGGAAGAACGGCAAATCCGAGCGTCTCAGGTTGAGGAATACAAGGCCATATTCAGCAATTTGTGCTGAGAAGAGATTGAGGCTGGGGAAAGCACGTGCGCGCGGCAGATCGGGTGCTGTTATTTTAGCGATCCCCTCTACTTCTCCCGCTTCGTAGGCGTTGAAGACTGTCTGATTGCTTGAATAGAAGCGGAATTGGATATGGTCCAGATAAGGCCGAGCCCGGTAGTAACGGGGAGATTGTGCCAGCACCACCGCGGTGATTACGTTGCCTTCGACCTCAATTTCCTCCAGTTGGAAAGGGCCGCTCCCGACGGGGTTAAGATTGAATTCCGCTGTCGGCAGGTCGGCAGCGCGAATCCCCTTCAATAAATGGGCGGGCAGAATGCCGACCGTGGTGTAATCGAGGAACGGGGCGTATGGTGCGGACAGTGTGAAGCGTACTGTACGGCGATCTACTTTCTCGACTGTGACCGTTCGCCACACGGTGGAGCCCAAATCAGGTGGACCGGGAAAGTCGGGGTCTTGTAGCAGGCCGATGGTGAAGACTATGTCGTCGGCAGTTACAGGGGTGCCGTCGTGCCAATAGGCATTGGAGCGAAGGTAGAATGTGTACGTCAGGCCGTCGAGCGTGATGTCCCATCCGCGGGCCAGGTCGGCCTCCACTTCTTCGCGCTCATTCAGGCGTGTCAGACCGCTGAACACCAGGGCACAGATATCACGGTCAACCTCGTTGTACCCGCTCAACAGCGGGTTCAGGTAGCGCGGGGAGCCAGCGATACCTTCAACGTAGGTCCCTCCACGGCCAGGGCGGAGCACGGTGGTGTAATTGATGGCCAGGTAGGTCAACAGGATGCCCACCAGCACGACGCCGAGGAGAATGAGGAGGATCTGCCAGCGGATGTGACGGGTCACGATCTATAGACTCCTTCGCGTTTGCGATCCTTCGACAAGTCAAGGGTGCTTCGGGAGTGCTGCAATCCCCGAAGCACCCTTCGCGTCAATGTACCGCAGGATTAATCGGTGACGATCACGTTGAGGATGGTGATGAGGAAAAACGCGATGGAAAGACCGACCGTGATGTTGAAGAGTGTGCGCTCCACGCCTCGCCGCGTTTTGTAGACGGCGGCTTCCATCCCGCCGAAGACTCCTCCCACGCCACTGTTTCTGACCTGCAAGAGGATAGCGACGACCAATGCGATACTGACGATAATTTGGGCAATGTTGAGGTAAATTCCCATGCTGACGTTCCTCCAACTGGAAGTGGATTATAGCATACTATGGGGCTCTCGGCAAGGTTACGTCACAGGAAGAAGAAGGCTAAGGTGAGGCCAGGATGATGTACACGACCAGCGATTTACGCACTCTCCATCTGATAAGGCGGTTTTACGATCGCTCTCCTTGGACAGTGGGGGTGAACAAGCCAGGTGGGGCGCTGGGTGGAACGAGGACTCGCAATGCCAGTGGCACGACCTTCAGTGTGACCGGTGTGGTGCCGATGGGATCACCGTCCACCTGCACTGGGATTGCCCATTCGGTGCACACTTCAATGTGGCGGATCTGCCGGTACACAACCTGAGGGTCTTGCAGGTAGCGCTGGCTGATGATTTTCAGCAAGTGGCGCACGGCGTAGGGGAATCCCAGCCCCTTGAAGACGAAGACGTCGAGCAAACCATCGTCTATTCGCGCCTCACGGGCGACGTTGAGCACGCCAATGTACTGCTGGATGTTGCTCACCAGGATCAGAAGAGTGCGGCCGCGCACAACACCACCGTCGAGGGAGACGCGTGCCTGCACGCCCTGAAATTCCCGCGCAACCAGGACGGCGGCGATGGCGTAGGGCAGCGCACCCAACCGCTTGGTGTGTCGCTGGCGTGGTTCCACTTCGGCGGTCACCTGAGCATCCAGGCCGATGCCAGCCCAGCACAGAAAGTAGCGGTTGTTCACCTGGCCGACATCAACCAGACGGATGGTTCCCTCGGCCAACCCGGCTGCCGCTTCGTGCAGACGCAATGGGTTGGTCAGCGTGTAGGTTGGGATGCCCAACTGTTTGGCCCACATATTGCCTGTACCGACCGGCAGCACCCCCATTGCTGTCTGGGTGCCGACTAACCCGTTGACTGCTTCGTTGATCGTGCCATCTCCTCCGGCTACTATCGCCACATCGCAGCCGGTCTGAGCTGCCGCGTGGGCCAAGGCAATCGCATCGCCGGGTTTCTCGGTCAGTCGCAGCTCAACCGACCATCCACGGTGTCTCAAGTGGGAGCGCACGCGCTTCAGAGCGCGCTGGACATCCCGTGGGCCGGCAGTAGGATTGTAGATCAAATGGGCCTTCATGCCGTTGGGATTATAGCATGTCTCCTGCTCTTGGCAATTCCTTGCCGACAGTGCTGATTTGGAGTACAATATCAGCCGTAAAACGTGACCTAGTCCCACTCTGCGTATTACGTCTTGCGCACTACGGTTTACTACAGCGTTACGAGCTGGTTGGGCTGCTGTTGGAGTAAGATGATATGGAGTCTGTGTTGCTCAACGATCGGTATCGCCTGCTGGAGTTGGTCGGTTCTGGTGGGATGGCAGTAGTATATAGAGGTGTGGATACACTGCTCCGACGTCAGGTGGCGGTGAAGGTGCTGCGCGAGGGGTTCGCCAGCGATCCAGCGTTTCTCGCTCGCTTCCAACGGGAGGCTCGAGCCGCGGCCAACCTTGATCATCCTAATGTCGTCACGGTGTATGACGTAGGCCGGGATGGTGACCGGTATTACATCGTGATGGAATACGTGGATGGTCAGGATCTGAAAACACTGATCCGCCAGAAAGGCCGCTTGAGCGTGGACGAGACCCTGGACATTGCGATCCAGGTCTGTGCTGGCGTAGGGCACGCGCACAAGGCGGGTATCATTCACTGCGATATTAAGCCCCAGAACGTGCTGATGACCAAGGACGGCCGGGCTAAGGTGACCGACTTTGGCATTGCGCGGGCGTTTTCTGAGTCGGGCATCACTGAGTCAGAGACGGTGTGGGGCAGTCCCCTCTACTTTTCGCCTGAGCAGGCGGCTGGCGAACCGCCATCCCCAGCATCTGACGTCTATAGTATCGGCGTTATGATGTATGAGATGTTGGCAGGGTTGCCTCCTTTCCAGGCAGAGAAGCCGGCAGCACTGGCTCTGATGCACATGCGCGAAGAACCGCCGCCACTGGCGGTCCGCAATCCTTATGTGCCGTCTCAACTGGAGTGGATCATTCGCAAAGTGCTGGCCAAGGAGCCATCAGCGCGCTATCGTACCGCTGAGCAGTTGGCCCACATCCTCGAGGAATACCGCAGGCATAGTGAACAGATGACCGGATGGCAGCCTGCGGTGCCCGGTCGCCCACCGGCCACGTCCGTTCCCCTGGGTTACGCTGCCGAGGCCGAACCTCCTCCTGCGTCGCAAGCAGCTCTCGATAGGCTGACCTGGGTGCTGGGGGTGATTGCGTTCGTCACTGTGGTGGGTCTCATCCCGCTGTGGTTGTCGGTCTACCGCGCCTATTCCGCCCTGCCGTCCCTGCCGCCTACCCCTGTGTCCACGCCGTTGGTCACCTTGACGTCAGAGGCGCCGTTGGTCTCTGTCCCAGATGTGGTGAAGATGCCGGTTGATGAGGCTAGAAGAAGGGTAGAACGGGCGGGGTTGCGCTTTGTGCTGTTGGGGGAGCGCGATGAACCGGGCACAGAGAGGGGAATCGTGCTCGAACAGAGCCCGGATCCTGGTGAACTTGTCTCTCCTGGCGCAGAGGTTTCTGTCATCGTGAGTGGTTTGGGGCGGGAACTGACGATGCCTGGCGTGGTGGGCTATCCGGTGGAGATCGTGCAGAATGGTCTCGAGTCGGATGACCTGCGCGTCGTTATTGAGGAGGTGTGGAGCACACAGCCGGAGGGGATGGTGTTAGCGCAGGAGCCTGAGCGCGGGATGACGGTCTACGCCGGTGACATGGTAACGCTGACCGTGAGCGGAGGTGTAGGCGTCTCCATCCCGCTCGAGGTCAACCTGGCCGACCTGGTCGTGCTGGAAAGCGCCGAGTTGCGGCAGGAGACGTTCCAACCGGGCGGGGTGATCGCGGTCACATTGCGCTGGTATGCGCGACGTTCCATCAGCACACATAACGTCGTGTTCGTGCATCTCATTGACCCCGACGGTCGCCTGGTGGCGCAGCAGGACGTGGAGCCAATTAGCCCCACCACGGCGTGGGTGCCGGGTTTGGGGGTTGCAGACCCGCACCAGGTCAAGATTTCGGCCGATCTGCCGACAGGTCGGTACCAGTTGCGTACCGGGATGTACCCTCAAGGGCAGCCCGGCTACCGACTTTCGGTCGTGGACGCAGGCTTCGCGACGGTAGAGTCGGATAGCATTCTGGTTGCTGAGATTGAGATACAACATTGAGGTGTTTTGGGTCATTGAGGGGACGGTAGCGTTCTAGCATGTTTCTAATGTATGGCGCTTGCGTCAGTCTGGTATAGCATGGTATAATAGTGTAAACAGTGTAGACGATGTCTTCTGGTTTTCGGTGAGGGCATTTGGTCGAACGGAGGAAAACAGTGCGTCCTAGGTCGGGAGGAAGTCCGTTTATCTATCTGATTATCCTCGTGGCTGTTGTGTTTCTGGTGTATAGTGTCTACTCACAACAGGCGCAGGATGTCACGCAGACGCCGTTGTCGGATGTCGCGGCGCAGGTACGAGAAGGGAATGTCACCAGCATCCGTGTGGAATTGGACAATCTATTCGTTCAACTTAGAGATGGCGACGAGCTCGTCTCGCACAAGGGCCCCGAGTCCACAGTCACAGAACAGTTGCGAGACCTGGGGATCACCGAGGAGCAATTGGAGAATGTCGAGATTGAGATAGTGCAGCCGCCGGATTGGATGACGTTGCTGAGCGCCGGAGGCTCGATCCTGCTGGTGGTAGCTATGCTGGTGGGTGGTTACATGATGCTGCGTCAGTTCCAGGGCGCTAACAACCAGGCGCTTGCCTTTGGCAAGAGCCGCGCCCGGATGTACACCGGTGATCAGCCGTCGGTCACCTTCGAGGACGTGGCGGGAGTGGAAGAGGCGAAGGAGGGACTGCGCGAAGTGGTCGAGTTCCTCAAGGAACCGGAGAAGTTCGTCCAACTAGGGGCGCGCATCCCCAAGGGTGTGCTGTTGATGGGGGCACCTGGCACGGGCAAGACGCTCCTGGCCAAGGCGGTCAGCGGGGAGGCAGGTGTGCCCTTCTTCTCCATCTCTGGCTCGGAGTTCGTGGAGATGTTCGTCGGTGTGGGGGCATCCAGGGTACGTGATCTGTTCGAGCAGGCGAAGCGACACAGTCCTTGCATTATCTTTCTCGACGAGATAGACGCCGTTGGTCGCCACCGAGGCGCAGGCCTGGGTGGTTCTCACGACGAGCGAGAGCAGACGTTGAACCAGATTCTGGTCGAGATGGACGGTTTTGACACCGACACGAACGTGATCGTCACCGCGGCTACGAACCGTCCTGATATTTTGGACCCGGCCCTGCTTCGCCCCGGCCGCTTTGACCGGCGCATCGTGCTTGACCGGCCGGATATTAAGGGGCGTGAGGGAATTCTGAAAATACACGTGCGCGGCAAGCCTTTGGGCGATGTGGACCTGAGGACGTTGGCCAAAGCCACCCCAGGTTTCGTGGGGGCCGACATTGAAAATCTGGTCAACGAGGCTGCCATCCTGGCCGCCCGCCGTAACAAGAAAGTCATTGAGATGGCCGAGTTCGAGGAGTCGATCGAGCGCGTGATCGCCGGGCCAGAGCGCAAGAGCCGTTTGATATCTGACGAGGAGAAACTCATCACGGCCTATCACGAGGCCGGGCACGCGGTGGTGGCCCACGTGCTGCCTGAGTGTGATCAGGTGCACAAGGTCTCCATTGTGGCGCGTGGGATGACCTCTGGCTATACCATGGCATTGCCGGAGGAGGAACGGCGTATTCTAAGCAGGGCCAAGTTCAAGGATGACCTGGCATTCGCGCTGGGCGGGCGGTCAGCCGAGGAGTTGGTCTTTGGAGATGTGACTACGGGGGCGTCTAACGACCTGGAGCGAGTGACGGAACTGGCCCGCGCTATGGTGACGCGCTACGGGATGAGCGATAAGCTAGGGCCGATGACTTTTGGTCAAAAAGAGGAACTGGTCTTCCTGGGCAAGGAGATCGGCGAGCAGCGGGACTACAGCGAAGCGGTTGCGCAGGAAATTGATAGTGAGGTGCGCGGAATCGTCCGCGAAGCCCACGAGCGGGCCAGGGACGTTTTAACTCGCCATCGGGAGCAATTGGACCGGATCGCGCAGCGGCTGATAGAGATCGAAACGCTGGAGGCGGATGAGTTCGTCGCTTTGTTCGAGGGTATCCCCGAGAGGGAGCCAGATGCTCCGGAGGGCCCACCGCCTGTGCCTGATGTCAAACAACCCGCTGTGCGGCCAATTCCTGAGCGGCGCAAGCCCACCCTGGATATGCCTCCCGCACCAGTGCCGGTGTGAGCGGTGAGATGGTCAAGGTCGTTTTTCTGAAGGGGATGGCGGAAGAGGATTAACAGGACCAACGATGATTGTATAGTGACCAAAAGGCGGAGCCCGTCGGCTCCGCCTTTAGTGTATCCAGGAGGAGAAGTAAGCGTCACTGCTGTTGCTCAGCCAGTTTCTTCTTCTCTTCCTCGAGCAGCACGCGCCGTAGAACCTTGCCGACCATCGTCTTGGGCAGTTCGTCGCGGAACTCGATGAACTTGGGCACCTTGTAGCGGGCCATGTTCTCGCGGCAGAACTCGATCATTTCTTCCTCGGTGGACGTCTTGCCTTCCTTGAGGACGATGAAGGCCTTCACCCGCTCACCCTTCTCCTTGACCGGCACGCCCGCCACAGCACATTCCTGAACCTTGGGATGCTGGTACAGCACCTCCTCGACCTCGCGGGGATAGATGTTGAACCCTCCCGCGCCCAGAATCATGTCCTTTTTGCGGTCCACGATCTGAAAGTAGCCGTCCGCGTCCATGCGAGCGATGTCCCCGGTGTAGAGCCAGCCGTCGCGCAGGACGTTGGCCGTTTCAGTGGGCATTTGCCAGTAACCCTTCATCACCTGCGGCCCCCGGATGACCAGTTCGCCGACCTCGCCCACCGGCATTTCCTGCGTCCCGGTTTCAGTGTCCATAACCTTGGCCTCGGTGCTGGGGAAGGGCAGGCCGATGGTTCCAATGCGATTCTCGCCATAGATGGGGTTGGCGTGGGTAACAGGGGTGGCCTCGCTGAGGCCGTATCCCTCCACCAACCGCCCTCCGGTGAGTGTCTGGAATTTCTGCTGCACCTCGACCGGCAGAGGCGCCGCCCCGCTGATGCAGGCTTTGATGGAACTGACGTCGTATTTGTTAATGTCGGGGTGGTTGATGAGAGAGACGTAAAGGGCCGGCACGCCTGGGTAGAGGGTGGGGCGGTGCTTGTTGATGGACTTGAGGATGTGGGGCAACACGCGCGGATTGGGGATCAGGATCATGCTACCCGCGAGCAGGTGATCATGGCGTAACAGTGGAACAAGGGTAGGGAAGTCAGGACAACTTCCTTCCCTTCGACGAGGGTGGGGAACCAGGCCCGGGTCTGCACCGTGTTGGCCTGCACGTTGCGGTGGGTGAGTTGCGCGGCCTTGGATAGGCCGGTGGTGCCGCCGGTGTACATCAGGATGGCAGTGTCCTGCATGTCAACCTCCACCAGCGTGGGCCTGGCGGGCGCTTTGTCGAGGACATCCTGGAACCAATAGGTGTTGGCATCGCCGGAGATGTCCTGGTAGTGTCCTTCCTTCTTCTCCATGGCGACGGTGAACAGGAACTTGAGCAGGCCGGGAAAGTACTCTTTGATGTTGGTGACGATGACCTGCTTGAGCGAGGTCTCGGCGCGAATCTGCTTCACGATGGGGTACATCAGGCTGAGGGTGATGATGGTCTCAGCGCCGGCGTCGTTCAACTGGTGCTTCATCTCGCGGGCCACGTACTGGGGGTTACACGGTACGACTACACCACCGATCATCAGCGTGGCGTAGTAGGCGATGAGGAACTGGGGACAATTGGCAAGGTAGATGGCCACCCGGTCGCCTTTTTTGACTCCCAATTGCTGCAGCGCGGCGGCGAAACGATACGTCAGGTCAAGCAGCCTGTGGTACTCCATCTTGGAGTCCATGAGCGCATTACCTAAGGCTTCAGCCACGTTGCCGAAAATCAGTGCTGTGTTGTTGGGATACTTTTTGGCAGCATTGATGAGGTTCTGTGTGACCGGGTAATCCGGTATCTCCACCTCGGCCGGGATCCCTTCTTCGTAGTTGTCGAGCCAGGGCTTTGCCATAGTGATACCTCCTTTATTTGTGAGCGTGCGGGGCACCTCCTTGGTTAAGGAGCGATAGAGGTGTACCATCTAAAGTTGAAGCGGACTTCTGACAATAGTATAGTGGATTTGAATGACATTGTCAAGGATTTGGTCACATCAGCCACTTGGCCGTCGCGATCAATCGCACAATCTCGGCGAAAGCGATGGGATCCCGTCCTTTACGGCTGGCTCCCAGTCCGTCCACCTCTGGTGAGGCCAGCAGCCCCTCGGCGTACGCCGGCGCTACACTGCCACCATAGATGGTCCGCACTCCTTCTGCCACGCCTACCCCGTACTCCCGACCGATCCACTGCCGTATAAAGCGGCAGCCGGCCGCGACATAATCAGGCGGAGCTGGCTCTTGTGCCCCAATCGTCCACTCTGGCTCGTAGACTATGGCCATCCGGGCTACCTGCTCTGCCCCACACTCTGCGAACAGATGGGGCAGCCGCGCCGCCAGTGTCTCCTCAGATCGTCCCCGCTCCATGGCCGCCTCTCCCACCAACAGGATGGGCCGCAGACCGGCTTGGAACGCCGCGTGCATCTTGCGGTTGACATCCACGTCGGTCTCACCCATGTGACGGCGGATCTCCCAATGGCCCAGCAGCACCCACTCACAGCCAGCGTCAGCCAGCAGCGGAGCGGAGATTTCCCCCGTGTGGGCCTTCCCCGGCGTGGCGCACAGGTTCTGTGCCCCCAGCCCGATGGGGCTGCCCGCCAGCGCCTGTGCCGCCGCATGGAGCGCGGTATACGGTGGGCAGAGAACGATGTCCACAGCCTGGGCCAGATCCCCGACGGCGGTGCGGAACTTGCGCACGAAGGCGAGACTTTCTGAGATCGTCATCGCCATCTTCCAATTGGCGATGGCGAACGGTTTACGGCCAGACCGGTCTTCCACACTCTCTACCTCCTCGTGCAAAGAGTATAGCATAACTTGTCTTCCATATCAACTCGTGGCAGCCGTGACTGGAAAAGCGAGGCGCTGCCTGGGGGTAACGTCTCCGGGCAGCGCCAACGCACCGGTCTGTGAGAACCGGTGTTGGGTTTTCCAGCGCCGCCTCTTCAGGGCGGCGTCCTCTTCACAGCGCCTGTTTACGGCAGTGGTTGGGGTGCAACGGCTACCCGCGCTTGAGACGCCGTTGCCACTGGTTGATCGGCGTCACCACTGCCAGCGCCACGCCCTGCAGCCGTGCGCGGGCAACTACCTGCGTGCTCCGCACGGCGTTTCGCACCCGCGTGGCTGGTTGAAACAGGTTCGATAGCAGCGGCCAACCCTCCACACTGATCGGCTCCTCGGCCACTTTCTCCGGTTGCCAGTGTAGCACCGCCGCTGCCCAGGTGAGCCCCGCACCAAAGCCGACCAGCACTACGTGGTCGCCAGACTTCAGGCGGCCCTCTTCCAACGCGTCGCACAGCGCCAGCGGGATGGATGCCGCCGAGGTGTTGCCATAGCGGTCAATATTGACCATCACCTTCTCCGG
The DNA here is from genome assembly GCA_964412395.1 of uncultured Anaerolineales bacterium. GTDB lineage: Bacteria > Chloroflexota > Anaerolineae > B4-G1 > B4-G1 > CAYPOY01. Next base: position 2,095 of record CAYPOY010000110.1, on the reverse strand, counting down.
GGCGACCCTCAACCGGCGCACTGCCAGTTCGATGATGCGGGAGTTGGCCTGGTGAGGGATGATCAGTTCGACGTCGTCCCAGGTCAGGCCGCTGGTCCGCACGACGTTGGTCACCGCCTGGGCCATCTTGCGGGTGGCGAACTTGAAGATGCGCCGGCCGTCCATCCGCAGGTAGTGCTCGCGGTTACGCAGCACCTTCTCGCTGAAGGGGTTGGCGCAGCCACCGCTGGGGTAGTAGAGGGCGTCCCAATCGCTGCCGTCGGAGCCGAGTTCGCAACTCAAGATCCCCGTGGGCTGATCGCTGGCTTCCACCAGGACAGCCGCCCCACCATCCCCAAAGAGCACACAGGTGCTGCGATCTGTCCAGTCCACGGCCATTGAAAGCGTCTCGACCCCGACCACCAGCACCTTTTCGTACAGGCCGGTCTCGATGAACTGGCTGGCGGTCACCAGGCCGTAGACGAACCCGGTGCAGCCGGCCACCAGCGTGAAGGCCGCCGCCCGCGTCGCGCCCAGTTGATCTTGAACCATGCTGGAGACTGGTGGGCAGAGGTAATCGGGTGTCGAGGTGGCGATGATGATGAGATCAACTTCTTCGGGGCTGACTTCCGCTTGCTCCAGTGCCTTCTGGCAAGCCTCGACCGACATCGTGGCTGTCGTCTCGCCCGGCCCGGCGATGTGTCGCTCGCGGATGCCCGTGCGTGTGACGATCCATTCGTCGGAAGTGTCCACCATCTGCTCCAGGTCGTGGTTGGTGAGGATGCGCTGGGGAACAGACTTGCCCCAACCGGTGATACGTCCATATCGCTTCATTTGGTCTCCCTCCTCGGCATAGTGTTCTATCAGTTACAACAACACCGAGGAGGGGTAGAAGTTGCGGTGAGTGTAAACAACCCACTGGCCCGGCGGGGAGTGTGCCCCGACCGGGCCAGTGGGTTTGTGGGGGGAGAACCACAGATTGAGAAATCAACGATCCCGGCTCAAAAACGCTGCCCGCTCATCCATTTCGCTCCATGCCAGGAGAAACTCGGCACGCAGAGCAAAGACCGGCCCGTATGTCAAATCCGGGTCGTGGTACGTGATCTGCTCAGCGCCGGCATCTACCACCAATACTGTATGCTGCGTGCGAATGTTGCCCCACCCTGATAACCCTGGCGTCGTTGTGACAGCGACGATCACTGCCATATCAGCAGCTAGGGATGCAACCAGATCCTCGATTGAGGCCCGTCGCGTCAACTGCACATGGACGTTCCATTGCACCAGGCGCTCCACCCGCGAAAAAGGCGTTCCCACGCCGACCCGAGTGCCCAAGGTCCCGGCTAACTGCGCCTGGGAGACCACGATGCCCAACTGCGCCAGCGCCATCTGCGCACAAGCGGGCAGACAATACCCCAACGCCATCTGCCGGACATGGACGGGCGGCTCAAGCGGAGACATCGCTGGTGGTCGCCAGACGTTCAACCTGTTTCAGGAGCGCCGCGCGTTCCTCGTCTGTCAGCGATACGGCCCGCGTGCGTGCGTCCACCTCCACTACGACCAGCAACGTTCCGTCGAAACTCCGATAGGGTACGCGCCAATGCGGTTTGGGAGCAGGAACCCATGCGGGCTCCCCACTGCTTAGTGCACAGCCGACCAGATCGCCGAACACGGCACGGTCGGCTGCGCGGCGTGCTTCGAGCGCGGATATTCTCTGGTGTTCCTTCAACAGGGCCTGGTAGCGTGCATATTCCTCGATGCTCATCAACGCGGCCACAGGTTGTCCATCGCGCTCCAAGATGATGGGGTGACTGAGATCGGCCACTGACGCGGAGTACGACGCTTTGTTTTCTCTCACTCGTTTTGGATCATCCATACTGTTTCCATCCCGGATTTTGATGATTCGAGTACACCCCCGACCGTGCTCCTTGCTCATAGTTCTGTTCCTCCAACGAGGACTTTGTCCACACTACCAGTCACCATTCAGTATAGCGGAAAACACAGGGGGTGTCAATTCTCAGGTGCCTTGCGTCTCGCCGACCACGTACAGTTCGCCCTGCTCGAACCCCCGTTCCCGGTAGTAGGGGCGCGTGCCGACCGCTGCGATGACTGCCAGACG
>CAYPOY010000109.1:0-14811 GCA_964412395.1 uncultured Anaerolineales bacterium | reverse complement strand
ATTTACCTTTGGCTTTCGAGTTCCTCAAAGACTCTCAAATGGATAAAGTCGAGTCTAACTCGTTCCGCCAATCTGAACAAACTTCTTCCAAGCCAGAGCACCCGTGGACGATTATAGACTTCACAGACGCGGTCAGCATCCGCCAATCTGAACAAACTTCTTCCAAGCCAGAGCACCCGACCCGGTCCGCCGTGCCCCTAGCTCTGACCGGCAACATCGCCTTCGAGACCGACCGAGCCGGTCCCTTCGACGTCTATGCCCAAGACGCTGACGGGAGCAGTCCGGCTGTTCCCTTGGTGGCCAGCCCTGGCAACGACTTCACGCCCGTTTGGTCGCCCGACGGCACCGAGATGACGTTTGCCAGCGACCGGGACGGCGACTTTGACATCTACCTGCGCACCGCCAGCGGCGAGGAGTACAGTCTCACCCAGAACACCGCCGACGATGCTCATCCATCCTGGTCACCGGTGGGTGATCGTATCATCTTCACCTCCAATCGCGGCGGTAGCTACTTCCAGATCTACACCATGCACACCGACGGGACCGACGTACGACAGGTGGGTGTGGTGCCCGACAACAACGCCATGTACCCTCGCTACTCACCTGATGGTAGCCGGATTGCCTTCATGCGGGCCAGTATCACGGCCCCGATCTGCGAGTGGAACTGGGACGTGTGGGTGATGGACGCCCACGGGGGGAATCAGCGGCGCGTGACAACCCTCTGGGGGGCTGATCTCTACCCTAACTGGACGCCAGACGGGACGGAGATCGTCTATGCCAGTTGTCGCAACTTCGTTGACTTCGATCTTTACGCCGTGAACCCCGACACGGGGGCTGAAAGACAACTCAGCTCCTGGTTCCTCAGCAACGAGTGGGGAGCGATCTATTCGCCGGATGCTGAGCACATCGCCTTCAACACCGACTTTGATAGTAACATCGAGATTTATATCGGGCCAGCAGCGGGCGGAGCAGTTTTTAACTTTACGCAGAACACCGCCGACGACTTGGCAGCAAGTTGGGGGAGCGAAGAGTCGCCGATTCCTCCAACTCGCTACCCCGTCGTTCTCGTCCACGGCTGGCATGGAGGCGACAATGTCGAAGATAGCCAGTTCCAATATAACGGAGAGGGCATGAAGGTCTGGCTGGAGGAGGGCGGATATGATGTGTACTATGCGACTGGGATCAATGCCGCAGATACGTTAGAAGAGGATGCTTTCACGCTGAGGAATTACATCTCCAATGTAAAGGCTGTAACTGGTGCGGACAAGGCGATCATCATTGCGCACAGCAGGGGGGGACTTAACACCAGGGCCTATGTGGAATCATCTCTGTACCAACACGACGTAGATAGGGTAATTATGCTAGGGACTCCCAATTCCGGTGCCACACTTTGGTATACTAGGGGCTATCTCAACGCCAGACTCTGGGCACAGCTTTTTGGCTTCGCTCCCGACGAACCTTCAACATACGAGCTGAGGCCAGAGTTTATGGAGGATTTCAATCGCATCTACCACAATGATGACAACATCCCTTACTACCTGATTGGCGGTGACGGTAATTTTGTGCCGGTGATAAAGAACCCACCCAATGACTTTCTCGTTGCTGTCGACAGTGTACATGCCGTGGCGGGAACCCATATGACCACCCATGATGTGCATGGATGGAATAGATACACCCAGTGGTTCGATCTGAATAGCTATCTTCGGCCAAGAGACACGTATAACAAGTGTATCCGTCCCGCACTTCTAGGAGAAACCGCGAGTGGGGAATGTTTCGTTTCTTCTGCTGTTGCGTCCAGCAGCAGTGAGGAAGAGCGAAACAAGATGCATACTCCATATCGCTCTGATGTCATTACAACAGGACAATTGATCACTCACTCCATCACAATCGACACCGCTGATGCAACTGAGTTCCACTTGGTCTGGGTTCAGGGGAACCTAGACCTGACCTTGGTGGATCCCGATGGCACTACCATTGGTCCTACCTACGCTGACAGTAGCCCAAACGTTGTCTATTTCGCCTTTGAGCCCGATACAATTATCAACTACGAAATCTACGCCATTACAAGCACGATTACGGGGACTTGGACGCTCAACATAGAGGGGGTTGATACCAACTCCGGTGAAGTTGCGTTCAGTACCTTTGCTACCCTCAAGACACCTTTCGCGCTTGCTGTCTCGACTGATAAGGAGTGGTATCAGAAAAGTGAAGATGTTCTGATTACTGCCACGCTGGACTATTCTTCGACGGCAGTAACTGGTGCAACTGTCGAAGCGCGGATAGGGCGACCAGATGGTTTCACCGAAACCCTCTCTCTGTATGATGATGGCGTTCACAATGATGCTTTGTCTGACGATGGTATTTACGGCAACACATACTCAAATACGAATGTAGGCGGAATGTACGCCGTTTTTATTACCGCTGAGAACGCTGGGGACACCATTACTTGTCAGAGGGCAGGAGAAGCGATAGTCTCGGTGTCCCCCAAAACTGCAACACTCTCTGGCACATACTCTGACCGTGCCGAGGATGTGGATGGCAACGGCCTGTATGAGTATCTGGTAATAGATATGGGCCTCGACGTGGCTACGGCGGGAGGTTTCTTGTTGTCAGGAATCCTGGTTGACTATGAAGACAACGAGATAGCGACTGCTGCAGCTCCCCTGTCCTTATCGGCCGGAGTTCAAACAGTGTCCCTGCGATTCGATGGACAGGTCATATTCCTGAGCGGCGTAGATGGTCCCTACACTCTGACCCAAGTGATCCTATTGGACAGCTCGGATATACCTGTCAAACTTGACGAAGCACATGACGTTTGGACGACCGCACCGTATGACTCCGATCGGTTTGGCCCAGCATGGTACACTTATCTTCCCCTCATCCTTAGGGCGCACTAACTGTCAGTACTCGGGCAGTGGCTGGGGACTTCTTGAGATTTGGCGGGCTTGCCCCCTACTGCACTAAGTAGCTCTCCACTTCCGCTTGTCTTCAAGAATCACTGACCCACTCATGCTTAGGCCGCCGGGGGTTGTGTGTCCACGGCGGCCTGGGGCAATACAGGAGCAGACCAGCAGATGCGGCCGTAGCGGCAAACTGTTGGTGAGCGCAATGCCCATCCCCAGCACCATAGGCGTGGCCGTGCGCAGCCCCCGGCCCAGTAACTCGTTCTCAATCCCAGACTGGAGACCGTCGACACGTCGTACAACGTGGTCACCAGCGGCACGCCCTGCTCGACGCTCAACGCGATAGCATCTATGAACGCCTTGTACTCCTCAATGGGTAATTCGTCCTCATACCCCCTGTAGTGCCTCTATCAGTGTGTGCCTTCCGCTGTTCAGATCGTTCACCACCCCATGCATTCTGATCACGAACAGGCCTCCGCCCTAGTAACGCGCCGTGTCGCCATCAAACAGACCAGAATGCAAGCCAAAGCCACTATCGAACGCAGCGCCGAGCTGCAAAGTCCGCAGCCCGGCGCTACAGCACCCCCTACCCGAACTAGGAAGGCTTACGCGCTCTCCTCGTCCCGACCAAGCTCGGCCGGAGGCTGCCACACTCGCTGGGTATAGCGGAGCACACGGACGCTGGCGACGGGATCTCCAGTCCTTGCCTGCCCGACCGTCGTGACCTGGTCCAGGTCGGCGATGGGCTCGGGCAGAGCGATTAGTCTGGTGAAAGGATGCATCTTCTCGCCTGTCTCCATTGTCACTATGGTCACTCGATCTCCCTCAGCAATCGGCAGATCTCGCGGGCGGTGGCGACGGGGAGGCCGGACAGGTTGATCTTGACCCGATTCCTGGCGACTTCGACGCGCACGTATACGTAGTGACCGGTCCTGCCGTTGGAGTACCTGATTACCTCGTCGTCGCTCACCCGCTCGTCCAGGATGGCAGCCAGTTCTGCAAGGATGGCCGCTTCATGGCGCTCGGCCTCCTCGGCGAGACGCTGGCGCTCGCGGACCTGGGAGTAGGCCTCCAGGTAGCGAGGGACGAAGCGACGCTGAACGTCGGCGGCGATGTCTGCGATGGGCCGGGCACTGCTGACGGTGATCCGGACGCGGTTTTCAGGGCGTGGGTAGAAAGGCGGGTAGTAGCGCCCGGTGACCACGAGACGGGCGGGGTTCTTGCGGCGGTCCAGTTCGACGTATAGCCCGGCCCCCTCGGTGTTGGTGAACAGGGCGTAGCGAGGTCGGTCGACCGGGTCCCAATCGAGGGACCATCCAGGCAACAGAGGGTCAAGTGCCTGGGCGATTTCATGAAGCTCGTCGTCGTTCACTGTCTCGTCCGCCATTCGACACCCACACCTCGCGCCAGGTCGGACTGTAGCGTCCGGCCCAATGTGTCTTGATAGGATGTGCACCGTGCAACTCGAAGCCGCGCTCCTCCAGGTCGGCGCGGACGTCGGCCAGGTTCGTGCCGGCCACCGGCGCATCGGCGTAGGTGACGCGACAATCGTCGGTCAGTAGTGCCTCCAGGTCGTCGGGGGGCGAGTACGCTCTGAAGCGATACTCGACCACGACCCTGACGCCCCGGGGTCTTCTACTGCGCCTCCCCTTGCGCTCCTTGCGCTTCTTCAACTCTGCTCCTCCTCGCAGCGAGGGCCTGCCTGTCCTGCCTGTCGGCAGACAAGGCGGCAGACAGGGCACAATTGCACTCGTTCTCTGTTCTGCTGGACGAGTGCAAAGTCGCTACCGTGATTGTTGCGAAAACGGCCACAACCGTCGCACCACGAAATGTGCGCGGGTTGGCGAACGGGCTGCATCACCGGCACGTCGTCCGGTGTGTCTCCATCCTCGATGACGTACATTCTCACCCCCTACAGGCTTTGATCAACAGCGTCGCCAGGTGCGACGACCAGGGCACGCCCAGGACATCGACTTCCTGGTTGCCCCGCGTATCCAGCATCACACCGCTCTCCTGCATCACGTACCGCCGGCCACGACCCGGCCCGACGGCAGCCACCACCACCTGGCCATCCTCCAGCCGGACCATGGTGCCGGGATATACATCTCCGAGCTTCATCATTTCCTCCCCTTCGTTGTCCAAAGAGCAGCGCCGGGCCGCGAAGCCCGCAGCCCGGCGCTCTCATATCCTCTCCTCGAACTGGAGGGCCTACGCGCTCTCATCGTCCTCATCGGGCTTGGCTGGAGGTTGCCACACCCGCTCGGCGTAACGGAGCACACGGCCATCGGCGAGCGGCAGGAGATACACTCCAGACCCCTCCTGGTCTCTCATCCAGTCGGCCGTGACCCACATCGCGAGGGTCCACAGTTGGCCATTTGAGAGGTTCCCGATCTCGTTCTCCAGGCCCTCCAGGAACCACGTCTTGTGGGAGTCAGAGAGCCGTAACGGGCGCCCGGTCAACAATTCGCACACGAGACGGCTGTCCGACGCCGCCGCTTTGCGTCTCTCGACCGCCTGCACCATCTGCCGAATCACACCCACCATCCACTCGCGGGGGACTCCGGGCGGTTCTGGGTGATCGGGGATGACGTCGTTCCACGAGCGGGACGGTGCGAACTGCCTGCATAGCGGGATCTCCGGCCCTTCGACAGGCTCAGGGCAGGCACCCTCCCCTTCGATGGGAACGCGGACCCGAAACTCGACGCTGTGTCTCCGCGCCGCCCACTGGCACGGTGGCACGGTCGGATCTTTGGTCGGGCTGCTATCCAGGCGGTACCGGCAATCTTCGCAGCAGGTAGCCACCGGGTGGCTCGCTCCACTCATCTCGCCGTGGTGCTCCATGTACGAGCGGATCAGCGCCCGTTGGCCCTCGACATCGCTTACGCCCACCGTGCCGGGGGACGAGTATCCATCCCCGGAAGGGCTGATGAAACCGGTGCCCTGTCCTGGCTGAGTGCCTTCCTCGTCGGAACCGGCGGTAGCGGCCTCAATGGCCTGCTCGAAGTCCTCTGGGCTGAGGCAGACCGGGGTACGGGTGGTCCTTTGCACTCCCGGGTACTCCTCCCAGCCGAAGGGGATCTGCACGTAGAAAGGGTCGTGGCCGAACACGCCGTGGAAGCACGTGCCCTGGTACTCCTCGACTTCCCTGCAAGGGTAACGCGGATAGGAGAACGGCGGAGCCGCCTGGAGCAGTTCCCGGAGACGGCAGTTCTCGCACCTGGCTTCCGGGGCCAACCGGTACAGGAGGTCCTCCTCGCTCTCCTCCACCCCCAACCACTGGATCCACGCCAGGAGAGACCTGTCCCTTCGGCTTCGCTCAGGGCAAGCTGCCCGGTTACCGGCGACACACGCTGCTGCGTACCACGCGCGGGCGGGGTCGGCCTCGAGCACCTCGGCCCACAGCGCCGCCGCCACGCGGGCCTGGTTTCGCGCTTGGGGCGTCATCTCGGGGTCCAGCGAGACGGCCGGAGGCTTCCACTTGCGCAGCGCCGAACCGATCTGCTGTGCCCCTTCCACCGTCACGTCCTGTTCCAGGACGTACCTTGCCATCCCTTCCCGCTGGCCCTTGTTCCGCAGGCGGGCCACTGCAGCAGCGCCCCACAGGGCGACGTCCCCCGCAACCACGGCCTGCGCCAGGTACTCCGGGACCTTATTGAGGCTCAGTACCGCCTCTACCCTGGAGACGGACTGGCCCGTATTGGTCGCGATCTCGTCTGCCGTCGCCCCAGCCTTCAATGCGGCGGCGTAGCTCCTGGCCTGCCCCAGCAGGTCCGGGGTCTCGTGCCCGAAGTTGGCCGCTTGCAGCGCCAGGATCTCTTTCTTCTCGTCGCCCTCGAAGAGGGCAATGGATATCTGGAGATCCCCATACCGCTCCGTCAGGGAACCGTACGCCCACGGCAGAACGGCCGGCGAGGGGAGGTCGCGCGGTTCCACACGCGCCTCGACCCAATTCTCGCAGTTGCCACACCACCCCTCCGCGCCCCGGACCTTCTCCAGCGGCTCCCCACAGAAGGCGCATACCTCTACGTCTGTCGGGCGGGTGGCGAACCCGAAGACTACCTGGCGGGCGAAGTCCAGGTCCACGCCGTCCTCTTTTCCGTCTATTCGCGCTCTCACTTCCTCCGCCAGCAGCGCGGCCAGCCAGCGCCGGTGGCCACTGACGACGCGGTAGGTGCCATCGCCGTTGTCGGCGGCGAGAATGGGCTGGTATGGGTCCAGGCCACGTTCGCGCACCTGGAGTACCAGTCGTGCCAACTCGTGCGGGTCCATCTCCGTGCGCATCTGGGCCGGGTGTTCCCGGAGCGAACGGGAGAGGACATTCATCGTTTTCATCGGTTCGTGTCTCCTTTTTTCGGTTATTCGGGATCGGCGATATTGAGTTTGTCCAGAGCCCGCCAGGCCATGGCAACCAGTTCGTCGTACATCCCCTGCCTGGTTACCGTGATGGGTCCCTGCAGCTCGCCTCCGGGGAAGAGGGCATACAGGTGCACGTCGGGATTGCCGCACCTGACGCGGGCCTCGACCAGGTCGCCCAGGGCGTCCCCGGCCGACCGGTAGATGCCGGTATCGTTCTCCAGCAGCACCGTGGGCCCGTTCTGGTGTGCCAGGTTGATCAGGACGTACATCTAGCTCGGGGGGCGTTCCCGGGCTGCCGGTGCTACTCCCACCTGCCCCCAGTCGTCCACGCCGTCCAGGTTCACCTCTACCACCGTGCCCCCCAACGCCCGGGCCAACCGCTCGGCCACGGCCTGAGATGTGTTGGAGAAGGCCGGGTCGTCGTCGGGGAAACGGTAGACGATGTGGCCGTTGACTACGACCGCAGCGTCTCCTTCCCAGGGCCGCACGTGCGCAACCTGGGGGAGCAGGGCTTCCAGCTCCTCCAGGGCGCTGACCAGGCTCGCCAGGTCGAGAGCGTCCTGGTCGTTCAGCAGGTAGGGTGGCCCCTGGGCGCACTCCAACAGCCGGCGGGCGGTATCCAGCGCCGCCGGCACGTTCGTATTGCTCCTCATTTGATCTCCTTTTGTCTCGACGTAGGGCCCCAGGCCCAGGTCAGTTCATAGCGCCGGACGGTTCTTTCGTCCAGCGGTGCGGGTGTCACCACCCACGTCCAGATGCCGGTCTCGGCATAGTTGGCATCTACGTACACCGCGCCGAGGACGTCGGCCCTGTCTGCCGACAGGCAGGCCCACAGGCTGGAGATGGGCCGGTTCCGGCTGGCGTAGACGTGGCCGTGCCAGTAGTCCACTGCGAGTACTCCACTGCGAGTACTCCACTGCGAGTACTCGTGGCAGGCGTGGCAGGCGTGGCAGGCGCGACCGTGCTCGTTGGTGAACTCCATCGTGCTGACCAGGTGCCGGCCGTCTTGCCGCAGCCTGACCAGCCGCTCAAAGCCCATCGCCTCGGCCCATCTCAGAAACCGCCACTCGTCGTCTGCCCGGCTGTCCGGCCAGCCCGCTGCGAGTACTCGCGGCAGGCACACGACAGGTCGAGGATGAACGGCCTGCCCTCGCGGTCGAAGGCGACCTTCAGGCTGTCCCCGACGGTCCAGCCTCGGGCGTTGAGCAAGCGCAGGCCCCGCTCGACCTCCAGGACGTGCTCTAACCGCAGGGCGTCGGCAGGCCAGTCGTCGGGCACCACCCACGCTTTGCCCCGTACCAACCAGCAGCGGGTATGAGTCGCGCCGTCCACAGTGACCATACCGGCTTTCTCCACCCGCCAGTTGCGGGGGAACGCAGGCTCCCCGGCCATCACATCCAGGCACTCGGCCTCGCGGGTGGACACGTGGTAATCCACGTTGGCCCACGGGCGACCGTCCAGCGGCTTCCAGTATTCGGCCCCATCAGGACTTACCCAGACGCCACCGGTGTGAACCCCATCGGGCAAGCCGTCGTTCGTCTTGCCGTCCAGCCGGGTGAAACCGGGACCCGGGGCCACGTCCCTGATCTCAATGGGCAGGGTGCTCACGGGAGGGCTCCGCGCTTTCTATACCGCCTGGGCCAAACAACAGTTGGATGTCTCTGGGATACCGAACTTCCTGGTGCGAATCAATCTGTTGACCCAGGAGTGTCCACTCGTCCGGAGAGGCCAGTTCCAGTTCATCCCAGTTAGATCCCGCTTCCTCGAGTGCCTGGTAGAGATCCATCTCCGTGTCCACCCCCACGTTGAAATGGCGCACGCAGACAATCAGGCGGTCAGGAGAGCCCTGCAGGTGCATGGCATCGCTGAGCCACCAGTAGCGCACCTGGCAGTCCATCTCGACTGCTTTGCCCACCACGAGCCCCACATCGGTCCCCCGTTCTTGGGGCTCATCAAATATGTACGCAAAGTGTAGATACATTACTCCTCCTCTGCTTGGTCAGGATCGTCGTACACGCGAGCGCCCAGAGAGCGGGCATGCTCGAGGGTCCCCAGGGGATCATCGCCCGGGAACGGCCCGCGCAACAGCGCGACCAGGTTCTCGTCGGGTATGGTGGTCGTGTCGAAAGCCGGGACACCGGCGCAGAGCGCCGCCTGGACGACGAGGTTGTCCAGGCCGCCGTATCCTTGCAGCCAGGCCCAACCATGGCGGTAGAGGGTCCAGACACCACAGCCGACGTGCAGCACCGTGGCTTTCTCGATGCACCTGACGTGCTCCTGAACCGACCTTCTCTCCCGCCGTCGTGCCTCTGCCACCTCCCCCCGTTCCCGCAGTCGACGGTGATACCACCAGCGGCGGGCGCTTTGGAACAGGAGGCGGAGCACGTCGAGCGTGATTCCAATGGTTGCCTCCTCCTCTGCCTCGGTCTCTACCTCGATCTCGACCACCGCGCCGTCGTGGGCGGCGGCGTATCGTTGCGCCGTCTCTACAGCATCTTGCAGGTCGTTCGAGTGTGAGACGGTGCCCAGCACGCTACCGACCTGCTTCAGAATGGCGTAACGCACGCCGGGGACCACGTCCTGGTCAGTCACTATGAACTTGATCATCCCTGCCTGTGGCCCGGCAGACAGGTCCGGCTCCTGTACTCCCGGCAGGCTCTAACACGTTCAGGAGTGCCTGTCTCTTGCGAGCCTCAAACGCCGGCCCGCTGCGAACGTAGCCCCAGTTGGTTGGTACTAAACCGAGCTTGATCAGTTCTTCGCCCAGCCGCCCGGCCAGCCTGTAGTTGTTGACATCCATCAAGTCGTCGAGAGCCAACAGTGGCTCGATTTCGTCTGGCACGAATGTCTCGTCCCTTGCCGGCTCGAGATACTCCGACCACCCTATGCCCTCCTCGGCGTCACCGTACACTTCTGTGTAGAGCGCATCGTAGTCGAGACCCAAACGTTGGGCCAACGTGAAAGCTACGAGGTGGATGCATCGGTCGGTGGTGCCATCGCACCCGTAGCCCTGGACGTAGGGCCGTGGCGAGTAGTTGACCCACCTGCGATTGACCTGGTCATCTCTGATCACCCGGGTCTGTATCTTTTTGACCCAACCCCCGATCGCTTCGGCACGCCGAATGCAGCGCTGGAGCCAGCTCTCGTTCAGAGCCTGCTCAACTTCAGCTTCAGCCTCGGCGATTGTGAGGCGGTAGTGGTCTTCGATGATGGTCTCGCCCCGAGTGTTCTGCCACCGGTCTGTGAACATCTGCTTCATCTTTCACCTCCGTTCTGGTAAGCTAACGAAAAGGGTGATGGAGTTTGGCTGCCAGCTCCATCATCCCCCCGGCACATGGCAGGAACTGCTATGTACCTACACCTGCGACAGGCTGCACTCAGCCAGCATCTCCGCATATCCAGCCCGATACCCACGGGCCTGCTTGGCCGCGATGAGTCGCTTGCCTTCTGCGACAACAGCGTCGCAATCCCCCGGCTCAAGCACCCGGGCCCGCAGGGGGCCCTGGACCTTCCCCCAAGCAATGACGTTGGCGCATTTGTCATTCCCGCCCCGGCAAAGCATGATTGCCCACACCTTGCCGACGTGGCGCGGTGGGACGATGCCCGGTGCGCTGGGGGCAAAGTACGCACAGCAGCAGCCGTCAGGCTCGAAGCCTTGCCCGGCTGCAACCGCCGTCATCGTTTCGATGGCAGCAGCAATGATCTGAGTTTCGGTTGGAAACATTTCACCTCCAGTTTTACGTCTGGGCGTATCGCCAGATGGCACGAGAGGCATACGCCTGGGTCGGGGCGGTAGTTGAGGAACCGACTGCACCGGGGACACCACTCGCGACCGAGCAAACGCGCCAGCCTTCACCCCATTTCGGTGTCGCTCATGCGGGCCAGGCGGTAGCACGTCCGCCGATTCGCGCCCTCGAATGGTACGTAGAAACAGGTCCAGGCCCGGATGGTACCGGCACCCACCCGCCGCGCAGCCAGGGTCTGTCCTGCCACCGCGAGTACCACCGCGAGTACCACCGCGAGTACTCGTGGCGGGGCTCGTGGCGGTGAGCCTGCCGAAGGAAGCGGTGGTGGCCGTTCGTGATCCGGTACCTGGGACAGTCTGGCGTGACGCCGGCCACCGCGATGGGCGGGAACTGGGAACCGGCCCGGTGCATTTTGACATATCGCTGCACCCGTTCCGGGTACTGTCCTCCCTCGCTCATCACCAGGCTGTCCAGGGGAACCTCGATCAGTTCCTCGTAGAAGCCGCAAGTACCCACATTCTCCCCATCGCAGCAGCGTGGATTTTACCGCCCGGCGCTGTTGTGCTATACTATGTGGGAAGACCGGACAGTGGGCTAACTTGGATGATTTCCTCAACGCACGCCATTGTCTTGGTTGGGGAGTAGGGGCGTTTTCCGACTCTGGGGTCGATCCCGATTGTCTTCAGAGCTGACTATTCGGAGACAGTGAGGTGCACGATGTGCAAGATTGGATACAGATTCGGGCAGGTTGCGTTGACAATAGCCATCACTTTCACGCTTGGGGGGTCTGCAGTAGCGCACATTCAAGAGCCGGGCGACTTGACTTTTCAAGCAGACATTTACGGAAGTGCGACGCCAGAGACTATCGTCTACCACAGCGATCTTGCCTTTCACGGCTACGGCGGGTTTGGCACAAACTCGCTTGTATTCCATGCGAACCTGACTGGCGGTGACGGCATCGCCTACGCCGTGAGCGCTAGCGATCCCTACGCCTTTACCCTGAACGTCACGATTGGCTCGGGAGATCCCGTGACCTTAACGGTGACGAATTCGGAGTATTCGGCAGGTACTGCAACAATGCCATCGCCTTCCGAGTTACACTTCGTGTGGGAGGTGGAGAAATCAGGCTTGCATTTGAGGCTCCATAGACGGGCCACATTGGTCCCAGATCCACGAGTAACGGTTCAGAATGTTGTCCGCGAAGGATTCTCAATCGAGAACCTGGGACCATCCTTCACCTTGAATGCGTTCTCCGAGTACCTGCATATGGATGATCGCGCCAGAGTGCGCGATTTTGACAGCGATGGTAGAAATGAAACCCTGCTCGCCATCAACAACTTCACGACCAGTTGGTATCCCGTATTCGGCAAAGTGTACTTGCATCGCCCGAATATCACCATAGAGTTGATAAGCGACGGGCGCTACGCGACCGTGAGCCATCTTGTACATCAGCTGTTTGCCAGCGGCGTTGAGCAAGAGATTGCAGAGGCAGCGTACGTGTCGAGTACGGCACGAAATGCGACTGATGCTGAACTGCAAGTGGCAAGTGATGCCAAATTGCTTCTCGAAAGTGAGGACAGATTGACACTCCAGTTCCCTTTCAATTCCGCTGGCGATCCGCTCGGTCTTATCACCAGTTACTTCGATCACGAGTATCCAACATATAGTGGATTTCCCAACGACCGTGGTGATGCGCTTGGAAACATCACTCTCTACTGGGGAGAGAGACGAGGTGCAGGCACTTCAAGGAATTGCAATAGGTCACCAAAATCTGACAATGTCTGCTACGACGGACACGACGGTTATGACTTTGGCGTCGGTGGTGACGCGTTGGCTGCTGCTGATGGCAGCGTGAGTTATGTGGGCTGCTGGGATAAATCGCAGAACCCACCTACAGGGGACAATCCCTGCTCCGATGGTCTAGGTCTAATGGTCACAATCTCGCACGAGCACGGGTATGAAACCACGTATGGTCACTTGGCAACAACTGTCGTGATTTCTGGCGCTGTTGTTACTCGTAGTCAAAGAATCGGTGAGATCGGAAGTACTGGTAACTCGACCGGTACGCATCTCCATTTCATGGTGATCCACGAAGCAAGCGAAGTAGATCCCTATGGCTGGATTCCTGGTGAAGTCAAGGTAGATCCCTTAACACAGCCAGTGACCAACACCACGACCGGGGAGGTCTATCTCGGGGTTCCCAGTTATTGCCTGTGGGAAACTGGCTGCCCAACAAGCCTTTGGGTGAATCCAGACGATGGCGCAGAGATTGGGTCAGATGATGGGGCCGTAACACTAGCGTAACGGTTGCGCAACCAGGAGCGAGATGTTTCCTGGAGCGCAAAAACTGAACTTTGACAACTGAAACAAGACAAACTCTCACTGTGCTGGTATGATACTGATCACAAACCAACTAGCATAGGAGAGTTCACAATGATTATACCATCTCAGACAAAACAGCAAACCGATGATCCACTCACTGACACGCTGGACAACATCTTGGAAAAAGCGTTGGCGGAGATTCCTCTGCGAGTCATCCCAGTGGTACCTCAGGGGAACGTGTATGAAATCACGACGAAGCCAAATGGGACCAGCCCCGAAGCCCGCCGGATCGCCGAACTGATCGGAGACCAGGTTGTTGGCGACGAGATTGACGCGACGACGGATCACGCCTGGTCGGTTGTGCTGGGACACTTTGCTCAAGCACTGGGTCTGGTGGCGGGACTGGAAGCAGTGCCCCTTGAGCAACGAAAAGGTCCCGAGTGTGGGCCCCAGACGAAATTGATCGAATTCCTGGTGGGGATCTTGGGCGGCATCGAGTACCTGCAAGACCTTAATCTGTCCGATAATCCGATCGCCAAGGATCCAACTGTGGTCGAAGCCTGGGGACAAGACACATTTGTGCACTATTCGGGGGTCAGCCGGACCCTGGATGCTGCTGATGAAGACACACTGATGGCTGTGGTGGAAGTGTTGCAGACCCTGTCGCGTCCCTTCATCGACGCCTCCGTGATGGAAACGATCCGGCAAGAGGGGCGCTTGGTGATCGACGTCGATCTGACCGGACGCGAAGTCAGTTCGACCAGCACTGACTATTCTGAGGCCAGCTTTGGCTGGATGGAGGATGGCATCAGCAAAGGATACCAGGCAGCCGTGACCTCGCTGGTGTGTGAGCGTTGGAAGCGATTGATGTTGACCTTGCAGCGCTACACAGGACGTACCTTGTTGGCGGAATGCTTGCAAGCGGCGGTTCAAGCCGTGGAAGAGCTGTTGGGTGTTCGCCCGCGGCGACGGGTCGAGTTGGTTCGAGAGCGTCGGCGTGAACTGGTGGCGCGGATACAGGAGTTGGAAGAGACCTTGGAGCGCACCCGACGAGCGGAAAGCTTGCTCTGGCAGCGGATTCGAGAGACCAAGATTGAGATCGAGGGTCTCCAAAGCACGGTAACGGATTGGGAAACCGAGTACCAGGCCCAGGGACGCGAAGAAAGATCGCATTGCAGACTGGCCAAGGCACGCCGCAGGCTGATATCTGCCCAAAAGCGCGAAAAACGCGCCTGGCGCGATCTCAAGAAGCTGCAACGCCAGCGTGACAAGCACCAGAGCACAGTCAACGAATTGCAGGACGAACTGCTCGCTCTGGACGAGTGGTTGAATTACCTCGAAACCGACAATCAGACGAACCTCAACCCTGTGTCCATCGAGTTGCGCATTGACGCTGGATTCAGTATTGGTCCCAATCTGGCCTGGTTGATTGAAATGGGTTACACTGTACGGACCAAAGCTCATCACGGTAGTACAGCCGACAG
>CAYPOY010000108.1:0-14918 GCA_964412395.1 uncultured Anaerolineales bacterium | reverse complement strand
CTTCTTTCGTGAGTCAACGATTGATTTTCGGTAACCTTTTTAGTGAGTCAATTCGACAGATTGTCAGCCCCAATGAGTTATGGTATAATGTGCCAAAACACTATACAGTAAAATAGCATGTAACGGGGTATGCTATTGCAGCAACGGCGCACGCAGGTTGTTGCTCATCAACTCGCTCTGGAGCAGGCTGCCAGGGCGATGGGTGAAAGATAGACGTGGGAGAACGTCTGGCACTTGATATGGGCTGACGTAGCTATGGCAGAACTGGCCTGGCTGGATCGCACGCGGGCTCGGTTACTCCAGCTATCAATATCTGTCGAAGCCATACAGGGCGGCTTCGCTACTCTGACAGTTTGAAGTACACGCGTGGAGAATCATTCCTAGTTTCAACCTCCGATTTTCCAGATTAGGATCCAGGACTCATCGAGGACCTGGCCGGTGCCGAGACCAGTAGCAGAGGTAGCGGCTCGCCAGGTCTGTTTTGTTGGTATTGGAGCAGATTGTCAAGGATAGAAAGACGGTCCGGACCCAACCGCGAGGTAGTGGGTAAACGGAATCCGAAGCATAAGCAGCGGTAAGGGCAAAAGGAGAAAGCGACGATGTTGAAGGCAGGTGATGCAATCGTTCACCCTGTTCGTGGAGCTGGCGTAGTGGTACGTATCGAGGAGAGGCAATGGCGTGGACGCAGCGACCTGTACTACAGGATTAAGTTGCTGGGCGAACCGGCGTCCAGCTTGATGATCCCAATCAATGTTGCGGAGACGATAGGCTTGCGGCGCGCAATCCCGCAGTCCAAATTGAACCAGGTATGGCACGTGCTGCGTGCTGATCCAAACACACTGCCGGCCGATCACAATGAACGCTACCAGGCATTGGAGGAAAAAATTCACGCCGGGGATCCCTTTCAAGTCGCGGAGGCGGTGAGGGACATGGCCTGGCGGCAACAGCACGAGGGTGGCCTGACCACGCGAGGGAAACGGATTTACGAGGAAGGAATGAGAGTCCTCGTAGGGGAAATCGCAGCCGCACAAGGCATTGATATAGTAGATGCCGAGGCACAGATCAGGATGAGGTTGGTAGAAAGTCTATAGCCAGCCACCATGACGTGATTTGTGGCGTGACGACGAGAGTTTGGCAAGACCTGCTGTGGATTCACGGTGGGTCTTTCTTTTAGGCAGCAGACGGGTCTTGACATCCCGCAAAACTTGTGGTATGATTGCGCTTGCGTTAGCACTCTCACAGTCTGAGTGCTAATGCAGCGAGCGACCAATTCCAAGTAACAATCTTCAATCAGGAGGTAGCGAAATGGCATTGAACATCAAACCATTGGGCGATCGGGTAGTCATTGAGCCATTGGAGAAGGAAGTGGAGACCTTCGCCGGTGGCAAACTGGTGCTCCCCGATACCGCTAAAGAGAAGCCCCAGCAGGGTAAGATACTGGCCGTGGGGGCGGGCCGTCTTGACGAGGACGGCGATCGTATCCCGATGGAGGTCAAGGTCGGGAACACGGTCGTGTACGCCAAATACGCTGGCACGTCGTTTAAGACGGAGGATGGCCAAGAGATTCTCTTCTTGAAAGAGAGCGACATCCTGGCTATCCTGGAATGATAACAGAAGAACCTGATCTTGATAAGGAGGAATAGATATGGCAAAGCAATTGGCTTTCAGTGAGGATGCGCGCCGTTCCCTTAAGCGCGGGATTGACACCCTGGCGACCGCTGTCGTCACCACGCTGGGCCCCAAGGGGCGCAACGTAGCACTCGATAAGAAGTGGGGTGCTCCCACCATCACACACGACGGCGTGACAGTGGCTAAGGAGATCGAGTTAGAAGACCCCTACGAGAACATGGGGGCACAACTGTTGAAAGAAGCGGCCACCAAGACGAACGACATCGCTGGCGACGGGACTACCACCGCTACTTTGCTGGCCCACACTATCATCACCGAGGGTATGAAGAACGTGGCCGCTGGCGCCAATTCAATGCTGCTCAAGCGCGGCATCCTGGCTGGCGCCGAGGCGGTGGTTGAGGCCATCGCTGCCCAGGCGATTGAGTTGCAAAGCAAGGAGGAGATCGCCAACGTAGCGGCCATTTCCGCGCAGGACAGGGAGATTGGCGAGCTGATCGCTGACGTGATGGACAAGGTCGGCAAGGACGGTGTCATCACCGTCGAGGAGAGCAAAGGGCTGGAGTTCGAGACCGAGTATGTAGAGGGCATGCAGTTCGACCGGGGCTACATCTCCCCCTATTTCATCACCAATCCCGAGGCGATGGAATCAGTCATCGGGGAGCCCTACATTCTGATCCACGACAAGAAGGTCTCGGCCGCGCAGGACATGGTGCCCATCCTGGAGAAACTGGTGCAGAGAGGAGCACGCGATCTGGTCATTATCGCCGAGGACATTGACGGCGAGGCGCTGGCGACACTGGTGCTGAACAAGCTGCGAGGCATGTTGAACTGCCTGGCGGTGAAGGCCCCTGGGTTCGGTGACCGCCGCAAGGCTATGCTGCTCGACATCGCCGTTCTCACCGGTGGTCACGTGATCACCGAGGAGGAAGGCCGCAAACTGGATAGCACCACCATCGAGGACCTGGGCCGGGCCGACAAGGTCATCTCCACCAAGGATGACACCACTATCGTCGGTGGCGGTGGCGAAGATAGAGAGATCAAAGGCCGCATTGAACAGGTCAAGGTCGAGATCGAAAAATCTACTTCCGACTACGACCGGGAGAAATTACAGGAGCGGCTGGCAAAGTTGGCCGGTGGCGTCGCCATCATCCGCGTCGGCGCGGCCACTGAGACCGAGCTGAAGGAGAAGAAGCACCGCGTCGAGGACGCGCTCTCGGCCACCCGCGCGGCGGTCGAGGAGGGAATCGTGCCCGGTGGTGGCGTGGCGCTGATCAACTCTATCGCTGCGCTCGACAAGGTCGAGATGGAGTACCCCGACGAGCAGACCGGCGTCAACATCCTGCGCGCGACGCTGGAGATGCCTATGCGTAAGATCGCCGAGAACGCGGGAGAGGATGGTGCAGTGATCCTCGACACTGTGCGGCGAGCCCAGAAAGAGAAGAAGAACAACCGCATCGGCTATGACGTGCTTCAGGGCGACTTTATGGATATGGTGGAGGCAGGTATCACTGACCCGGCCAAGGTGACCAAGGGTGCGCTCTCTAACGCAGCTTCTATCGCGGCCATGATCCTTTCCACCGAGGCGCTGATCACCGACATCCCGGAGGAAGAAAAGCCCGCGCCGCCACCGATGCCGCAGTATTAGGCTGGCGCGGTCACTCCGCAGATAATCAGCGTAGATCAGCGTTAATCTGCGTCCCATAAAGATTTGTCAGTCAACCAGACAGCAGACGTCAAGTAATGCAGGCAAAGGGCCCCTCGCTATAGCGAGGGGCCTTTTGACACGTGGCAAGTCGTGCCAATCGCCGACCGTCAGCCCGCCGCAGAAACCTGAGATGAAGTTGCCATACGAGTCGAAGTGGGAATGGCAGGCGTAGAGGATCTCCCCGGCGCAGTTCACTCCCCAGGGCCTCTTCCAGGTCTACCTGGTGCCCCACCGGGGCAACGCCAGACGGCAGATGTGGCGGGAGTGCAAGGCCGCCTTCGGCGACCGGCTGCATGGGGCCGTTTTAACCCGTTTTAACGGGTTTCGTAGTATCAGCGGGGTGTTTCAACGCCACGCCTCAAGGCTGGCCTTACTTCTGGTACCGGTATCACTGTCCCCACTGCCGGCTCCCCACTGCGGCTCCTCACCACCACCGCCCCTGGCAACTGAGGTTGCACCACTGCCACCCAGCGGGCGTCGCAGGCCCGCACCAGGGCCGCCCACAGCCAGAGGGGTAGTTTCCCGCTCAGGATCGCTCCTCCTGCCGGACAGGGTAGCAGGTGGAGTTCATCCACTTCGGTGATGTCCAGGTAGGCATCGGGGAGGCTGAACTCCAGGAGTCGGGCGCCGGGGAGGGTGCGCTGTCCCACGGTGAGCGGGCCTTCTGGGGTGGGATCGCCTCCTGGAATGATGGGCGCCTTCACCCAGCCCAACCGCACGTCGAACAGGAAAAAGGGAGCAGGGAGCGCATGGGCTGCTGCGGCCGCGTAGAGCCAGTTGGGGCCGCGCCCGTAGAGCGCCACTGGTTCCAGGGCCGGCAGGTAGTCCAGCACTGCCGGAAGGTCCTGCGGCTGCCACCGATTGGGGTCCCGCCCCATCTGCCGCGCCAGGCGTTCCAGGTCCACGCACAACTCCACCGGGGCGCTTTCCAGGTGGCGGCGGCGCAAGCCGGGAGAGGCTGCGATGAAGAGTTCCGACAGTCGCATCACCAGTGCACCGAAGGCCGCCCCCTCTGCCCGGCACCCCCGCTCCAGCCCTGCCAGAGTTCCTCGCACAAGCGGCTCTTCCTGTTCCAGCCGGTTTTCCCCGTGCAGATCGGAGCGCAAATCCGCCAGGAGAACCAGGCCGTGGCGGGCGAATCGCGCTGCCCATTCCCGTCGAGCCTCGTCATTGGGGATGAGGAGGATGGCGTGGGTGCAATTGTCCAGGATCGTTTCCTGCGCTGGTGTAGGCAGGCCTCCCACATCCACGATGAGGGGCAGATGTCGCCGGGCGACGTCGCGCCGCAGGAGAGGGAGCCAGGCTTCGCTGCGTGCCCCCTTCATCCTCAAGTGGCGCACTGTGTCTGGCTCCCCCTCGTGAAACCAATCCCCCTCGTAGTCCGGCGGATAGGCCCGCAAGAGATAATGAGGTACACCGCGCTCCCGCAGGGCGCGGGTCAAGCTGTAGGCCAGCACCGATTTGCCGCTGTGGGATGGCCCACCGATGGCCACGGCTGGCAAGGGGTTAAATACGATTTGACTTTTTTGTGTGTTCTTCATATACTGTACACCGATGATGTTTCATTCTGCGTAGGGGTCTCACCGGACGACATCTGACAGCATTTCAGGTACGCCTTATCCGAGATAAACGGCTTCGATTGGCCGATTAACGCAAGCTCCTGGCGGTCGAAGCCCTGTTCGCCTAATTTGGCATAATCGGTTTTGCAATGCTGCAGAATTTCCCCTCTAAGGGTAAAGCCACCGCGCTCGTCACGATGGGCGGGCAGGCCCAGGTCGTCACCTTCACCCTGGACGCTCTTTTGGAACTTGGGGAGGAGGTCTCGACTGTTTTGGTGCTCCATCTTTCCCCGGATGACCCCCGCGTGCGGCGGGCTTTGGCCCAATTGAGTGGTGAGTTCGCCGGGGAGCGTTACCAGGGCCGTCCCCTCGCCTTCCGTCACCTCACCATCCAGGCCAGCGGGGAACCGCTTTCTGCCATCCGCAACGGTCAGGAGGCCGAGGCCGTCTGGGAGATGGCGCGGGACCTGCTGGCGGAGTTGAAGCGCACCGGACGGCCGCTCCACCTCTGCATCGCCGGCGGGCCGCGCTTGCTGGCGTTGACGCTCACCAGCGCCAGCTTACTCCAGTGCGACCATCGCGACCGCCTCTGGCATCTCTACACGCCCCGAGAGTTTTTGGAGCAGGCACGCGACGGAGCCATTCTCCACGCTCCGCCGGAAGCTGGGGTGTGTCTTATCCCCGTACCCCTGGTCCCATGGGGGACTTATTTCCCCGCACTGCGGACACTGAGCCAGCCCATCTCTCCGTCCACGCCGCTCCCTGCCCCAGCCGACTCGGCCTGCTGCGCTGCTGTGTGTGAGCAACTCACCGACCGTCAACGGGAGGTGCTGCAGGTGTTGGCCGAGGGGCTGTCTCCTCAGGAGGCTGCCGAGCGGTTGTGCATCACGCTCAAGACACTGGACACCCACAAAACGGAGATATTCGCCGAGTGTCGCGTCGCCTGGGGTTTGCCGGAAGACACGCGGCTGACTTATCATTTTTTGCGGGAAAAGTTCGGTCCCTGGATGGCCTTCCAGGCTCAACTGGGACGGAACCTGTGACGGATTGTAACAGTGCGTCCGGGGTTATTATAGCCCAGAGGTGCGGGGGATGCATCAGAGAAATCTCTGAAAGGTTCAGGGGGATTCTCGGTTGAGGTGGGGAAGGAAAGCGATTATACTTGGTGACAGGGAGCAGGGGGGCACCAGTGGCCCAGAACTTGATCTCTGTACGAAGTTGAGTATACTGAGTCCATCCTTGAACAGTGCTATGAGTGGCTCGTATGATGCCTGCAGGCAGAATGTCCCACCGCAAGCTTTTCGGGGTTGGTACTGGCAGCGTGTGCTGTTGTCTGGCTCCGTCTGTTTACTCAGACTGGCTCGGTAGAGTTGCGGATGACAAGCGGCAGTGGATATGATACGCTAACAATCAGGAAGGAGTGGAGTATGCCTATGAAGCAAGAAGAGATCACAAAATGGGTGGAGGAAGTGCTCAGGCCAGTACTGAGAGGCGAACCGGTCAAGGGCGAAGTCGCTTTGCTCAGCGCCGATGCGGATAGGATCAAGGATTACGTCTTCGAGTCGGCAAAACTGCCGGAGATCCGTGGGGCAAGTATGATTCTGGACGAACTGAACCAGGGTTGGCCTGACGATGAAGGCCCAAACATTCGCAAGCTATTCTCCGCCAGAGGGTTGCCGGTCGGTCACAAGGATAACCTCAACGCACTAAGTTGCATTGTCTACGCCGGGGGTGGCAGCCTGCTGGCGCTGGTGCCTCCCGATTTAGCCAAGACCCTCAAGGCAGACATTGAGACGCTGTATCCTCGTGAAACCGATGCAGCGACGATCACCTGTGTCCGGCGGAAGGTGTCACCGGCTGAACTCTGGGATGGGTACCGGCCAGAAGGTCTGGACTACGCTGCTCTCCTGGCTTTGCAGGACAAGCTGAGCGAAGCCGAATGGCAAAGGATCGCCGACTACTATCACGAGTGCGGCGAGAACGGTAGCGAAGTCACATCTGAGCAGTTCGCCCGCCGCCGCAACTTCGGGCAGGTGATGGCTTTACAGAGTGTTGAGTTGCGCAAGGCGAAAGAGGAGAAGGCAGTGGGGCCCCTGTTTGAGGCTGTTCCCTTCGCCCGGCGCTGCGAATCGTGCGGGATTCGGCCGGCCAACTGCTTTTTCAAGCCGACACCGCTGCCAGGCCGCTATCTCTGCGAGGTATGCCTCACGAAGGTTCAGCGCAGTACACAGCTTGGAGGTAAGAAAGAATGGACACGCCAGTTCGAGCAGTTTCTGCACGACGCTGATGAGATTTGTGATGCCGTTGCCTATCTCGGCGGTATGAATTGGGACGGCTTGCGGGACGTTGTTGGCGCGGAGGATGTAAGCGAAATCGGTGCTGCGTCGCGTGAGCGCGGCTACATTGGATTTATCTACGCCGATGGCAACGGAGTGGGAAGCCTTGTAGAGAGTTCCGATACAATCGCAGAATACCGGCGCAAATCCAACATATTGGTGACGACGATGTCCAAGGTGGTCTTTGCTGCTTTATGCCGGCACTTGCGTATTCGCCGGCACGTACAGCGAACAAAATCCGATGGTAGCAAGTACTGGGTTGATATTCACCCGTTCGAGATCATCACCATCGGAGGTGATGACGTGCTGCTAATTGTGCCCGGTGACCAAGCTCTCGCTATTGCCTACGAAATATGTCATGCTTTTGAAGTCGAGTTGGTTGATCGGGAATTTGATCCTGCCACATACGCCACCATGTCGGCCGGGGTGGTCATCGCCGACCACCACAACCCGATCTACTTCCTGCGCGGCCTGGCCGACGAGTTGCTGAAGAAGAGTGCCAAGAAGCGGGCCCGGGAACTGGTTGCCGATCCAGGTGAGAGAGCGCAGGGGACGGTGGATTTCCTGGTGCTCAAGTCGCAGAGCATGGTGGCCACTACGGTGGGCCATCTGCGCGGTGCGCCTCCCTACCGTTTCACCGACCGCCATAATAAGACCACCACATTGTTGACAGGGCGACCGTTCACCTTGGAAGAGGTGAACCGGCTAGTGGATACTGTGCAGGCGTTAGAGGTCTTTAGCTTTCCGGGTAGCCAGCTCCAAGGTCTACGCGAGATGCTGTATCGGGGACGAATGATGTCTACCCTATACTACCTGTATCAATACGCCCGGGCGAACCAGAACCGGCGGAAGCTGTTGGCCTGGATCGAGGAACAATGGGGAATGCGAAATGCCCGCAACCCACCGCCCTGGGTCCACGTGGGCCGCAAGCGGGGCTTTGATCGCTATGCTACCCCCTGGCCGGACATTATCGAGGTCCAGGAGTTCATCCCCAGGCCCTCGGGTGAGAAGAAACGTTGGCTGAAGGAACGGATTCTTGACGAAGGAGGTGAGGCTGTTGCGAGTGGAGATTAAGCTGAGGGTGATTT
The DNA here is from genome assembly GCA_964412395.1 of uncultured Anaerolineales bacterium. Classification (GTDB taxonomy): domain Bacteria; phylum Chloroflexota; class Anaerolineae; order B4-G1; family B4-G1; genus CAYPOY01. Next base: position 6,601 of record CAYPOY010000108.1, on the reverse strand, counting down.
TCAAAACGCCCTTTTGCGTCGGTTCGGGGGCCATGGCCGACTCGCTGGCCCACAAGCCGATGCTGAAGGATGCTCACCGGCTGCCTATACTGCCTGGCTCGACCCTCAAGGGGCGGCTGCGCCACGAGTGTGAACGGATTGTACGCTCGCTGACGGATGACGACAATGCCGTGTGTCACGGGCCAGCGCCGCATGGCATGTGCCCCCTGGATCCGGCCCGGTTGGGTCACCAGGACAGGAAAGCCTGCCCGGTGTGTCAGGTTTTCGGCTCGCCATGGCTGCCCAGTGCCCTGCGGTTCAGCGATCTGCGGTGGACCCTGGCCGAAGAACTGGCGGACGAGCCGCTGCCGGTCACCGATCTGCGCTACGGAGTCAGCCTGCGCCGGGCGCGGCGGGTGGCCGAGGAGGACCGGCTGTTCACTACGGAGACCTTCGCCCCCACGAGGGAGACCACTTATGTCGGGCAGGTCGTGGGCCACTTCCCCGACGACGACAGCGAGCGCTACTGGCAGGTGGCGTTGGTGCTGGCTGGCCTGCGGGCGATCACCAGCCTGGGCGGCGGGCGGTCGCGGGGGCTCGGATGGTGCCACATCGAGGCCCAGGCTTATGACGTGCTGGATGGTGATCGCTTCCCGATTGAGACACCCATGGTACGAGAGGAGTTAGAGCGATGGTTGCACTCGATGTCACGATAGAACTGGCTTCGCCGCTTCTTCTGGGCAGCACCAAACAGGGGCTGGTGATTGAGACCTTCACCTATCTGCCTGGTTCGGTCCTGCGAGGAGTAGTGGCCGAGGCGCTGCTGCGCCAGTGGCCGCCTGACAAACGGAAAGTGCCTCATCCACAGGAATGTCCCGATCGGGAAATCTGTGCCTTCTGTCAGGTCTTTTATCCTCAGTCGGGCGAGCCACCTCGCTTCGGTAACTGTTATCCTGGGAGCGCGGTCAGTGTCCCCTTTCCGGCCACGACCCGCACTTGCAAGCATCATCCCGGTTTCCAGCGGGTGGAAGCCGACCCGGACGAGCGACACGGCGTCTTCGACGTCCTGATCCGTCAGGTGGCCTTTGAGCAGGCTATGGAAACCCGGCGGCCGCTGCCCTACGTCTACCTGCCCCGCTGTCCCCGCTGTCGGGAGCCAGTCAAACCGATGGAAGGCTTCTACGCCTTGCTGGGCGACCGTTTCCAGGCCCCCTGGATACCCATCCGTCGCCTTTCCCGTACGGCCATCGGCCGGGGGCGGGGTACAGCTCAGGAGGCGCAACTGTACACCCTCAGCGTGCTGAGCGAGGAGATGGACACTGACTTCCTGGACGAAGACGGCAGTCCTGTCCGGCACATCACCACGCTGCGGGGCCAGGTGTGGGTGGAGGAGGCGGGTGTGGAAGCGATGACGGCGGCGCTCCGCCAAGTCGAACGGCTGGGCGGGGCCCGGTCGCGGGGTCTGGGCCAGGTGGCTGAGGTCATGGTCCGGCCGACCTTGAAGCCAGAGGATGCTGGCCTGGGTCTCTTCTTGGAGGCCCTGGAGGGAAGCAAGTTCGCTCTGAGCGGAGAACTGGCCCGGCGAGAGGAGGATGGCGAACCGCTGCGCCCGGCCAACCTGGGGGAACGGCTGCTCTGCTTCAACCATCGGCTCCAGGCAGAGCGGGAGTTCTACGCCCGACTGAGGCTGCCGGTGCTGGAGCAGGGTTGGTATTTCACCCTCGATCTGCTGGCCGATGCTGTGCTGCACGACACCGATGGGCTGCCTACGTTGCGGCTCGACCCGGTGGAGATTGGGCTGGCCGGGGATGGCCTGCCGGAGGTGAGACTGGAGCGGGCCTTTGTCAGCCGGGCCTACTGCGGCGGCTGGTCGGGGGCCCACCGGTTGCCTCGCCAGGTGCGGTTGGCGGCCGAGATGGGCGGTGTCTACCTGTATGGCGTGGCTGCGGCCGGCCCGGAGGCGAACAGGCGATTGTTGGAGATTCTACGGCTTATGGAAGAAAAAGGGATCGGTGAGGGGCGGGCGCGCGGCTTTGGCCGGGTGCAGGTCTGCTCCCTCTTTCATCTGGAGGTGAAAGCACGATGACGACAGAGACTTTGCGCCGCGAGTTGCGCATCAATCGGGAGATTGACGGTTCCATGAACGAGTTGCTGGTGGAGATGCAGCGCTTCGTGGACAATACCCGCATCTGGGAGAGCCGGATGGAGGTGCACCAGATGACCAACCTGGTGGCCGTGTCCGGCGAAACCGGGAGCGTGGAGGTGGTGAAGAACTTCATCCGCTACCAGATCGGGCGGGATGCCCGCAACGATAACTGGCGTTGGCGGGTGGGGGGCGTCAAGAACTTTGGCGAACAACTGGTGGACAGGTTGGACGAGCTACAGGACATGGCCCAGGGGGCCGTGGCCGGGGCCAGCAATCCCACTGCGGATGAGCGGGATGTAGACCGGGTCTGGATGACCCTCTGCCGCGCCTATCTGGGCCACCTGAGCCGCTACTTTTATTACAAGAAGAGGACGGCCGAAGGAGGAGGGCGATGAGTGCTCTGGATTTTACCCGCTTCCACAGCCGGCTGCGGCTGAGCGGTCGGCTGCGGTTGGAGACGTCGTTACGGGTCGGGAGCGGTGGCGGAGGGGACGCGGGGGGCACGGCCGACATCACGGTGGTCAAAGATGTGACCGGCGCACCCTACATCCCTGGCTCCTCGTTCAAAGGCGCGCTGCGGGCACACCTGGAAGGGGTGCTGCGAGCCATCAACCAGGAGTACGCCTGTCTGTGTGTGACCATCCGAAAGGGGGCCACCGATGGCTGCCCCACTACCCGCGATCCGCAGAAGGAGTGGCCTGACCTGGAGCCGCTCAAGAAGGCGATCGAGCAAAGCCGCGCCGACAGCAGCGACCTGGATGACTTTTACTTTTCCAAGTCCTGCAAGGTCTGTCGAGTCTTCGGCTCGCCCCACCTGGCGTCCAAAGTATTCGTGCGGGACCTGGCCCTGCCTGATGGAGAGGAGTGGCTGGGCCGCTATCAGATCCGTGACGGGGTGGCGATTGACCGGGACACGGAGACAGCCAGCGAGGGGAAGCTATATTCCTTCGAGGCGGTGCCGGCCGGCACAGAGTTTGCCTGCGAGATCATCGTCGAGAACGCCAGCGTGGCCGAACAAGGGATGGTGCTGCTGGGGCTGAAGGGGTTTGAAGCTGGCCGGGTGCCCCTGGGCGGAGCCCGCTCGCGGGGCCTGGGTCGGGTACACCTGGAATGGGAGCAGTGTGAAGAGGTGGACGGCGGCGACCCGACGGCTTTGCTGGATTATCTGATGACCGGCCAGGCGCAGCCGCTGGACGCGGCGGGCCTGGACCGCAAAATCGAGGCCTTTCGCCGGGAACTGGGGGTGTAACCATGCACAAGCAAGTGGTCAACGAACTGTACCTGGCCTTCGCCATCGAGCCGCGGGGGCCGATCCTGATCAAATCGGGCCGGGAGAGCGGGGCCGACCCCACGCTCCTGGACATGAATTTCGTGCGTATCAGCCACGCCAGTGTCGGCCGGGAGACGGTCTACCTGCCCGGCTCCAGCCTGAAGGGGACGCTGCGCTCCTACTGTGAGAAGGTGGCCCGCACCGTGGGCGACGGGGTGCGCCGCTCCCCACCTTTCAGTTGCAACCCGCTGGGCAACAGCGGTGACCCGAAGCGTAGCGACTACGCCTGCGGTCGCCACTTTGACCTGAGGAGCGTCAAACGGGAGATAAGGGATGCGGTGCGAGAACAAGGGACTACCGAGAGCGCCGAGATATTCTCCCGCTCCTGCCCCATCTGTCGTATCTTCGGCCACACCTCGCTGGCGGCCCACCTGCGCCTGTCTGACTTCTATCCTTTCGATCCCGAGGCGCCGGACGATCTGAGTCTCTTCGAGGCGGCCAATCGCACCGAGCAGCGAGACGGGGTGGCGATTGACCGGGTGTCGGGCGCGGTGGCGGTGGGGCCCTTCAGCCTGGAGGTGGTCACCGGCGGCGCTTTCTACGGTGACCTGACCCTGCGGAACTTCCAACTGTGGCAGGTGGGGCTGCTGGCCATTGCCCTGCGAGACCTGGCCCGGGAGCGGGTGCCGCTGGGCTTTTCCAAGTCCAGGGGGCTGGGTCGGGTGACGGTGCGACTCCGCCGGCTGGAGGTGGGCTACCCCGGCCGTTTCCGGGTCGAGGAGAATGGCCGCCGCCTGGACCAGACGTTGTACGGCGTGACGGCCTTTCTGGGCGAGACGACGGCCGCAGCTTACGACTATCGCCCGGAGCCGGTATTGCCGCTGCCTGACGGTGGGGAACTGTTCGAGGCCGGCGAGTATGGCCGGGTAGCAGTGGCTTACAAGGACCCGGTGGCCATCAAGGATGTACTGCGGGCCTGCGTCGGCCCCTGGCGGGAGTTCGTCGAGGCCTGGCGGGCGGGGGAGGGGCGGCGATGAGCAACGGCTACGTCTATAGCCGGCGGCTGGATCGGGCCGGGCTCCAGGCCCTGTTGGGAGCGCGACGGGGGGAGCTGGCCTACGTTATGCAGGAGACCGACGCGGACATCGCCTTCGCAGAAATCACCGCCCTGGATCAGCCCTGGTCGCGGGGACGAGCCTTCGGCGAGACACTAGAGGTACGCTGGACGCAGGAAGAAGGCGAACGCTACCGGGTCCTCTTGCTGAGCGAGGCGCCTCAGTCCGACCTGGCCGAGGCGGGGTGGTGTGTCCGCGAAGGGTTGACGGCGGTGGATGGGGTTCGGATCTACCTGTGGGGCCGCCACTATTCCTTCCTACGCGGGGGGCAGCCGGAGGGTCTCCCCCACGCCTGGGTGCAGGCCAGCATTCCCCGCGAACTCCACTATCCCTGGCCCCAGCCAGATGAACGGGTCTACCTGCGGGCTGTGGAATATCGGGAGGGTGGGATAGTACGGCTGACACGGTTCAAGGGACTTAAGGGGGATGAGGGGGAGACGAGAGGAGGCCAGAGATGACCAGGCGATCGACGCGTCCGGGCGGCCGGAGAGGTGGTTTCGAGGCCCCGGCGCCCAAGCCTTATGACTTCGTGCCCTTTGCCTCACGGATGGACAGGGCCCGGCCGCCGGGCCATGAGGGGTTTCACCTGGATGGCCACCTGAGCGGTCGGCTGGAATACGAGTTGATGGCTCGTAGCCACGTGCACGTCAGCTCAGGCAACTACGCCCTCAGCGAGGACCTGGGCCTTGAGCCGGGTGAGGTGATCCGCAGTTGCTACCGGGTGACGGTGGACGGCCGCTCAACCCCGGCTGTGCCCGGATCGTCCCTTAAGGGGGCGATACGGGCCATCGCCGAGGCGGTCTCGCCGTCGTGCGTCCGCGTGACGCGGGTCAACTGGCGGCAGTTGCCCCGGGCGTTGAGCCGTTCCTGCCCGGACCGCCGTCAGCCCGACGAATATTGCCCGGCCTGCGCCATCTTCGGAGCGATGAGCCGGCTGGGGCGGGTCAGTTTCGGCGATGCGCTGCTGGTGGAAGGGAAGACGGCGCTTTACCGTCTGCCGGCTCTTTACCGGCCGCGGGAGCGGCAGGCGCGGCGGGCTTACCTGGACCAGCAGGGGAACTTCAAGGGGCGCAAGTTCTACTTTCACGGCCGGCGGGCTGATCACGAGGGGGCCCGGTTCGAGGTAATCGTTGAGGGGAGCCGGCTGGCGGGTGCGCTAGACTTCACTGGCCTGAAGCCAGCCGAACTAGGGCTGGTGCTCTTCGCTCTGGGGCTAGACGGCAGTTTCCGGCCGATGCTGGGGGGCGGGAAGCCGGTCTGCCTGGGGGCAGTGGAGCTCGTGCCTCGCTCGTTGGCGTTGGTCACGGGGGAGAGCTTCACAGACTACGACTCTGGCGACCGGATACTGGCCGGAACAACCCTGGATGACTTCGTCCGAGGGCACATCGAAGAGGCAACGGTCCGTAAGGTGATCCTGGGTCCTCAGCGGGATCGGCTGCGGCAGATACTGGATCCAGACAACCCCCGGCTGGCGCCGACAGGCATGTACTAGTCTTTCACTTCGCAGATGGAGTTATCCGCCTGATGCGGAACCGACCCTATCGCTATGGCCTGGGGGATGAGGCAGGGGAAACAGGCTTCAAATTTGAGCGAGGCTCGACCACCTTCTTCGTGTACTCGCTCGTGCTGACTGACAACCTCCAGCCATTAAGGGAATACGTTAGAGTCTATTCACAATTAGATTTCGCCCCACTGGGACCAGGAGATGGGCCTCAAATCAGCGAGTATTCCCCACTGGGGTCTCGAATTCGCAGGTTTTTCGGTGATGTCGCCCCACAAAACCTTATTGTGAATAAAGTCTGTTGACGAGATGCGAGACAGACTGAAGGTGACCAACCTGAAGGAGTTCAAGTTCCACAAATCTTCAGATGCCCATCGCCGGGCCTTTCTCGCCGGGTTGCGATCGTTCGACTTTGTTGTCAGAGCTCTTGCGGTCAACAAAACCAGGCTACCTCTGTCCTTCCGCAAGGTGGGCAAATTGGGTTTCTACGCCTTTTTCCTCAACAACCTGATCCAGCGCATTCCTGCGAGTGAGTTAGTACCTTGCCAATCAAATTCTTGCACAGGAAGCAAGGATTTCATGCTTGAGCT
>CAYPOY010000107.1:0-15156 GCA_964412395.1 uncultured Anaerolineales bacterium | reverse complement strand
GGCAGCGCTACTATGCTGACGGCCACCGTCACGGCGGGGAGCAACGTGGCCTACACCTGGGCCTATGGCGATGGGGAAACGGGCAGTGGGGCAGTGGTGACGCACACCTATCCAGCGGTAGGGATCTACACGGCGGTGGTCACTGCCAGCAACTCGGTCAGCGTGGTCACGGCCACCACCGCCGTCATCATCATCAACCTCGCGCCGGTGGCGGACGCCGGGGAGGACCAGGCCGTCACTGTCGGCGCACCCGTCACGCTGGACGGTAGCGGCAGCACCGACCCCGACGGACACCTGCCGCTGACCTACGGCTGGACGCAGACCGGCGGCCCGTCTGTCACCTTGAGCGACGATACTGCCGTGTCGCCCACCTTCACCGCCCCCAGCGTGCCCACCGTCCTCACCTTCACCCTGACCGTGACCGACTCGACGGGTCTGGCCGACCCGACGCCGGACGAGGTCGTCGTCACCGTGGGCGACGTCCCCATCACGGGCCTCACGGCTGACAACAGCAGCCCGACGACGCTGGGTCAGCCCACCTACTTCACTGCGACGATCACGGCGGGCAGCAACGTCACCTACATCTGGGCCTTCGGCGACGGGACCACCGGCAGCGGGGCAGTGGTGACGCACGCTTACCCGTCGGTAGGGGGCTATACGGCAATCGTCACCGTCAGCAATTCCGTCAGCGTGGTCACGGCAACAACGAGCGTAGCCGTCACCGGCGTGCCCAACTTGGTGGTCACCAAGCAGGCTGAACCTGATTTGGTGCAGGCAGGCGCACAACTGACCTACACCATCCGCGTCACCAATACCGGCAACGTGACTCTCACCGCCACTGTCACCGACATTCTGCCGTCGCACGTTACCCCCACCAGTGTGCTTACCTGGACGCCGACCATCACCGCGCCCGGCGGTGTCTGGACGGAGCAGTTCACCGTCACCGTCTCGTCGGGCTACAGCGGGACGCTGACCAACGTAGTCAGAGTCACTACTGAGGAGGGCGCAACGGGCGTCTACACCGAGACGTCCCAGGTCACGCCTCCCCTGACCGTCACCCAAGTCTCCCCACCAAACGCCGCCCTTGACGTCGCGCCGGACGCGACCATCAGTGCCACCTTCAACCTGCCAGTGGACTTCGGCACCGTCAGCACCCACACCTTCACCATGCGCGGCAGCCAGACGGGCGTCTATGCGGGCACCTACACCACCGGCTCGGTGGAGTTTGACCCTGCTCAGAACTTTAAGCCGGGTGAAGAGATCGTGGTCAACCTGAGCAGCGGCATCCAGGCGACGAATGGCATATCCCTCACCCCCTACGCCTGGGGGTTCCAGGCGGCGGTCGGCGGCGGGAGCGGTGCCTTCACCGACAGCGGTCAAAGCCTCGGTAGCTCAACCAGTTGGGGCGTTGCTGTGGGCGACCTGGACGGGGACGGCGACCTGGATGCCTTTGTGGCCAATGACGGTCAGCCCAACAAGGTCTGGCTCAATCAGGGATCGGGCGTTTTTACCGACAGTGGTCAGACCCTGGGAAGTTCGTGGAGTACGGCTGTGGCCCTGGGCGACCTGGACGGGGACGGCGACCTGGATGCCTTTGCGGCCAATTGGTATGAAGCCAACAGAGTGTGGCTCAACAATGGAACAGCTATCTTCACCAATAGTGGTCAGTCCCTGGGAAGTTCGGCCAGTTTAGCCGTGGCCCTGGGCGATGTGGACGGGGACGGCGACCTGGATGCCTTTGTGACCAACTTTGACGGCCAACCTAACAAGGTTTGGCTGAATGATGGGACGGGTGATTTCTCTGACAGTGGCCAAAGCCTGGGTAACGCATACAGCGAGGCCGTGGCCCTGGGCGATGTGGACGGCGATGGTGACCTGGATGCCTTTGTAGGCAATGATACACCAGGTGGAGCCAATAAGGTTTGGCTGAACAATGGTGTAGGTCTGTTTACCGACAGCGGCCAGAACCTGGGCAACTCGGTTTCTTGGGGTGTGGCTTTGGGCGATGTGGATGGCGACGGCGATCTGGATGCTTTCATTGGGAATACGGTCAGTCAAGCTAACAAAGTATGGCTCAACAATGGCGCGGGTGTTTTCACAGATAGCGGCCAGAATCTGGGTAGTTCAAGCAGCCGTTTTGTGAAATTGGGGGACGTGGACGGCGACGGCGACATGGATGCCTTTGTAACCAATGAGGATCAACCCAATAAAGTCTGGCTGAATATTGGGACGGGTGTTTTCACCGACAGCGGCCAATTGTTGGACAACTCAGACAGCCGGTGCGCAGCGCTAGGCGACGTAGATGGTGACGGTGACCTCGATGCCTTTATTGCTAACTTTGACAATCAGGCCAACAAGGTCTGGCTGAATGGCGATGTGCCTAGCGATCCTGACATCACGGTGAATCCGTCGGCACTGAGTGAGACGCTGAACCCCAGCGACGTGACCACTCGCACGCTGACCATCGGCAACGTAGGGGGCGCAAACCTAACCTGGAGCCTATCGGAAAACCCGGCAGCCGCCTGGCTGAGCGAAACACCAATCAGCGGCACGGTGGTTCCGTCGGACAGCCGCGATGTGGCCGTTACCTTCAACGCCGGTGGCCTGACCGACGGTGTCTACACCACCACCTTGCGCGTCAGCAGCAACGATCCCGACACACCCCAGGTGGACGTGAGCGTGACGCTGACGGTGACCTCGCCCTGCATCCCCGTTTCCGGCGCTGATTTCGCCTTCACCCCTGCGACGCCGGGGTTGAGTGAAACGGTCACCTTCGCCGGCACGGTCTGGGCAGGCACGACTCCCATCACCTACGCCTGGGACTTTGGCGACGGCGACTCGTCCGTGCAGGAGGACGTGATGGCGACCACCTCCGTCGTGACGCACACCTACACCAGCGCCAGCGCGTACACCGTGGCGATGACGGCCACTAACGCTTGCGGCGTGGCCGTGGCCCAACAGGCCGTCACCGTCACCCAGACCGCCGGCGTCTTGCTGGCGCCCGACCACGTTGGCAGCGCCGATCCCGGCACCATCATTGCCTACACCCACATCCTGACCAACACCGGGGACGGCCCAGACACCTTTACCATCACACATCACAGCAGCCTGGGCTGGACGGTCGCATACTCCGCGCCGGTCAGCGTGGGATACAACCAGACCGCCACCGTGATCGTCAGCATCACCGTGCCGGTGGGCAGCGGTGGCCTGGCCGATGTCACTGTCGTCACCGCCACCTCGCAGGTTGACCCGGCCATCTCCGCCACTGCCATCAACACCACCGTTGTCAACGCGACAGTTGAATTCTACGTGGACAAATCCGTGACACCGGACAGCGACGTGTACCCAGGCGACCGGCTGACGTACACGGTCGGCTTCGCCAATCTGGGGCCACTGGACGTGGCGGCGCTCCACTTCTGGGATGCCTTGCCCATAACGACCACGTACATCAACGGCAGCCTGGTGGGTGGAGCCAGCTACAGTCCCACGGCCCACGCCTTATGGTGGATGGATGATTTGCCGGCCGTCACCACGGATGGCCCCGGTTATGGGTGGGAAGAGGTGGTGCCGCATGAGTGGGAGGAGATCAGGGATACTGGCACCCAGGTGACCACCTGGCAGGGCAACGCAGATAATGGCTGGACCGGTCCAATTCCGCTGGGCTTCGACTTTCCCTATTTCCGGGTTACCGAAGTGTATACCCAGGTTTACATTTCCACCAATGGCTACATTGGCTTTGGTCCCCCGGTCAACTATGACGCTGCCCTGCTGGCCATTCCCGACGTATCTGATCCGAACAACATCATTGCGCCCTATGGTGATGACTTGAACATCGTAGAAGCGGAAGGCGCGTCTGTTCACTATCAACAGTTGAAAAACCCCACTCGCTTTGTTGTCGAGTATGTGGACGCACAGGATACCTCTGATGGAGACCAGAAGTTCTCTTTCCAGGTTGTCGTGTATCCGACGGGTGAAATTCGCTTTGCCTATCCTCGGGCGAAGGCCGAGGTCATCGGCCTGGAAAATAGCATGGGTGCTCGCGGGCTGACCTATCCAACACCGGAATTCATCGGTCAGCGAACTCTGCACTTCACCCCCCAGGAATTCCGGCGCTTCATCTACGAAACCGAAATCAGCGAGGACGTGGTCTCGGAACTGTGGATGGCCAACACGCTGCTCTTGATGCCGGTGACCAACACGGTGACTTTGAGCAGTTCCGTTGGAACCGTTCAGCAATCGCGTGTCATCACGCTCGTGATCCCTCCCGATAGCTACGAGCCGAACGACACCTGCGAACAGGCCCATCCCATCCCCATCTCCCTCGGTACGACCGCCGTGTTCACCTCGTACATCAGATACATCAGCCACGCCAGCGATGTGGACTTGTCCACCGTAACACTTCCCGTGACCTACACCGTGATCTCAATCACCCTCACCAGCCCGGCCGACGCCGAGGGCACGCTGGGGTTGTTCGACGGGCCGTGTGAGGGCGGGCTGCCCCGCAATTGGCGGACGCCGAGGAACTGGCGGACACCACGGAATTGGCGGACCGGATGGGGGTCGAGCAAGACGATCAACTACAACACTGGTGAGTTCACCGGCACGTACACCATCCGGGTAGACGGAGTGGACGGCCAATGGAGCACCTCTCCCTACACACTGGCGGTCGCCACCTGGCAATACCGGCCGGGGCCTGACCCCCACGAGTCCAACGATTCCTGTGACCTGGCGACACCGATCCTACCCGGTCAGGTCATCACGGGATTCATCACCCCCATCAGCGACACTGACCATTACACCTTTGACGTGCCGGAGCCGAGCACCCGGATAGCCATCACGCTGACGTCGGTCTTTAGCTACGACCTGAACCTTTACGATAACTGCACGGAAGGGCTGCCGCGTAATTGGAGGACGCCGCGCAATTGGAGAACCGACCGGGAGGCGGCGGTCAAGACGATTGTCTACAACGTCGGCAAGTACACCGGCCCCTACTTCGTCGAGGTATATGGCTTTGACGAAGCATACAACGCTGCCAATCCCTACCAACTGGAAGTGACCATACAAGTGATAGAGCCCATCAACGAGGTCGAGACTTTGATTCTCTTCAACCGGGAGCAGATGGAGACGCTCTACGGCGAGTCGGAGATGGACGAACTGGTACTCAAGCTGGAACAACTGGCGGAGCACGAGGCGGTGAATGGGGAATTAGTCGCCGTGGACGAGGATCCATTCGTGCAATCCGAATATGACCGCTGGATTGACGGCAATCTGACCAACCCGGCCACGGCCAACGATGTCAGCACCGCGATCAAGACCATGTTGCTGGGAGAACTGGGGAGCTATCCCAACCTGGCGTACATCGTCATCGTGGGCAATGACCTGGTGATCCCGTTCCGCCGTGTGCCGGACGAGAGCCTGTTCCGCGAACGGAGCTACGTTGGACAGGGGAGCGTTAACCCAGGCACGACCACCGGTGCGGCGCTGTGGGATAACTTCTTCCTGAGCGACGACTTCTATGCCGACCGCAGCCCTACCTATTGGCAGCGGCACGACCTGTACATTCCCGACTTCGCCGTGGGCCGCTTGGTCGAGACGCCGCAGGAGATCATCGCCTTCATTGACACCTTCCTGTCGCCTGGCGGTGCCTCCGCCCAGGTCGGGCTGGTGGCCGGGTATGACTTTCTCGTTGACGCGAGCCGGATCATTTCGGACCAGATGGGCACCCGATGGAGCGACGAACAGCGGGTGCTGATTGGCGATGATTGGGACGCGGACGACCTGACCCAGGAGTGGCTACAAACCAGGGTGGACCTGGCCGCGTTGAACGTGCACGCCGACCACTGGGGGCTGGGCACGCCGCTCGACCTGTATGGCATTGACAGCACCGACGTCCTGAGCGGGAGCGCCACGATGGAGCGAGCGACTTACTTCACGTTGGGCTGCCACTCTGCGCTCAGCATCCCCGACGAAGACACCAACCCGCACTCTCTAGACCTGGCGCAGACCCTCATACGACGGGGGGCCAACTGGATCGGAAACACAGGCTATGGCATCGGAGGGGACGGGACGCCGTTGTCGGAGCAGGTGATGATATTCCTGAACGAGGAGTTGACCGAGGGGAACCAACAGTCCATCGGGTTGGCGCTGAGGAGAGCCAAGCATCGGTACTACACCAGCCTGCCGGAAGGGAAATTTAACTACAACGACGAGAAGGTGATGGGCGAGGTGGTGTTGTACGGCCTGCCGATGTACAACCTGGGGACGATCCCCTCGGTGCTGCACCGGCCTGAAGAGCCGATGCTGGGTGAAGGCTGGCACGATGGCCCAGCAGCGCCTGTTTATGGCGGTACGGCCCATGAGAGCATTGAGGTGAGCGCGTGGGAGGCATTGCAGGGCTGCCCGGCGAGCCAGGTGTACACCTACTATCCGCAGTTAGAGACGGTGTCCACAGACATCGGCGCCTACTTCCAGGCATTGAACACGGACCTGCATAGCGGCACGCAGTCCCGCCTGGACCAACCTATCCAGCCGCGCCTGGTGGACGAGGTGATCTCCACCACGCGGGGCGTGGTGTTTGAAGGGGGTGTGTACACAATCTATCTGGCCTTTGACCCGGTGGTAACGCAACTGGGGAACTCAGAGGTATCTCCAGGTGACGAGACAGAGATCACCGGTCCCCGGTGGATACCGTCACAGGTGGCCTCGTTGAGCCAGTTGGAGACGCTGGCAGGCCCACAGAAAACTGTGGTGGTGCTGCCGGGCCAGTATCGGGGGGAGGATGCACAACAGCGCGTCTATGAGGAAGTTAAGGTGTCACTGTACGCTTCGACGTTGAGCGACTGGCAAGCGCCGACCGTCACGAGCGTCACGCACATGGCCAAGGCTGCCTCTGCCATGATCACCGTGACGGCGACAGACGATACGGGCATCTGCCGTGTCGTCGTGGCCTACACGGATGGTGAGGGAGAGTGGGCGAGTGTGGACCTCACCGCGTCAGGCGGTGACACCTGGCAGGGGGCACTGGAACTGACGGGCGCTGTGGAGTATTTCGTCCAGGTAGTGGATGAAGCAGGCAACGTGGCGGTGGACGATAATGACGAGGGCTATTACGAGGTTGGCCCAGGCGGGTACTCGGTCTATTTGCCGGTAGTCCTGCGGTGAGGGAAATAATGACCAATGACCAAACAATGGGCATAATCCGCTAATCCTGCCCATCCCTGTTCTCCTATGAGCAAAGACAAAGCATTCGTTCACCCGGCCAAAGTTCTCTTCCCGCTGGGCCTCGGCACGGCCCTCTCCCTCATGGGCGACGCGACGTTGTACACAGTGTTGCCCACCCACGCCGCCGAGGCTGGCATCGCCCTGAGCAGTGTGGGGATCATTCTGAGTGTCAACCGGGCAGTGCGGGTTTTCCTCAATCGGCCGGCCGGGCTGGCCTACGACCGCTGGTCCCACCGGCGGCTGTTTGTGCCCGCGCTGTTTATCGGCGCGCTCTCCACGGCGGTGTATGCTGCCACGCGCGGCTTTTGGCCGTTGCTGGTCGGACGGCTGCTGTGGGGATTGGCCTGGTCGGGCATCTGGGTCGGCGGTGCGACGATTATCATGGATGTGACGACGGCCAAAAACCGCGGGCGATGGACAGGTCTGCACCAGACATGGTTCTTCCTGGGGGCAGCGCTGGGCAGTTTTGCCGGCGGTCTGCTAACGGACAGAGTGGGCTACACCACAACCATGTGGATTGGCGCAACCCTGACCGCCTTGGGCGGCCTGGTGGCGTTCTTCTTGCTGCCGGAGACACGCTCCACCCGATCCGGTGCCGACGACCCTGTCGTTGAGGGAGTCATTGAAGGGGACAGACCCAGGCTGCGCGCCCGCCGGGGATTGTGGATCACCGCGTCTTTGCAGGGGATAAACCGCTTCGTCACCGCCGGTGTTCTCGCAGCCACCCTGGGGTTGTTAGTGCGGGATCGGTTGGCGTCTGCTGACCTGGGCCTCGGTGTGGCGACGCTGACCGGTGTGCTCATGGCCGGGCGGACGCTGTTCAGCATGGCAGCCGCTCCACTGGCGGGGACGATGTCGGACTGGCTGGGAAGCCGCTGGAGAGTAGCCGCGTGGGGCCTGGTGATCGGTGCAATTAGTATGGTCCTGGTGACGTGGAATGCGCCGGCCGCTATCCTGGTGGGTATATCCTTGGGAGCCGTGACCGGCGGCAGTGTGCAGGCCCTCGTCGTCGCCCTCACTGGCGATCTGGCCAGCCAGACGCAGCGTGGACACGCTATCGGTCTGGTGCACACGGTCGGTGATCTCGGCAGCGCCGTCGGGCCACCGGTCGCCTACGCGCTGCTACCAGGGATTGGGTTGCACGGAGTGTACCTGCTCTGCGCGGGGCTGTTCGTGGCGGAGTTGATGCTGGTGCTAAAGTCAGCACCGGCTCTGACCTCGTTCGCCGAAGGTCTCTGACCTCGTTCGCCGAAGGTCTCTGACCGAGGCGTAAAGGGCTCGGTCGGGAGACCTTCGCCCAGCAGCCTTACAGTTACAGTACAAGAAGCTCGTTCGCCGAAGGTCTCTGACCGAGGCGTAGAGGGCTCGGTCGGGAGACCTTCGCCCAGCAGCCTTAGCAGTTACAGTACAAGAAGCTTTAACTGACTTACCTGGAGACCTGACAGGAGGTGGTCAATGACTCACTCAAATTCTTTGCGAGCCCTGGTGCTTTCCGGTGGCGGGGGACGGGGTGCCTATCACGTAGGCGTGCTCCGCTTCCTCGAGGAGCACGAGTGGTATCCTGACATCATCGTCGGCACGTCCATCGGGGCCGTGAACGGGGCGGCTATTGCCTCGGGTCACACGGCTCACTCACTGTGGGCGTTGTGGCAGCGGTTGAAGACCGACGACGTGCAGCGTCGCACCTGGAACCTGTTTTCGCTGGACGAATGGGATCACCTGCTGGACACCACCCCTCTGCGCAAGACATTGCTCGAGGAGGGCTGGATAGACCTGTCGCGCATCAACGCTCAGCCCCCGTCCAGGCACCTGCGCATCACCGTCGTTGAGGTGGAAACAGGCCGGCTGCGTGTCTTCGGCAACAGCCCCGATTCCTCGCCGGGCAGTCACTGTGAGCACGTGGATATTACCCTGGACCACATCCTGGCCAGTTGCAGCATCCCGATGGTCTATCCTCCTACGAAGATTGACGACGTAGCGTTCTGGGATGGCGGCACCGTGGCCAACACGCCGCTGGGCCCGGCCATTGATGCGGGCGCCGAAGACATCGTGGTGGTGCTGATGACCCCCTGGGAGGATGAAGGGAACCGTCCCCGGTATACCCCTGTTGGCGGCGTGCAAGGGCTTCTGGCGACCGCCCAGGCCGCCTTCGAGTGGGCGCTGCTGGCTTCCTTCCAGACCGACCTGAAGCTCTTCCATCGCACCAATCAGTTGGTCCGGCTGACCATTGAGAGCGCCCGGCTGCGGGCGGAGAACGAGACGCTGAAAGCCCATTTGCAGGGGCAGCCCCCTTCCCCCTATCAGGCAGGGGCCGTTGACCTTCCATACCAGGAAATCGCTCCGCCGGTCATCGTCTCCCCTCAGTGCCCTATCCCCCTGGTGGATATCATCCGCTACAGCCTTGATAACCACGAGCGGCTGTATCAGATGGGCTACGAGGACGCGAAAGCATCCTGGGCGCGAGCGGGGAGATCGGTGGAGGGCCAGAGCGGTCTGCCTGCAGCCAGTCCTCCTCAATAGCCCACCGGAAGGAACCATGAGCATGCTCTTTACACCAGCGAACATCGGCACCCTCACCTTGCCCAACCGTCTGGTCCGATCCGCCACCGCCGAGCGGCTGGCGAATTCCGATGGCCGGCCCAAATCACAACTCAGACAGCTCTACCAGGAGCTCGCCAAGGGCGGCGTGGGCCTGATTATCACCGGGCACATGTACGTGCATCCCTCCGGAAAGGCCCACCCCGAGATGACCAGCATCCATTCCGATAAGATGATCCCTGGCCTCGCCGAACTGGCCGATGCGATCCACCGGGAAGGCGGCCGGGTTGTGGCACAGATCAACCACGGGGGGATGCAATGCGGTCGGCAAATCGTACCCGAGACCATCGCCCCTTCGACGGTGGACGCTCCCTTCCTGCAGCGACCAGCGCGGGAGATGACCCCCGATGAGATCAACCTCCTGATCCGGGCCTACGGACAGGCAGCCCGGAGAGCCCAGGAGGCGAGCTTCGACGGCGTTCAGATCCACGGGGCTCACGGATACCTGATTGGACAGTTCCTTTCCCCCCTTATTAACCATCGTACCGACGAATGGGGCGGCGATATGGAGGGGCGGATGCGCTTTCTGCGGGCCGTCTGTCGGACCGTGCGGGAGCAAGTCGGCCCCGACTACCCCCTGTTCATCAAACTCGGCATGATGGACGGCGTAGAGGGTGGTCTGACCCCTGGGGAAGGAGTTCAGATCGTGGCGGCGTTAGAGGAGATGGGCCTGGACGCGGTGGAGATCAGCGGGGGAATCGGGGGAGGTCAGAACCTGAACACCCGCACGGGGATCCGCTCCGAGGAAGACGAGGCTTACTTCCGCCCCCTGGCCCAGCGGGCGCGGCTGGTGACCCGGCTTCCTATTATCCTTGTCGGTGGCTTCCGCTCACGGCGGGTGATGGAAGAGGTGCTGACCGCTGGCGATGCCGATTTCATCTCCCTCTGTCGTCCCCTCATTTGCGAGCCAGACTTGCCGAACCGGTTACGCATGGGGTTACAGGAGCAGTCTTCCTGCATCTCAGCCAACCGTTGCTGGGCTGAGGGACCAGGCGAGGGGATCGCTTGCAAGTGTCCAATCACGCGACGGAGTTAGCCTTCGCCCACGCCTGTTTGATCAGACTATCCCCTTCACCACTTCCACACCATCCGTCGCCGCACAGACGTGGACGTTTGGTGTGATGCCCGTGGTTGCCTGGTAGCAGGTAACGATGGTAGCGGCGAAGGCATGAGCAGCGTCGGCGCGGACGAGCGCAATGGCACAACCACCAAAACCGGCGCCGGTCATACGAGCGCCGTAGCAAGTATCTTCCCGGCGGGCGCACGCCACCATAGCGTTTAATTCATCACTCGACACTTCGAAATCGTCTCGCAAGCTGACGTGGCTGGCGCTCATCAATTGGCCCAGCTCGACGGCGTCACCCCGACGCATAGCTTCGGCGGCTTGCAAGGTGCGGGCGTTTTCTGTCACCACGTGGCGGGCGCGGCGGCGAGTCAGGTCATCTAGCTGGCTGGCCCGGGCCTGGAACTGGGCCATACTCACGTCGCGGAGGGCCGGGACGTCGAAGAAACGGGCAGCGGCCTCGCACTGGGCGCGGCGCTCGTTGTATGCTGAATCCACCAGGCCCCGGCGGGTGGCCGTGTCCAGCACTACGACAGCAGTGCCCGGCGGCAGGGGCACAGGCTGTGTCTCCAGCGAACGACAGTCAATGAGCAGGGCGTGGCCGGCCTTGCCCACCGCCGAGATCATCTGATCCATGATGCCGCAGTTGACACCAATCCACTCGTTCTCCGCGCGCTGTCCGATCTTCACCATCGTGGTTGGGTGCCATGGCAAACCCGACGTCACGGCAAAGACCCGGGCTGTGGCCATTTCCAACGCTGCCGAAGAGGAGAGCCCGGCGCCAACCGGCACGTCGCCAGCGACGACCCCCTCCCAGCCCTGTAACACGTAGCCCGCCTCCTGCAGTCCCCAGGCGATCCCTTTCAGGTACTCTCCCCATCCTGCTCTCTCGTTCCTTACACTCTCCAACGAGAATTCTATCCTCTGGTCAAAGTTGAGAGAGTGGCCGATGACGCGCCGGTCGCCGCGTGGCCGCACTGCAATCCATATCGCGCGGTCAATTGCCATCGGCAGCACGAAGCCATCGTTGTAGTCGGTGTGCTCCCCGATCAGATTAACCCGCCCCGGCGCACGCACGACGAAGGCGGGTGGCGCGCCGAAGCGGCATTCAAATTCTTGGGTGACTCTTTGCTGAAGGGACATAATATCCTCCGTGAAGCGTGTTGGTATCATCTCAATATTTGGGGGCAACCATTTAGACCTCCGAGGTTTGGGCAGCGTATTTGGTTCGGAAAGCGAGCATCGTGCCACCAATCACTTTCTGGAGGGCACAAATCTATAAACCTCGGAGGTCTTGCCCCATATTATTGAAAAGATACCCGTGTTGTATGCTGCGTGTTGCGTGATGGTTTAATGCCGTGTGCGCCTCACGTTTGACGTTTGACGTTTCACGTTTCACGTTTGACGTTTCACGTTTCATTTCACCGATAGGCTGGCAACCAATCGCCGTGGGCCGCGATGAGATCATCCACCAGGTCCCAGATCTGGTCCAGGTCCAGTTCGGCACCGGTGTGAGGGTCGAGCATGGCGGCGTGGTAGATGTACTCCCGCTTTCGAGTCAGCGCTGCTTCCACCGTCAGGGCCTGCACGTTGACGTTGGTCTGTATTAACGCCGCCAGGTGCGGCGGCAGAGCACCAATGCGGATGGGCTGCACGCCATTCTTGTCCACCACGCAAGGGACTTCTACGATGCAGCCCTGGGGCAGGTTGTCAATCAGGCCGTAGTTAGGCACGTTGCCGTTGATCACCCGGGGAGTGCCCGTTTCCAGGCTGTTGATGATGTACGAGCCGTATTCGTGGGTGCGCTCGACTTCCAGGGTCGTCTCAGGGTTCTCCAGGTATCCACGCAGGGCTTCCCAGCCGGCAATCAGCGTTTCGCAGCGCAGGGGATATTCATCCAGCGGGATGTTGAAGCGCTCGATCAAGTCGGGGCGATCCCGCTTGATGAACCAGGGCACGTATTCGGCGAAGTGCTCGCTCGACTCGGTGACGAAGTAGCCCAGCCGGGTGAGCATCTCATAGCGCACCCGGTTCCAGGTGGGCACCCGGCCTTCCTCCACCACCTGGCGGATACGCGGATAGAGGTCCTCGACACCATCGCCCGTCTTGCGCTCGAAGCGCAGGTAGAAGGCCATGTGGTTGATGCCCGCGCACAGGTAGTTGATCTCTTCGATGGGCACGCCGATGTCGCGGGCGAGTTGTTCCGCCGTGCCCTGGACGCTGTGACAGAGGCCCACTGTCTTGATATTGCTGGCCCGGCTGATGGCCCAGCAGTTTATGGCCATTGGATTGACGTAATTCAGGAAGGTGACATCGGGGCACAGCTCTTCCATGTCGTGGCACATGTCCAAAAGGACAGGGATGGTGCGCAGACCGCGCATAATGCCGCCAATGCCCACGGTGTCGCCAATCGTCTGGCGCAGGCCGTATTTCTTGAGTCTGGGAACTTCGAAGTCAATCACCGTGCCAGGTTTGTAGCCGGCCACCTGGATTGTACAAATAGCGTAGTCAGCGCCGTCCAGGGCAGCCCGGCGGTCGGTAGTGGCTTCGATAGTGGGGTGGGCATCCAGGGCCTGGGCCACTTTATGTGCCACGATCTCCGAGGTGCGCAGGCGGTCCTCGTCAATATCGTGCAGGCTGATGGTAGAATCGGCCAGTTCGGGGAAGCTGAGGATGTCTCCCAGCAGGTTTTTGGCGAAAACGGTGCTGCCGGCCCCGATAAAGGTGATCCTGGACATCGCGTTAAACTCCTTTCAGGGATTAGAGAGCCTTTCATAATTCATCACCCTCCTGCAGGCCATGTAAGCGTTCACCCGCCCCCTGGCCGTGTGTTGAAACACACGGCTGATATCAGGAAACCCGTTGAAACGGGTTATTTCGGCCCGTTTTTGAGTGCGTTTCAACGCACTTTGGCTAGCAGACGATGAATTTATTCATCGTGTTGGATGAGGCCTGAACGCTTACCAGGCCACGATGGCACTTCGGCGCCAAGGCACGTCCCTGGATCGGTTTGCGCCTGTTAATCGCGGCGAATTCCAAGCCTGCGGCAGGGTAGCTCTTGCCAAGGGCGGCAGCTCGGCGATGAAGTCGCCGAACTACGGAACGACGCCCGATCAATCGGGCTATTAGCGGCGTATCAAGTCCGATTCATCGGACGCTGCTCCGTAGCCGGGCGCATTCATTGCCCGGCGGCCCCGGCCAATGAACCGCATCACATTATGCAGGTAGTCAAGAATTTTGTCAAAGAGGTCAAGCCGTGAGCACTGCCTGGCGGAGTGACGGGTATCACGCGGGGGGCGTACCAGGTGTCACTTGCCAAATGACGTAAAGCGTGTTATAATTTATTAATGCGAATCATTCTCAATAAGAGGGTGATAAATGAGTGAGCCGAAAGATTATCTGCAAAAAAGCCACCTGCGAGGCGTCTTTCGGGCAGCAGGGCGGCGATTGACCTCCCAGCGCCGCCTGATTCTGGAGGTGCTGGCGGAGAGCCACGAGCACCTGGACGCTGAAGAGCTTTACGACCGGGCCAAGGTTCACTATCCCGACATCAGCCTGGCGACAGTCTATCGCACGCTGGCTGTCCTGAAGGAGATGGGGCTGGTGGAGGAGCACCGCCTGGGCGAGGAGCACGGTCACTACGAACCGGTGCGAGACAGTCCGCACTATCACTTCACCTGTCTAGGCTGTGGCAAGGTAATCGAGTTCGACACGCCCCTGGTGGCGCGGATCCAGCAGGAGTTAAGCGCACGGGAGGGGGTGCACGTGACCAGTACCCATCTGCATCTGAACGGCTACTGTGCTCAGTGTCAAAACCAAGCAGAAGGACAAAGCGATAATGAGAAATAGATCGAGGACACGCCGGGCAGCCCCGTCGTCCATATCAAAGCCTGCATCACAGAACGAGGTAGTACCCCTGAGTGCCATGCATCCTGGCGAGCGAGGCGTGGTGGTCGAACTGGTCGGCGGTCGGGGTTTGCTGTGCCGGATGGCGTCCCTGGGATTCACGCCGGGGGCGGAGGTCACGATCGTGCAGAACTTTGGCCGTGGACCGCTCATCGCCCTGGTGCGGGACGCTCGCATCGCGCTGGGGCGCGGTGAGGCGGGCAAAATCCACGTGCGGAGATAAGGTGCTATGAACATCCATCGCCAATCTCCTGTCCAGGCACAGACGGTCCTCCAGCAACCGGCGGAAGTGCGCCCTGTCGTGGTGGCGCTGGCTGGGCAGCCCAACGTGGGTAAGTCCACCCTCTTCAACCTCCTCACCGGCCTCA
>CAYPOY010000106.1:0-15267 GCA_964412395.1 uncultured Anaerolineales bacterium | reverse complement strand
CCAGAGTTTTGTCAGTCAACCAGCAATTGGGTCAAAGTATGGCAAATGCCGTCCCAAGCAGGCAATGGCTCGTAACTCATCGGCAATCTGGTATAACTCTTCGATTGATGACATAGATCGGTCTCATATTGTCGGCGGCCCGGCAATGGCGAGAGCATAAGCATCGGGGTCGAGCCAGCGCTGTGCGACGGCTTGTACCCGCTCGACGGTGATCTCGTTGATCAGGCCCGCGTAGCGCTGCAAATAATCCAGACCCAGGCTGTAGTGTTCCATGTTGAGGATGGCTTGCGCCACCCCCTCGTTGGTCTCCAACCGCAGGGGCAAACTGCCGGTGATAAAAGCTTTGTTGTCATCCAACTCCCCCTCACCCACCGGCTCCTCGCAGATGTGGTGGACCTCCGTGCGGACGCTGGTGATGGCCCGCTCGACGTTGCCCGGATTGACGCCAGCGATGACACGCCACGGGCCGGGGCCTGGGCCGCCATCCACGCGGCTGAACGAATAGTAGGCCAATCCCTGCTCGTCGCGCACTTTCTCCCCCAGGCGGCCCATCAATCCGAAGACGCCCAGGATGGTGTTGCACACAATCGCGTCCAGGAAATCTGGCGCAGAGCGAGAGGGGCCGGGATAGCCCAGGACGATGTCCGATTGCGTCTTGCCGGGAATGGAGACCGTGCGCTCACGAATCTCAGTGATACGGGGGACTTCAGGGAGCGGGATGCGTTCGTAGGTGTGGCTTCCCCAACCGCCAAAGGCAGCCTCGATCTGTGCCAGTGTGTCGGCAGTCTCCACCGCGCCCACTACGACGATGACCATCCCCTGCGGGCCGTAGCCACCGGCGTAGAACCCGGCCAGGTCGTCACGACTGAGCCTGCTAATCGTCTCGATATAGCCGATGAGGCTGCCAGCGTAGGGATGGTCTTCGGGGTAGGCCAGTTTGTAGAAGGCAAGATTAGCCATGCGCCGGGTGTTATGGGCACGTTCCTCCAGGTCGGTGATAATCTCGCCGCGCAGTTTCTCGACCTCATCGTGGGGGAAGATGGGATGGCGTAGTACGTCGGCGAGAACGTCGAGCGCCAGTGGCAGGTCCTCGGCCAGGCTCTTGGTGCCGAAGCCGGTGGTGTGAGTGCCTCCGCTGACGCCAACGTTAGCGCCGACCGATTCCAACTCCTCGTAGATTCGCTCGAAGGTGCGATTCGCGGTGCCGCGCATCAGAGCGCTGGCAGTAAAGGCAGCCAGCCCGGCCTGTTCTGGCCGTTCGTCGTAGGCTCCCACACGCAGGTAGCCGCTTACGACGACAGAAGGGCTGTTGTGGTTCTCGCGCACCAATACCACAATCCCGTTGCTAAGTTGGTGTCTCGTAATATCTTGTGGTCCGGGTATGGACATCTTATCCCTCCCTGGGCAACGAATAATGAAACAATGAGCCAATGAACAACCCCATTGGTTCATGGTTCATTGGTTCATCGTTCATTGGGTACGTACCATCCGATCGTGCGGTTCGACCGCTTGAGATACTTCTGCGCCACGCGCTGCACGTCATCAACGGTGACGGCACTGAGGTTGGCGATGTAGTCCTCAAACCAGGTGTAGCCGGCGCAGATTTCGCTGAAACCTAGCCACAGCGCCTGCCCGGTGACGGATTCGCTGGAGTAGGCGAACTGCGCCTTGGCTTGCTTGATCGCTTTGGTCAGTTCCTCCGGCGTAATCGGTTCGGCGACCACGCGTGCCAGTTCCGCATCCAGCGCCTCTTCCACCTCGGCCGGCGTATAGCCGGCGCGCACGACGGCCGAAAGCGCATAGACGAATGGATCAACGGTCGGAAGCAGAGAGCCGGATATACCGGTCGCCAGTTCCGTCGCCACCAGTGCTTTGTACAGACGACTGCTCTTGTTGGTCGTGCCACCCCCGGAGAAGGTCAGGCCGCTAGCCCCGCTGAGGATAGCATTGAGCACAGTCAAGGCGAAAAAGTCAGGCTCGTGGACGGTAGGGGCGTGGAAGATGACCTGAAGGTAAGCGACGTTGCCCTCCCCCTCGACAATCACCCGCCGCTCTCCCCTCTGCGGGGGCTCGACGGCTGTCACCGGCGGGATATCTGGGCCATCCGGGATTGCGCCGAAGTGCTGCTCGATCAGTCGCAGCATCGCATCGGCGTCGAAGTCACCCACCGCGACGGCCAGCGCGTTGTGGGGCGCGTAGTAGGTGCGGTAGTGCGCGTGGAGTTGATCGCGGGTCATCGTCTCCAGATCACACATGTGGCCGACGGTGTCGGTGCCGTAGGGGTGCACGCGGAAAGCGGCCGCCATCAACTCTTCGTTGAGCAGAAATTCCGGGCCGTTTTCGGCTCCCTGCCGCTCACTGATGATAACAGTGCGCTCAGCGGCGACCTCATCAAGGTCGAAGAGCGAGTTGATCATACGGTCGGCCTCGATGTGCAGGGCCAACTCAATGCGGTCGGCGGGGAGCGTGGCAAAATAGGTGGTGAAGTCGTACCAGGTCATGCCGTTGAAGGCGCCGCCTTCGCGGGCGATAGCCTTTTCCGCCACGCCTTTGGGGAACGCCTGCGTCCCCTTGAAGAGCATGTGCTCGACCCAGTGAGAGATGCCGGTGATGCCCAAGTGTTCGTTGCGACTCCCCACCCGATACCAGATCCAGAAACTGGCCACCGGGGCAGTATGCACCTCTTTGACCAGCACAGTCAGTCCGTTGGACAATCGTGTTTTGATAAAGCCATTGATTTTCTTCATCGCGCCTCCCGGTTCTCATGCCCTGGCTCGTAGCCACGGCCCACGCCCCGGTAATAGAAGCCCAGTTCTTTCATCATCGCGGGATCATAGATGTTGCGCCCATCTATGAGCACCGGCTGGTTCATCAACTCCCGGATGCGGGCCAAGTCCAGGTTCCTGAACTCATTCCACTCGGTGACGACGACGAGCGCATCGCACCCCTCCGCCAGCGTGTAGGCGTCTTCGGCCAGTTCCACTCCAGGCACCATCCGCGCCGCAACCTTCATCGCCACCGGGTCGTAGGCGAGCACGTTAGCTCCCGCGGTCTGTAGCATACGGGCAATGTGGGTAGAAGGCGCTTCACGCATGTCGTCGGTGTTGGGCTTGAACGCCAATCCCAATAGCCCGACCGTCTTACCCCGCAGGCTGCCCAATGCCTGCTCCAGTTTGCGTACCACTGCCCGGCGCTGGTCGGTGTTAATCTCCATCACCGCGCGCAGTAACTGTGGATGCCGCCCCTTAATCTCGGCCATGTAGGCCAGTGCCTTGACGTCCTTGGGGAAACAACTCCCACCGTACCCCACGCCGGCACCGAGGAAAGCGCGGCCGATGCGCTTGTCATAGCCCATTCCGGTGGCGACTTCCTCGACATCGGCCCCCAGCGCCTCGCAGATGTTGGCAATTTCGTTGATGAACGAGATGCGCGTGGCCAGGAAGGCATTAGAGGCGTACTTGATCGTCTCGGCCGTGCGCAGGTCGGTAATCATAATCGTCGTGCGCAGCGGGAGGTACAACCGGGCCACCTTTTCCGCAGCATCCCGGTTCAGCGAGCCCAGCACGACCCGGTCGGGGCACATAAAATCGCTGATGGCAGCACCTTCACGCAGGAACTCGGGGTTGGAGACCACGGCGAAATCCACGCCGTTGTTGCAATGCTCGCGGATAATGTCTGCCACCCAGTCGCCAGTTCCCACGGGGACCGTGGACTTGTTGACAATGATCATGGGGTGGTCCATTACCTCGGCAATGGAACGCGCCGCCATACGCACGTAGCGCAGGTCAGCCTCGCCATCCACCCCCTCCGGGGTGCCTACGGCAATGAACACAAATTCAGCCTCCTCCAGCCCATCGGCATACGAGGTAGTGAAACTGAGCCGGTCCGCCCGCACGTTCCGGGCCACCAATTCCTCCAGGCCCGGCTCGTAGATGGGCATCACCCCTTGCTTCAGACCCTCGATCCTCTGGTCGTTGATATCCACGCCGGCAACCCGGTTGCCCAGGTCGGCGAAGCAGGCCCCGGTGACTAGACCCACGTAGCCGACGCCAATAACGGTGATTTTCCTCATATCAACATATTCTCCTCACTTGACTTGAGACCCAATGATACCACAACCGGCAATTTGTACCAAGTCGGAGAGACGTGTATAATCTGGGTGCTGGACACCGGATACTCAATGCCGGGTACCTGGATATCCGTCCCCGGTATCCAGAAAATAACAACCAGGTATCAGGAAAGAAACGGAGGGTCCCCAAGAATGGAAACAGTGGAAACGGTGAGCGAGATGCGTGGTCTGTGGACCGATCAACCTATCCTGGGTGCGAGATATGATCGGCTCAACTTCTCTCACTACGCCGACGTTCTAACCGAGGTGGTGCTCACTGCGGACAGCCCCATCACCATCGGTATCTTCGGTCCGTGGGGCAGCGGCAAGACCAGCCTGATGCGGCTGGTCGCCGAACAGTTGGTCAACCGCCGTACCACGGGCCACCGCTGGGCACGGGTCGTCTGGTTCAACGCCTGGCAATACGAACGAGACGAGGGAGCCCTGTGGCGAGCGTTGCTGCTGCGTGTGCTGGAGGGACTCGAAAGCGACCAACTCAGCAAGGAAGACGTCCAGCAGATCGCGGATTGGCGGATGCGGCTCTACGCCGACGTACAGCGCACCGAGATGGGCTCAATCCAAATCGACTGGCCCAAACTGGGTAAAGGGGCATTGCACATGGCCCTTTCCCTGATCCCCACCCCCTCTGTGCTTCCCGAACTGGCACAACTGTTGCAAGGCGAGATAGGTACGCTGGAGGAGATCGTCTCGGCGTTTCAACGTGAGCGCACCGAGATCTATCGCCGGCAATTGATGTTGCTGGAGGAGTTCCAGGGGGGTTTTGCTCACCTGGTGCGGGAGTACATCTGGAGCCGTAATGGCCTGCTGGTGATCTTCATTGATGACCTGGATCGCTGCCTGCCAGATCGCGCGGTGGAGGTACTGGAAGCAATTAAGTTATTCCTCGACGTACCAGGCTGCGTCTTCTTCATCGCCGTGGACCGGGACATCATCGAGCGGGTGGTACGGGTGCAATACGCCAGCTACCTGATGGGGGAGGATGAAATGGGAAGCAACGCCTCCACTGCCGGGCAGAGTTACCTGGAGAAAATTGTACAACTCCCCTTCCACCTGCCGCCGCTGGAGGATGACCAGATCGCGGGCTTCATTGACCAACACGACCCCCACCTGCAGCCAGGCTGTAAGGACATCCTGGCATTGGGCCTGGAACCCAACCCGCGCGTGGTGAAGCGCACGCTCAACATCTTCCGCCTGTTACTCAAACTGGCCGAGCGCCGGGTAGCGGAGGGCACGATGGAGCCTGTCGTGCCAGAGCTCCTGGCCAAAATGGTGGTCATCCAGGCACGCTACCGTGACCTCTACCGTGATCTGCTGGAATACCCCAACCTGATCCAGGACCTGGAGTTGGCTGCACGAGAGGGGATGGAAGTACGGCGCGCCGTGTCACCACTTACGGAAGAGACGCCGGAGGCCGTGACACTATTGGAACAATACCTGCGCTACAAACCGCTGTTGCGGATGCTGCGAGCCGAGCCAGCCTTCACTGACCTGACCCGGGCCCAGATCACTGCCTACATCTACTTGACCCGCACGACCAGTGAGGAAGCAGGACCAGCCCCCGCCGAGATGGAGGCCGCCCGGCTCTGGCAGGACCTATTGAGTAACGACCCTACCCGGCTACGGGCTAGCGTAAGCACTATACAGAAGGAGGGCATGACGGCCGAATACGTCAAGGCCCTGGTACGACGGCTCGAACCAGAGGCAGAGGCCAGCTCCGTGGAGCGCATCTCGGCCGGCACGGCCCTGGCATACCTGGGCGATCCCCGAGACTTCGACGAGATGGTGGATATCCCCGGCGGCGAGTTCAAGCATGGAGAACAAGGGGAACCAACCTACGTGATGGCCTACCGCATCGGTCGCTATCCGGTCACAAACGATCAATACGCCCACTTCCTGGCCGACAACGACACTTACCCTGTACCTTATCTCGACGAAGTATGGGCCGAGCCGCACAATTGGGACCCGCAACGGCGCACGTACCCGGAGGGTAAAGCCAACCACCCGGTGGTGCTGGTGAACTGGGACGACGCCCTCGCTTACTGTGAGTGGGCCGGGGTACGGCTGCCCACTGAGGCGGAGTGGGAGAAAGCAGCCCGGGGCGAGGATGGACAAACTTATCCCTGGGGAGCCAAGTTCGACACCGAACGAGCCAACGTGCGCGAAGGCGAAGTAGGAGGCACAACACCGGTGGGAGTTTATCCAGATGGGGCCAGCCCATACGGATTGCTCGACTGCGCAGGGAACGTGTGGGAATGGACAACTTCGCGGGTGGGCGAGAGCCAGATTGTCATCTGTGGTGGTTCGTGGAACTTCCGCGCAGAAGACGCACGCTGCTTCGCCCGCGATCACAGTCATCCGGGCCACCGTTCCAGTTGCATTGGCTTTCGTGTCGTCACCGGCCCACAGCCGATAACAGACAGCCAGAAGCCGGAAGCCACTGACTGCTAGCTGCTTCTCCACTCCCGCCGCCGGAAGACCAAGCGGAGCGGGGTGCCAGGGAACTCGTGGGCCTCCCGCAACCGGTTCTCCAGGTAGCGCTCGTAACTGAAATGCACCAGGTCAGGGTCGTTGACGTGGAAAACGAAGGTCGGCGGGTCCACGCCAGGCTGACTGACGTAGTAGATCCTGAGCCGCTTGCCTCGCTTGCTAGGCGGAGCGTGGCGTGCCAGCGCGTCCTGCACCAGCCGGTTGAGTTCCCCGGTGGGGATGCGCCGCCACCTCGCAGCCTGCACAGCCAGGGCTGTCGGCACCACCTTGTGCACCCGCTGGCCAGTAAGCGCGGAGATGAAAAGCACAGGCACGTAATCGAGGAAACGGAGGGCCTCACGTACCCATTTGGTGTACTCCACCATAGTGTGGGTGTCCTTCTCCACCGCGTCCCACTTATTGATCAGCACCACCACACTGGCCCACTCGTCGAGGATGAAACTGGCCACGTGCGCATCCTGGGCGGTGATGCCCTCAACACCATCTATCACCAGCAAGGCTACGTCAGCCCGTTGAATGGCCCTTAGTGCCCGCAGCACGCTATAGCGCTCCACCCCTCGTCCGATCTTGCCCCGTCGCCGGATGCCGGCCGTGTCAATCAACGTGATGGGCGTACTTCCTTCCTGCGTCTTCCACTCCAGATAAGTGTCAATGGCGTCGCGGGTGGTGCCGGGGATGGGGCTGACGATGGCCCGCTCCTCACCGAGCAGCCTATTCAAGAGCGATGACTTGCCCACGTTGGGCCGGCCAACGATGCTGAGTTTGACCGTCTCATCCTCACCCACCCTTTCCCCCCCTATAGGGGGGGTGAGGGGGGGTGGGGGTAGTGCCTGGACCACATCATCCAGCAGGTCGGCTACGCCGGTGCCGTGCAGGGCAGAGATGGGGTAAACCGTTCCCAGACCCAGGGCGTAGAATTCCAGCGCCGCCTGGCGCAGGCGGGGGTTATCAGCTTTGTTTGCAGCCAGAAAGACGGGGCAGCGGGAACGACGCAGGATGTCGGCCACCTCCTCGTCTGCGGGGGTGAGGCCACTGGCGACGTCGGTGATGAGAACGACAGCGTCGGCTTCCTGGATTGCTTGTTCGGCCTGGGCGCGCATGAGGGGAATGTAGGGAGCGGAATCCTGTGCCAACACCCGTTTGGGACCGGGCCGTCTCCCGGCAGCGACGGCCTCAGGTAACACCTCGATACCGCCGGTGTCCACCACAGTGAAGGAGACGCCGACCCATTCGGCAGGAGCGTGCAGCCGGTCGCGGGTTGTACCCGGCTGGTCGTGTATCACCGCCAGCCGCTGACCGACGATGCGATTGAAAAGGGTGGATTTGCCTACGTTAGGCCGGCCCACAAGGGCCACAATTGGCTTGCTCATACCTCACTCAGTTTCCCCGGTGTGTCCGCTCAGGTGGGGAAACCCTGGCACAACCTTCGCAAGATTGGCTGACTCCACGGCTAGTCCCCAGTCGGTGTGGGGGTCGGCGCAACAAAAATATCTACCTGCACGGTAGCTGGCAGGATGTTTTGGGCAGTCACCCCTTCAGGCACCACTACCTGTGGCTCAATCTGGTGTGTTTCGCATGGTAAGTCGAACAGATCCAGCACAACGCGCACGTCGTCGGCCTCCAGTGTCTCCAGCAGAGGCAACGGGCCATTCAAGATGACCTCGACGGTCTCTGGCGAGACAGTGGCCGTGAGGCCCGGCCTCAGGCCCTGAAGCTCCGGCGTGATCTCCATCGTCAGACTGCTTTGAATGGCCTCAATGGAGATCTTCACCTCTACTTGTTGACCTGAGACGACCGCGACGTCCGGAGGCACGTTAAGTGCCGGTCGAACAATCACATCGGCCTGCGCCCCCTCCACGTCTATCGGCTCGGTTTCAATGAAACCTGGGAGCGCAGCGATGACGCCGGGAGAACCGAAGACAGTGACGCTGGGCGGCTCGACGGAGATATAGGGATTAGAGTAGTCGGGAGCGATATTCCCTTCGAGAACAACCTTGACTGCCAGAGAGCGGTAGTAACTTGACGGTTCGATGGGGATGCGCACGTTGACCACCTCAGGAGTCAACGTGACGTAAGGGACAGGCTGATTTTCACTGTCCTGGAGCTGCAACTGGAACTCTCCCTCGATGTCAGCGTTAGCGTCCTGCACGGAGACCGACGTGAAGGCTTCAACGACTCGGGTGACGTAAGTACTGGGCCCGCTCACCGTCACCTGGCGCGGAGTCGCGGCCAACGCCCGTCTGATATAGCCCAGAGTCGGTTCTCCTTTTACCTGCACGTGCACGGGCACGGTTCGCTCCACTTCAGTCTCCAACTCCAGAGTGACGTACTCAGGCTCGACCAGCACCACCCGCGAGGGCTGTTTGTTCAACGTCACGTGGACGGCCACCTGATGAATCCCTGCGCCCAGGTCCGTCAATTCAACAGTGACGGCGAAATCATCAACCGCAAGAGGGTTCCAGACCGACCTGGGGGCTCGGATTGTGACCTGCACACGCTCATCAAACTCCCCCACGATGACCATTCCCTCCGGCAGTTCAGATGGCGTGACCGGTATGGCCTGAGGATAGCGTTCTTCCAAGGTGGGATCACTCTCTTCCACGGCCACGACCCAGGCCAGTGCGGCCAAAATGAGCGCCAGCACCATCAGGGGCACATTGCTCGCCATCCAACGCAATGTCGCTTTCACGACTCATCTCTCCCCATTATTATTCGCCGCAGTCGGGCGCTCCACCGCGGCCATGCCCGCTCCAGTACAGGCTGGTAGAAAGCGCTCAACACTGTCTCCAGCCGTTTGGCACCCAGGTTACGAATGATGCGACCGTTGTGCGCGATGGAGATGGAG
The DNA here is from genome assembly GCA_964412395.1 of uncultured Anaerolineales bacterium. Lineage (GTDB taxonomy): Bacteria > Chloroflexota > Anaerolineae > B4-G1 > B4-G1 > CAYPOY01. The sequence continues at coordinate 5,806 of CAYPOY010000106.1, read as the reverse complement.
CCGCACTCCTCAGAAACGACAACAGCGATGGCGTCGCTCTCCTCTGTCACACCGATGGCGGCCCGGTGGCGTAATCCCAGTTGCCGATCTGCAAGAAAGGCGGTGGAAAGCGGGAGTACGCAAGCAGCAGCCAAAAGCCGTCCGCGCCGCACGATGACTGCTCCGTCGTGCAGCACAGTGCGGGGGTCAAAAATAGTCACCAGCAAGTCAGAGGTGACAGCAGCATTGAGGAAGACACCACCGTCTGCGAACTCTTGCAGGCCTGTCTCACGCTCCAAGATGATGAGTGCACCGTGCCGTAGCCCAGAGAGAGTGTGGCAAGCCTGTGCAATCTCGGCCAGCGCCTGCTCCAAAATAGCGCGATCCCCCGTCGCCCGGCCAAACAACGTCCCGGCCCGACCCAGTCGCTCCAATGCCCGGCGCAACTCCGGCTGAAAGACGACAGGGATGGCCACGAGCAGCGCGGGGAGAGCCTTTTGCACCAACCAACCGAAAGCACGCAAGCGTATCAGACCGCTCAACGGGGTAAAGACGATAATGAGGAGGATCACACCGCGCAACAAGGGTACGGCCCGTGTGCCGCGCACCAGATACAGGAGCCAGAAGAATATGAAGGCCACAAGCGAGATGTCGAGGATGTCTATCCGGTCGAGCCGCTGCAAATACCACAGGAGATCAGCCACTATTCAAACCCCAATTTTCAATCGGAGCTCCACTCGCCAAGTTGACCCAGCAGTTGCTGATAGGCTGCGACGTTGGGCGGGTGGAGCGCAATAATGGCCCGGACAGTTGCCCTGGCGTCCTTATGCCGCCCAGCCTCCAATTGCAGGTCTCCCAGTTTGTCCAGGTGCTCCAGCGCCTGCTCAACGTTACCAGCGTCAAGATACGCCTGCGCCAAGCGGGTGCGTAGCGGAATGTTATCAGGCCGCTCGTGGAGCACGTCTTCCATGATAGCGAAGATACGCTGTGTCTTGCCGCTCTCGCGGTAGATTTTCAGGAGACCATCAAGTTCGGCAATCGCCAGTTCAGGCCGATTGAAGCGATAGTAGAGATCCATCAGAGTTAAGCGAGCCCGCTCGTCATCGGGAGCGAGTTTACGGATCTGCCCGTAGATTTCCATGGCGTGTTTCCAGTCCACGCGCTGCATGTCAATGTCGCCTATTTTGTGCAGGATGCGAACCTCCCACCGACGTTCGGGGATACCTCGCGGCGCTAGCCGCAACGCTTCCTGGTACACTTCGCGCGCCTGGTCCATCTGCGCCAGGTTGTAGTAACTGTCAGCCAGGATCAGGTAGTTCTCCAACGCCTCGTCAATTTCTCCGTGGCTGATGAGCAGGTCAATCAACTTGGCTCGCACCACAGTGTCCATCGGCGCCAGCTTCAGTGCACGCTGATACACTGCCATAGATGGGCGGACATTGCCACGCATCCGGTAGGCATCAGCGATGACGACGAACTTGGACACCGCTTCATCCACCTTCCCCATTGCCACCAGCACCTGGGCCAGTTGCCGGTGAATGGGCAGGTAGACGGGGGCATGCTCCAGGGCATAGTAACATTCCTCCAACGCAGCATAGAACATGCCGCGCTTGGCGTACTCCTGCGACATCGCTATAGATTCCAGGATACGCTCTGAGCCTGGAACGGCCAGCATCTCGGCCAGGCTCAAGGTAGGCCCTTCCTGAGCCAGCGCGTCGAGCCGCTGGCGCGCTTGAACGATCTTATCCTCCCACCCTTTCTCACTGAGGAACTCGACCAACGAGTTGGTGAACTCCAGCGCTTGCTCCCGCTCGCCCTTGGCGATGTAACTGTCGGCCAAGCTCTCGTAGAGCTGGATCAGATCATCGGCTTGTTCACGCTGGACAGTGGCCAGGTCAACGATCTTGAGCACCTCGACAAAGTGCTCTAGCGCCTCGTCAATGCGCCCCCGGGCGCGGTAGCACTCGCCCAGCGCGAAGTGACTGCCCAGCGTGTACTCAGGGTGAGATACCGAACGCTCGAACTGAGAGATGGCGTCACCGAAGCGTAGTTTCTCTTGATAGAGCAGACCGAGGTTAAAGTGCACAGCGGGCTGCTCCACCCCTGCGTCGACCACCTCCTCGTAGGCAGCAATTGCCTCCTCGACCTTCCCCCTGGTCTGGAAATCAATCGCCCGGCCAATCAGAGCATCAATCTCTACCTTGCTGAGTCGACGGGCCACAGCGGACGGTGCTGCTACCCCTTCCTCCTCAAAGAAGCTCTCAGCGAGATCGGTGAGTGCCTTTTGGCGGGCGATCTCAATGGGGCCGCCCCGCTCCTCGGCAGATTCAACCACCGGCGTGACCTGGAAATCCAGCAAAGTGGGGCCTGCTGGCTCCTCTATGGCTACGACCGGCTCAGGTTCCTCCTGGGGCACCACAGCTTCCGGTTCGACGACGAACCGTTCGCCATAGCGCAGGTCACCGAGGACAGCCAGCGCCTCAGGGTCGTGTGGGGCCAACTTGAGGGCATGTTGACAGGCCTGGACAGCATAGTCACTTTGTCCGTGAACATTGTAGATGCGTGCCAGGACCAGGCACTCCCCGACCGCCTCGCGCACCTGACCCTGACGCTGATAATACTGGAGCAATTTCGCATGAGCCTGCAGACAATCGGGCCAGGCACGAACGGCGTCCTGCCAACGCTCCAGCGCTAGATGGGGAGCCTGCTGTTGGCTCAGGTAGCGCTCAGCCGAGGCCAGGTAGGCTCTGGCGGCCTCTCTTCCCTGGCCCAATTGCTCCCGTGTCTTGCCTATGCGCTCATGGAGCACGGGATCATCCGGCGCGAGTTCGCTGGCCCGCCGGTAAGATCCCAAGGCCGCCTTCAACTGGCCCGCACCGGAGTAGACCAACCCCAGACTGGTGAGTGCACTGACATCGTTGGGGAACTCAGCCAATGCACGCTGATAGGCTGCAATGGCCTGGTCCCAGTTTCTGTCCCAGGCAGCGTTGACCCCGGCCTGCATCGCCTCTTCGAATACCTTGCGATTCCTTGCCACAATCCTGTCCTTCCTGGCCGTTAGCTGTTGGCTGTATAGAGCCAGTAACCGGAAGCCGCCATCCGATAGCCACTAACTGCTGATGGCTGACTGCTAACCGCTAACCGCTAACAACTGAACCAGGATAGATTTTTGTGCGTGCATACGGTTCTCGGCCTGATCCCACAGCGCCGAGTGCGGGCCATCGCAGACTCCATCGGTGATCTCCCGCCCCCGATGGGCCGGCAGGCAGTGCATAACGATGACGTCCGGCCTGGCCTCCGCAACCAACGCTTCGTTGACCTGGTAGGGCATGAAGACGCGGGCCCGCTCCTCGGCCTCGACCTCCTGGCCCATCGAGGCCCATACGTCGGTGTAGATCACGTCAGCTCCGGCGACCGCTTCGTGAGGGTCGTGGGTCGCCAGCAGGTGGCTACCGCTGGCAGCGGCGAACCGCTGTCCCAGTGTCCAAACATCTGGGGGCAGTTCGTAGCCCGGCGGCCCGACGATGGCGAAGTCCATCCCCAGCAGGGTCGCGCCGAAGAGCAACGATGTTGCCACGTTGTTGCCGTCGCCGACAAAGGCCAGTTTGCGCTCTCCCAGGTCCGAGCCTTTGCGCTCGGTGATGGTGAGGAAATCGGCCAGGCCCTGGCAAGGGTGGTTGTAGTCGGAAAGGCCGTTGATGACAGGCACGCGAGAGTACTCCGCCAGCGTAAGTATGTCGGCGTGGCCGAAGACGCGCGCCATAATGCCATCCACGTAGCGAGATAGGACGCGGGCCACGTCAGGCACACTTTCCCGTTTGCCCAATTGGATCTCTAAGGGGGAGAGATAGAGTGCCTGCCCACCCAGGTGGATCATCCCCATCTCGAAGGAGACACGGGTGCGCAAGGAGGGCTTCTGGAAGACCATACCCAGTGTTTTGCCTTTGAGCAGAGGACGGTTGCCGCCGGCACTCCACTCCTCTTTCAGTTCAACCGCCAGCTTGAGCAAGCCACGCAGTTCGTCGGGCGCCAGATCGGCTAGATTGAGAAAGTGGTCCATTCATGCCTCCAGACGAAGTGAAGTTTAGGAATAGTATACCACAAGAAGCAAGAAGCAGGAAGCAAGAGGCAAGCAGCAGGGGGAGATTCCTGAAGGCCACTGACGGGGAGCGAGTTAGAAGCCCATTGCCTGGCGGGCGGCGCGCCACAGGTTAGTGCGGATCTGCTTCTGATCCCGGCCGAATTGGTGTAGGAGCGCCTTTACCTGCGCGCGCCTGGAGGTCAGGCCCTGAGGACACAGGGGGGGATCAAGGAAGCCAGCCGCTTGCCCGTAGCGGGCTAATTCCTTCCCCGGGAGGTAGATCAGAGGACGTACGACAGTCACGGCACCGTCGAAGAACTCGACGCGGGGAGCCATCGTCTCCAGCCGGCCATTGAACATCAGGTTCAGAAGCGTCGTAGCGGCTGCGTCATCTGCGTGGTGGCCGAAAGCCAGTTTGTTGCAACTCAGAGCGACTGCCGAGGTGAAAAGGGCCTTGCGCCGGTTCCACGAGCAGCGAAAGCAGTCGAGCGGCAGCGGTTCCTCCGGCGGCAGTTCCAGCGGAGCGAAGTGATACTCCACGCCGAGTAGCTGAAACCAGGGCTCCAGTTCAGCACGCAGGTCGGGGAAACCAGCCGACGTGCCGACAACGTGGAGGGCCACCAACTTGTACCGATAGGGTGCCTTGCGCTGGTAGCGGAGCAGCAGATCGAGCAGGGCGCGACTGTCCTTCCCGCCAGAGACCGCCACTGCCACCCGGTCGCCCTCGGCGATAAGGTCGAACTCCTTGCAGGCATGGACGACGGGCTTCAGGAGAAAGGAGGCGATGTGGTCAGGATCGTTCATCACAGCCCCAGGCGCGAGTGATGCACCGAGGAACGCTCGGCACGGACTTCCTCAGCCGACAAACCGGGCACGTGAACCACAAAGTGAAAATACTCGGGTGAACTGGATAGGAACGTGTGAGCCTCACCAGGTTCAATGACGACCATATCCCCGGCTTCCAGGGTGATCGTCTCCTGCTCCACACGCATCTCCGACGTGCCGCGTGCTACCAGGTAAATCTCAGTTATTCGCCTATGGACGTGAGGTTCGTCAATTCCCTCATTCGCATACCCGACCGAGACTGTCAATCCAGAGTTCCACGGCCCCACATACCACCCCTTACTGACGCTTGGATCAGCTCTCTCGATACGCACTGTTCATTGACTCATTGTACATTGTTCATTGACTTCCCGCCCTTCGTACTGCCGCCGATAGTACTCCCGGTAGTATTCCCCGCTTTTGATGGGCCGCCACCACCACTCGTTCTCGACGTACCAGTGCACCGTTTTCTCAATGGCCTCCCTGCAGGTGTGGGCCGGCTCCCACCCCAGGGCGCGGATCCTGCTCACGTCAAGGGCATAGCGGCGATCATGACCAGGCCGGTCGCGCACCGGCTGGATGAGGTTTTCCGGCTTGTCCAGCAGTTTAAGAATCAGGCGGGTCATGTCAATGTTGTGCATCTCCGCGCCAGTGCCGACGTTGTAGATACCGCCGATTTCCCCTTTGTGCAGTACCAGGTCAATCGCCTCACAGTGGTCCAACACGTACTGGTAATCGCGCACCTGCAACCCATCGCCGTAGAGAGGCAACGGCAGGTCGTCAATCGCGTTGGTGACGAAAAGCGGCACAACTTTTTCGGGGTACTGGAATGGGCCGATGTTGTTCGCCCCCCGGGTGATGGTGACCGGCAGGCCGTAGGTGACGTGGTAGGCATTGACCATCAGGTCGGCGCTGGCCTTACTG
>CAYPOY010000105.1:0-15375 GCA_964412395.1 uncultured Anaerolineales bacterium | reverse complement strand
CCTCACTGCCGCCACGCGGAGCGTTGAAACGCACCGCTGACATCCAAAACCTGTTAAAAACAGGTTAAGATGCGGTTCTCCAGTGCGTTAAAAACGCACTTCGCCGTATCAGCCGGTGATTTCAATCATCGGCGCGGCAGCAAGGAGCGTGCTCCCCCAAGTTTTGTATACGCCCCTTCGCCCATCAGCCGAGCAATATGGCAACGCGGGGGATGCCTGCAATCGCACCCTGCGCAGCCGTAGGCTGTTGCTGACGACGGTGATGGAACTGAAGGTACGGCGATTGTCGCCAGTGAGCATCACCACCTCCAGCCCTGGCCCGTGCAGTTGCGCCACTCCCAGGACACCCGCCGCCTTCCTGTCCACCGCCACCGCTATGGCGGTCTTGGCCTCCGCCTGCAGCCGCTCTACCTCGGCGGTCAGGTTCCCCAACGGGACGCCCTCCGCCTCCAACCACTCCGGCTTCCCCACCAGCACCGCGTGTCCCTCTACCTGGGCGCGGATGCCCTTGCCGGGAACCGCCTCGAAGCCTTGCGGGTTGGCCAGGGCTAGTCCCGCGCCTCCGCCTCGGCGGTGATCGCCTGCCACAGGGGGTGCTCGGAGCCTCGCTCGGCGGAGGCGGCCAGGCGTAGCAAGGAGAATTGCGAATTGCGAAGGCGACGCCAACCCAGAACTTGCGGGTCTGGTCGGTGATCTCGGCCTGGCGAGCCTGGGCCTCGACGTCCTCCATTTGCTCCTGGGCAGCGGCTTGCACCACGCCATAGCCGGCCTCCTCGATGGCGCGGATCATCGCCGCCACGGATGCCACGCCGGGGATGTACTCGACGGGGGCCCGCTCGGTGGCGAAGTTGGCATCGGCCTGGACGACGCCGGGCACCTTCTGATTTAGCGTCCGCTCAATGGTGGCCGCGCAGTTGGCGCAGGTCATGCCGGTGAAATGGGGTTGTCATTGGGGGCCGCAAGTCCCTGGCCTGACCCTTTCGGGGAGTATTGTGTTGGTGGTGGAGATGGAGTATAATCGGGTGGAAAGTCTGGAGGAAAGAGATGAAGAACCAGGAAGTGGCCGAGATCTTGGCGACTATGGCAGACATCTTGGCCATCCAGGGGGAGAACTACCACCGCATCATGGCCTACCGCCGCGCGGCGGAGAATGTCGCTACCTTGGGCCGGCCGCTAGAGGAGGTCTGGCAGGCGGGGGAACTGGAGACGATCCCTGGCATCGGCAAGACCCTGGCGGCCAAGATTGACGAACTTATGCGCACTGGCTGCCTGGGGGCCTACGAGAAACTCCAGGCCCAGGTGCCCGCCGGTGTGGTCGAGATGCTGGAGATTCCCGACGTCGGTCCCAAGCGGGCGGCGCTGTTCTGGAAGGAACTGGGCATCACCAGCGTCGAGACGCTGGAACAGTCGGCGCGGGAGGGCCGCCTGCGTACCCTGTCTGGGATGGGGGCCAGGAGTGAGGAGAAAGTGCTGGCTGGCATCGAGGCGCTGAAGCGGCGCACCGGTCGCACACTGCTGGGCGTGGCCTGGTCTCTGGCCTATGCGATGCTGGACGTGCTGCAGGGGGTTCCAGGCGTGATGCAGGCTACCCCGGCTGGCAGTCTGCGTCGCATGCGGGAGACGGTAGGGGACCTGGACCTGCTGGTGGCATCAGCCGACCCCGAGCCGGTGATGGCCCACTTCCGCGAATTGCCCCAGGTGTCCGAAGTGCTCCTCAGCGGCCCCACCAAGACCTCCATCCGCACCCACGAGGGATTTCAGGTGGACCTGCGCGTGTTGGAACCTGCGCGTTGGGGGACCGCACTGCAGTACTTTACCGGCAGCCAGGCCCACAACATCCGCCTGCGAGGGCTGGCGCTCGACCGGGGCTTCTCCCTGAGCGAGTACGGGCTCAAGCGGGATGATGGCTCTGAGATCCTCTGTGCCACCGAGGGGGAAGTCTACGCCGCCCTGGGCCTGCCGCTCATCCCCCCGGAGTTACGCGAGGACCGGGGCGAGATTGAGGCGGCGTCGGAGGGCAACCTGCCCGACATGGTCGAACCGGGTGACCTGAAGGGCGACCTGCACTTTCACACCACCTGGTCGGATGGGCGACAGGGTTTGCTGGAGATGGCGCTTGCGGCGCAGGCGTGCGGGCTGAAGTACGGAGTGGTTGCCGATCACTCGCATAGCCTGGGCGTCGTCCGAGGGCTGACCGCCGAAGACCTGCGCCGCCAGCGGGTAGAGATCGAGGAGGTCAACCGGAAGATAGGCGGCACCTTCCGGCTGCTGGCGGGGGCCGAGGTCGAGGTGCTGGCCGATGGCACCCTCGATTTCCCCGACGAGGTGCTGGCCGAACTTGACCTGGTTGTGGCGGCGGTGCACAGCGGGCTGCGCCAGGACCGGAAGCAGGTCACAGCGCGGATGCTGGCGGCGATCCGCAACCCCCACGTGGATGTCATCGCCCACCCGACGGGGCGGCTGATCGGCGAGCGGGAGGGGGCCGACCTGGATATGGAACCGATCTTCCGCGTTGCCGCCGAGACGGGCACTGTGTTGGAGGTCAACGCTCATCCCATGCGGCTTGATCTCTGCGACGTGCACGTGCGGCGGGCGATCGAGTTGGGCGTGAAACTGGCGATTAGCTCCGACGCCCACGACGTGAGCGGCTTCGCCGTGCTGCCTTTCGGGGTGGCGACGGCCCGGCGGGGCTGGGCGGAGCCTGCCGACGTGCTGAACACCCGCAGCGTGGAAGAGGTGCTGCAATGGACAGCGCGGAGAATCGGTGTGTGAGGGTGTGTATGAAAGTATTCGATGAAAAGTTCAAGGCCCACAAGGCAAAATACGTGACGGATACGGAGCATCCTCCCGCCGCGGATTTGGCTTTGGGGTTTGTACTGGACGAATGGGATTACTTCACGGTCGTTGTTGTCGTGGCAGGCATCGTCTCATTATCAATTCTCAAAACACTGCTGAAACCGGTTAAGATTATTTTCAGATTACCGTTTGCTTCTTTCGCCTCCCTCACCTTCCTGGCTGCCTTCGCCGGTACCGCCGCTGCCCAGGAGCCTCCGCCCGTTTGCTTCTGGTCCGTCCAGGGACCCGTCTGCGTCGAGCGGCCCGTCGAGTTGGGGGCCGCCGGGTTGGATCCGGAGGCGTTGATGGCAGCGCTCCTGGCAGGACCCACCGCCGAGGAGCGGGCACAGGGCATCTGGTCTGGCATCCTGGAGGGAACCACACTGGAGGGGTTGGAGGTGCGGCCCGATGGGACGGTGGTGATCCGCCTGGGGGTGCCGCTGGAGTCGCTGCAGTTCCTGGACCCCACTACCTTTGAGATCATTGTCCGACAGATTGGCTGGACGCTGGAGCCCTTGGGCTGGCGGGACTTGCGTATCCAGACCTGGGACCCAAGCGTCGGGGAGTTCGTGCCGTTGGCAGATTTCTTGCCCGAGATTCCAGACCCGCGCAAAGAGACGGTGCTCAGCGGCGAGGAGACTCCGCCGCTTTCTGTGGCCCACGTGGGCCAGCCGCCGGCTGCCGGCCAGGGCCAGCCGCAGGGCGCGCTCAGCGGCAAGACCGTCTACGTCAGCGCGGGACACGGCTGGCAGTGGAATGATTATGTTGATGGATGGCGCACCCAGCGCCCGCCCTATCCCAACCCGCCCTACGTCGGCCCCATCATTGAGGATCACAATAACGCCGAGGCGGTGAACCAGTATCTGCTGCAATATCTGTGGAACGCCGGGGCACAGATCATCCCGGTTCGGGAGCGGGACATGAACGGAGCTGAGGTGGTGGTGGACAACGACGACCCTGGCCCAGGCACCGGATACTTCGAGACCTCTGCCTGGACGACGGCTACTATCACGGGCACCGGTTACGCGGGCACTGGCTACCGCTGGGCCGAGGTGGTGACCGGCACCCCGACCGCCACCGCTGTCTGGACTGCCACCCTCCCTGCCGATGGTCGCTACGCGGTCTACGTCTGGTACCGGTCCGGCTCCGACCGCGCTCCTGACGCCCGCTACACCGTTCACCACGCCGGTGGGGAGACCACGGTGACCGTGGATCAGCGGCATCACGGCATCACCTGGCACTACATCGGCACCTACGGCCTCCGGGGTGGGGGGGAAGCCCGGATCACGCTGACCAACCAGTCCGCTGTGACCGGGCACGTGGTCATCGCCGACGCGGTCCGCTTCGGCGGGGGCACCTTCGACGACCTGGCTGGTATTGAGACAGCGGCTCCACGTCCACCGGACAAGCCCTGGTGGGAGGTGGCTGCCTATTATTATGTCCAGCGGATGGGGATGGGGCCACCGCCGGGCGACGTGACCGCCCGGCCCATCTATGCCCGCTGGGAGCACGCCGGCACCGGCGACGACGCCGTCTACGTCTCCTGGCACACCAACGGCGTCAGCGGTTATCAGACACATTCGCACGGCACGATCAGTATCATCCACAACGGTGAGGGTAAGCAGCTCACTCCGGGCAGCGAATCACTGCGCGATGCCATACACGCCGAGTTAGTCCGCGACATTCGGGTCGGATGGGACTCTGACTGGCCGGGGGACAAGCGGAGCATGAACCTGGGAGAACTGCGTGAGTTGTGGGACAATGCTCCCACGGTGTGCATACCCGGTACTCTGATTGAGGTTGCCTATCACGATCACCCGGACGACACTGACGCGCTCAAGGAACCGTATTTCAACATGCTGGCTGCCCGCGCCTTCTACCAGGGCATCGTCAAATATTTCGAGCGGCGGGATGGCGTAGGTCTGACGCTGCTTCCGGAACCGCCAACCCACCTGGTAGCCCAAAATATGGGCGGGGGACAGGTGCGAGTTTCCTGGCGGCCCTCTCCTACCGACACAGTCGGGCTGGTTGGGGACGCGCCCACCGGCTACCGGGTCTACACCAGCACCGACGGCCTGGGCTGGTCAAATGGGGTGCCGGTGACGACCACCACCTACATCCACGCCCCTGTCTCCCCATACTCCCTCCTATTTGTCCGCGTCAGCGCCGCTAACGACGGTGGCGAGTCCTTCCCCACCGAGACCCTGGCGGTCCGCGTGGGAGACGATGCCGGGGTATTGCTGGTCAATGGCTTCGACCGTCTCAACCGCACGATGCTGGTGCCTGATTATGACCCGGTGGAGGGGTACAACCTGCGCATGTTCCTGGATCAGATGAACCGGTACGACTACGTGGTCCAGCACGGGGAGGTCATCTCCTACCCCTTCGACAGCGCCAGCAATGAGACGGTGCGGGATGGGCTGGTCAGCCTGGACGATTATGCGCTGGTGGACTGGATCCTGGGGGAGGAGTCGGCCCCGGATGAGACCCTGGACCCGACGGAGCGGACGCTGCTGGAGGACTTCCTGGGGCACGGTGGGGCGCTGTTCTTGAGCGGCACGGAGGTGGGCTGGCATCTGGACTACCTGGGGGCCGACCCCGCTTTCTATAACGACGTCCTGCGGGCCGACTACGCCGGGGACGACGCGGAGACATACGTGGTCACTCCGACCCTGGGCTCCATCTTCGAGGGACTGGGCCCCTTTCGCTTCGACGCGCCGGGGATGTACGATGCCGACTACCCGGATCAGATGACACCTATCAGCGGCTCCGTGGCGGCGCTTGCTTACAGCGGCGGCCTGGCAGGGACGGCGGCGGTGCAATATGAGAACGTCGCCGATGGCTGCGAGCGGCTGGTCTACTTCGGCTTCCCCTTTGAGACGGTCTGGCCGGACCGGCGGCCAGCCGTGATGGCCCAGGTGTTGGATTTCCTGGCCCCCTGTCTTGCGCCGCCGGTCAACACGAAGATTGCCATCCCGGCCGACGGGAGCGCCTACAAAATCGAGCCTCCCTTCGAGGGGACGGTGGAGGCGGGAGAGACGACTATACTGGATCGGGTCGAGGTGCAGATACAGCGTGCCAGCGATGACCACTATTGGGCAGGGAGCACGTGGCTGACGGCGACGACGTGGGTTACAGGGATGGTCTCGTTTACGGGGACGGCCTGGCTGACGGCGACAGGGACGCTTACGTGGTTCTACACGCTCCCGGCGCTGGGCGACAGCGACTACTATTTGCGCGCCCGCGCATGGACGGTGAATGGGGATGTTGATCTATCACCTGCCGAGGTCGTCTTCACCTACGATACGCTTGCGCCTGTCAGTACTGTGCTCATCACGCCGACGGGCGGGGTCACCATCTCTGCTTTGCCGGGAGTGACGCTGGTGTGGGAGACGGTTGTGGACGAGGGATCGCCCCTGGCCTACGTGGTGCAACTGGATGGGCAGCCCCTGTCTCCGTCATATGGGACCACCCAGTCGGCGTACACGGTCATCCCTATCGCCGATGGGCTGCACACCTGGGGGGTGCAGGTCTTCGATGCGGCAGGAAATCGCTCGGAGTGGGTCACGGACACCTTCTCCGTAAGTCGTTATCATGCCTGGCTGCCGCTGGTGATGCGCAATTTTGAAGGCGGTGGCGAGTGCACTGACGTGCTGGTCAACGGCGGCTTTGAGTTGGATGAGGGCTGGGTGCTCAACCGGTTGGCGACCTACGATACCACAAACGTCCACTCCGGTGCGCGAAGCGCGCGGGTGGGCATCCCACCAGGGGAGCCGGGGAGCGACGCCTACTCCTCGGTGGCGCAGGAGGTGACGCTGCCCGGGGGGAACGAGGCCACCCTGTGGTTGTGGGTCTACCCTATCAGCGAGGAGAGCGACCCCGACGATTGGCATTACGTGAGCCTATGGGATCAGTCGGACGTCTACCATGCCCTGGACCACTGGCAGTCCGACGCACGGACGTGGGAGCAGCGGCAGTACGATCTGAGCGCTTACCTGGGCCAGACGGTGACCCTCTACGTCGGCACGCGGAACGACGGGGACGACGACGCGGCGGCGCTATACGTGGACGACGTGGCATTGGAGGTCTGCCCGTGAGGGCTGTCTACTGGGTGATACCGGGTCTGCTGGCGGGGCGACCCGGGCCGAGGCAGGTGGGCTGGGACCTGGAGGAACTCTGGGCTGGGGGCTTTCGCACCATCGTCTCGCTGGCGGGGGCGGACGGAGCGGCGATCCGGACAGCAGGCTTTCGCCACTATCGGGTTTTCCTGCCTGGTGGGCTGGCTTTCTTCCCCCCGCTGCGGAGCTGGCTGGTGCGGAGGATGCTGCCGGTGGTGGACTTTATCGCCGCCGAGGTAGCGGCGGGCAGGCCCACCCTCGTCCACTGCTACGCTGGCAAGGACCGCACCGGGGCAGTGCTGTCTGGTTACCTGGTGTGCTACCGTGGCCTTGCCCCCGACGAGGCGATCCGCCTGGTACGGCAGGCCAATCCCCGGGCGATGACCGCGCTGGGGTTTGAACGACTGCCGAGGCTGTTTGAGGTTTGAGAGTTACGGACAAGGAGACCACGATGCACAGCGACAACTGGACGGATGAAACAATCCCCAGCCGCCGCGTCAGGCGGGATTACGACGAGGGTGGGGATGGCGTCCAGGGGGATCGGGCGGCCAGGCACGCTCGTGTTTGGATACTTGGGGGCGTCGTGGTGCTGCTGACGCTGATAGTGTGCGGCCTGTGGGCGCTGTACCTGCTGCATGGGCAGGCAACCAGTGGCGGCCCTACCCCCACGCCCGTCATCTGGACGCCCACATCAGTGCTTACGCCTGCTGTCAGCCCGACCCCTCCACCCACTGAGACGGCCGGGCCCATTCCAACCATCTCGCCCGACATCGCCATCGGGCGCTACGTCCGGGTGGCGGGCACCGGCGGAGACGGCCTCAGCCTCCGCTCGGGGCCCGGTGAGAACTACACCCGTATGGGCGTCGCGCTCGAGGGGGAGGTTTTCATCGTCGTGGACGGGCCGACGGTATCCGGCGGCTCTGAGTGGTGGAAGACCCGCGATCCAGAGAACGAGGAACGGGAGTGGTGGGCGGTCGGGAATTTCCTGGAGCCGGTCGAGCATCCGTAGGGGAATGAACAGTGAGACAATGAACAATGAGACAATGAATCTATTGTGTTTCGGGGGTGATGTCAATGACCCAACGTGAAGTTGCCGAACGCATTGCGCAACTGCGGCGCGAGATCAATTACCACAACTACCGCTACTGCGTGCTGAATGATCCCATCATCAGCGACGCCGACTACGACGCGCTGATGGACGAACTGCGCGAACTGGAGGCAGCGTACCCGGAACTGATCACGCCTGACTCGCCAACTCAGCGGGTGGGCGCGCAGCCCGCCGAGGGGTTCATCAAGGTGGAGCATTCTGCCCCCATCCTCAGCCTGGACAAGGGGTCCAGCGGTGAGGAAATCCACGCCTGGTGGGAACGGGTGAGCAAGTTCATCCCGGCCGACGCTCCCCCGCCCGCCTGGGTGGTTGAGCCTAAACTGGACGGGCTGACGGTCGTGCTGCATTACGAGGACGGCCTTTTCGTCCTGGGGGCGACGCGAGGGGACGGGTATGTCGGCGAGGACGTGACGGTCAATCTGCGCACGGTGCGCACGCTGCCTCTGCGCATTCCCGTACCCCCCCCCTGCCCCCCCCCGATGCGGGGGGGGGATTGGGGGAGGGGGGGCCACCGCCTGGTCGTGCGGGGGGGGGATTGGGGGGAGGTGCCCCACCGCCTGGTCGTGCGGGAGGGGGATTTGGGGGAGGTGCCCCACCGCCTGGTCGTGCGCGGCGAGGCGATGATGCGGATCGAGGACTTTGAGGCGTTGAACCGCCGGCAGGCCGAGGCGGGGGAGAAGCTTTTCGCCAACCCGCGCAACGCGGCGGCGGGTAGCTTGCGCCAACTTGACCCACGTATCACCGCCACCCGCCCCATCACCCTGCTTTGCTACCGTATCGTCGAGGCCGATGGGCCTGTGCCGCCCACTCAGTGGGAGACGTTGGCCTACCTGCGGGAGTTGGGCTTCCCCGTCTCGGAGTACGTCGCCCGCTTCGAGTCGCTGGACGAGGTGATTATCTACTGCGAGGGTTGGATCGAAAAGCGGGATACGGTGGATTACGAGGTGGATGGCCTGGTGATCAAAGTGGATGACCTGGCGACGCAGGCGGTGATGGGTGCGGTGGGGCGAGCACCGCGAGGTGAGGTGGCGTTCAAGTTCCCCGGCCGCGAGGCGACGACCAAAGTGCTGGACATCGGCGTCAACGTGGGGCGCACCGGCGCGTTGACCCCCTTCGCCTACCTGGAGCCGGTACGACTGGGCGGCGTGACCATTCGCAAGGCCACTTTGCACAACTTCGAGGACTTGCAACGCAAGGGCATCCGCATCGGCGATACGGTGGTGATCCGGCGGGCTGGCGACGTCATCCCCTACGTCGTCAGGCCGGTGATCGAGGTGCGCACGGGGGAGGAGAAGGTCTATGATCTGCCGGAGGTCTGTCCCTCTTGCGGCGAGCCGGTGGTCTCGCCGGAGGACGAGGTGGCGGTCTACTGCGTCAACGTCGCCTGTCCAGAACAGCGCGTGCGGCGCGTGGGGTACTTCGCTGCCGCGATGGATGTCGAGGGGCTGGGCGAGCGGACGGCACAACTTCTGGTGGAGCGCGGATTGGTGCAGGACGCCGCCGACCTGTATTATCTCAAGCGGGAGGATCTGCTGCCGTTGGAGGGCTTCGCCGACAAGAGCGCGGACAACCTGCTGTCAGCCATCGAGGTCAGCAAGGAGCGACCGCTGGCACAGGTCGTCGCCGCGTTGGGCATCCGGGGCGTGGGTGGCATCGTGGCACAGTTGCTGGTACAGCACTATTGCTCGCTGGAGGAACTGGCGCAGGCCAGCCGCGAGGAGTTGGAGGCTATCGAGGGGATGGGGCCCCACACCGCTGGAGCTATCGTGGAGTGGTTCGCCCGCCCGCGTAACAAGAGGTTTATAGATAAGTTGCGCGAGGCAGAGGTAAAACTGGAGCAGGAGGCCTCCGCTGCGCCTGCGGAAGGGCCGTTGGAAGGGCTGACCTTCGTCATAACTGGCACCCTCTCCCGCCCCCGGCAGGAGGTGGCGGAGATGATCGAGCGGCATGGTGGGAAGGTCACCAGTAGCGTCAGCCGCAAAACGAACTACCTGCTGGTGGGGGGGGCGCCTGGCGGCACCAAGTACCGCAAGGCGCAGCAACTGGGTGTGCCGGCAATTGATGAAGCGCGATTGCTGGATATGATCGGCCCAGGGGGAATCGCCGGGCAGTTGAAGTTTCCGCTTGATACTTGATGCTCGGTACTTGTGCGCTGGACGTCTTCGGGGGGGTGGGCAGAGCGGTGGCAGTCGTCTAATGGTGGGTCGTCCACTGGACTCTGGGGGTGGTGTCCGCTTCCTGAAACAGGGCGAGCATCAGTATCTCATCGCCGAACTGCAGGCAGCGTTGGAGGTGGTGTGAGCGGGACGGTTGTGCTCAAGCGCAAGCGCACCAGGCCGGTGCTGCAATATCATCCCTGGATCTTCTCCGGCGCGATTGAGCGCATTGAGGGGGAGGTGGCGGATGGCGACGTCGTCGAGGTGCGCGACGCGGGCCGCAACTGGCTGGCGCGGGGCACCCTCAACCGGCGCTCTCAGATCACGGTGCGGCTGCTGACCTGGCAGCAGGATGAACCGGTGGACCGCGCTTTCTGGCGGCGGCGGTTGGAGCGGGCCATCGCCGCCCGTCAGGCTCTCGCGTTGGGCGGAAGTCTTCGACCGAGCCAGCCGGCCACCACCGCCTGCCGGCTGGTGCACGCCGAATCGGATTATCTGCCGGGGCTGATCGTGGATCGGTATGGGGAGTGGCTGGTGGCCCAGTTTCTGACCCTGGGAGTTGAGCGGTGGAAGGATGAGTTGGTTGGTTTGCTGGTTGGTTTGGTGGATGGCGTGCGAGGCGTGTACGAGCGCTCTGACGTGGAGGTGCGGGCGAAGGAGGGTCTGGAGCAGTGCACGGGGCTGCTGTGGGGGGAGGAGCCACCGGAGTTAGTGGAGATACTGGAGCACGGTCATCGTTTCCTGGTGGACGTCCGGCGGGGTCACAAGACCGGCTTCTACCTGGACCAGCGGGAGAACCGGGCGCGGCTGCCGGCTTTCTGCGATGGGGCGGAGATGCTCGACGCCTTCTCCTATACCGGGGGGTTCGGCGTTTGTGCGGCGGCGGGTGGGGCATCGCAGGTGATACTGGTCGAAAGTTCGGCGCCAGCGCTGGCCCTGGCGCGGCGTAACTTTGCCATCAATGACTTCGGGCGTCGCAGCGTTGAGTGCGTGGAGGGGGACGTCTTCGGCGTCTTGCGTGGCTATCGCGCTCAGGGCCGTCGCTTCGACGTCGTCGTGCTCGATCCGCCGAAGTTTGCCCGCAGCGCGCGGGAGGTGAAACGAGCGGTGCGGGCCTACAAAGACGTCAACCTGCTGGCCTTCCAGTTGCTCCGTCCGGGCGGAGTGTTGTTTACCTTCTCCTGCTCGGGCGCGGTGTCCACCGATCTGTTTCAGAAGATCGTCTTCGGCGCGGCGGTGGATGCGGGGCGGGAGGCGCAGATCATTGGCTATCTGGCACAGGGGACCGATCACCCGGTGGCACTGACTTTCCCGGAGGGAGCGTATCTCAAAGGGTTGATCTGCCGCGTGTGGTAGAGGAGCGACCTGTAATCATCTGTTGTATCTCTTCCACCAGACTCTCCATCGCTACCACGCGCCGCTCCTGTGCCCAGCGTGCCTTCAGTTCGACGCCGCCTGCTTTCAGACTGCGCCTGCTCACCGTCACCCGCACCGGGCAGCCGATCAGGTCCGCGTCGGCGAACTTGACCCCGGCGCTCTCCTCCCGGTCATCGTACAGTACCTCGAGGCCAGACCTGAGGCCAGACCTGACCGGTTTCGGAAAACCTGTCAGGTCTACGTAGATTTTCTCCGCCTGGGCCTGCACTGCTTCGTTGACAGGGGTGCCCAGCGTCAGCAGGTGGACGTCGAACGGGGCCAGTGCTGGCGGCCATATAATGCCGTACTCGTCGTGGTGGGTCTCGATGACCGCTGCCATCAAGCGCCCCACGCCGATGCCGTAGGAGCCCATCACGACGGGGCGCTCGTGCCCCTCCGGGCCCAGGTAGGTCAGGCCCACCGCGTCCGAGTAGCGCGTGCCCAGCTTGAAGCAGTGGCCCAGTTCGATGGCTGTCTCGGCCGCGAGTGTTTTCCCGCAGTGAGCGCACAGATGCCTGGCCTGTGCCTGCGCGATGTCGGCCAGCAGGGTGACAGCGAAGTCTCGGGGGTAGTTGACGCCGGTGAAGTGGTAGCCGGGCCGGTTCGCACCGGCGACGAAGTTGTTCCCCACCTCGATGGAGCGGTCAGCCACGACCAGCACACCTGGCCCATCGCGGGTCTCTCGCACACGCAGGCCCACTGGCGAGGCGTAGCCCGGCTCGGCCCCGGCGGCGTGAATCTCCTCGTCGGTCGCAGGCCGTAACTCTCCTCTGCCCAGCAGGTTGCGCAGCTTGGTCTCGTTTACCTCCAAATCCCCACGTATTACCACGAACACCAGTTCTGCCTGCCTCCCACTTCCCCCCTCCTGCCTCTTGCCTCCTGCTTCATCATCACTGGCGTAAAACACGGCCTTGAGCGTCTGACTCGTCGGCACGCCGACGAAGTTAGCCACGTCCGCGATCGTCTCGCAGCCTGGGGTGGCGATGGGGCGTGGTTCCTCCAGCGGCTGGGGCTCGATCGGGGGCAACCGGAACGTGGCCCGCTCAACGTTGGCGGCGTAGCCGCAGGCCGTGCAGTGGATAAAGGTGTCCTCCCCGGCGGGATGGGGTAGCATAAATTCGTGGGAGTCGGCGCCGCCCATCATCCCCGAGTCGGCCTCGACGGGGATGGGGTGGAGGTCGCAGCGGGCGAAGATGCGCTGGTAGGCTGTGAGTATCCGGGAGTAAAAGGCGTCCAGGCCATCGGCGTCGGCATCGAGGCTGTAGGCGTCCTTCATCCGGAACTCTCGCACG
This sequence comes from uncultured Anaerolineales bacterium, assembly GCA_964412395.1. Taxonomy (GTDB): domain Bacteria; phylum Chloroflexota; class Anaerolineae; order B4-G1; family B4-G1; genus CAYPOY01. Next base: position 2,450 of record CAYPOY010000105.1, on the reverse strand, counting down.
CGCAGAAGCCCCCCACGCGGGCGAGGTTCGTCCCGCACTTTGGTCTGGATGTGGTAGACGACCCGTGGCAGGTCGCGGTAGGACTGCACTTCCCGCCGCGCCAGTTCAGCGACCACCTCCTCGTGGGTCATCGCCAGTGCATAATCGCGGCCGCTCCGGTCTCGGATTCGCACCAATGCTGGCCCTATGCTTTCCCAGCGGCCTGTCGCTCGCCAGAGTTCAGCCGGGTGTATGACGGGCATCAGCATCTCCTGGGCGCCGAGCCCGTCCATCTCCTCGCGCAGGATGGTCTCGATCTTGCACACCACGCGCCAGCCCAGTGGCAGATAACTGTAGAGGCCAGCGCCGATGAATCGCACCAGCCCGGCGCGAAGCGCCAGTTGGTGGCTGGTCAGTTCAGCGTCGGCTGGGGGCTCCCGCAGCGTGTGCCCAAAGAGTTGTGACATTCTCATCGGTTCACCTCCTCGAAAAATGGAAGACGAAAGAAACGGAAAACGAAACCAGCCTCCGGGGGGCGGAAGGCTGGTCATTTACAAAGCGGGCAAATGGCTGGTGACGCCCAGGCAGCGCTAACCGGACCCCCGAAATGGGTACGGGTGCGGGCTGCCAGGGGCGGGGAATGTATAATCCATCATCGCGCCATTCTGACCTCGCTAGTTTTCGGTACAAAACTGTTTTCCAATGCTCCCAGCCCCCGTCCCGGGGGCGGTTTGGGCGCGAAAACCGCGTCAAAGAGCAATTGTCTCTTGCATGGGCCGCCCCCGAGACGGGGACTTTGAGCGTTTTGTGCCGAGAACTCACTGGACTTATGTTAGCACAGAATGTGGTATCTGTCAATTTGCCTGGATGGTCAGAGGCGGTGTATAATACGGGCCGCTATGGACAGCCCTCCGGTGATACTCGGCTTTTTATCCATCTTTCACGTCATCGGCGCGGTGATCCTGGCTAACAGTCTGCGCAGAGTGTGGAGCGGGCTGCGCGACAAGGGGCGAGGAGTCTGCCGCGCACTTTTCTCTGTGGTGTGGGGGGCGATGTTTGGCTGCATGCCATTTATCATTGGCATAGAACTGGCGACTGAGGAGGGGGGACGCCCTTTGTCCTGCTGGGCGAGGTGCTCATCTGGGGGAGCGTGTTCCTGGTAGCCTTGCTGGCCTGGGACGCAATTCTGGACTGGCTGCGCCCCCTCCCCCACAGGGATATGTGGCTCATGGCCCTGGGGGGATGGTTCATGGTGCTCGGCTCGTGGGCAGGTGGTTCAATGGCCAGGGACGGCCAGTTGTTCGGGTTGCTGTTGGGCGGCATCTTTACGCTGGTGGGCGGTGTCATCTTTGCTATCGGTGTCTGGAATTTCATCAAGGCGATGCGCTAAGCCGCCATCGGGCCGGCGCAAATTGGCGTCTGGGTTAAGCGCACGTAACCGCTGCTCTTATGGCCCGGCAGTTCAGCGACCAGGTGGTCAGGGGTGCGAAGCTCCAGGGCAAATGGCAGATAGCCCCCGTCGAGGTGAGCCAGCAGACGCTAACGATTGCCAGGCAAGTCCCGGTGGACTTGACGTAAGGCGCTATAGGGAGGAGACAGATGCTGCAGACTGCCATCGAGGCGGCCCGGCGGGCCGGTCAGGTGCTCCTTGAGCGCTATCCGGCCGGGCGCAATGTCACCAGGAAGGGCTACCGTGATATTGTCACCGATGCCGACACCGCTGCCGAAGCCGTCATCCTGGACTTGATCCGCGCTCGCTTCCCCGACCACGCCATTATCTCCGAGGAGGCGGGGGGCAGCGAAGTCGGCGGCGGCTACACGTGGATCGTGGACCCGCTGGACGGGACGACCAACTATGCGCACCGTGTACCTGTTTTCGCCGTCTCCATCGGCGTGCTGGAGGGGCGCGAACCGCTCATTGGTGTGGTCCACGATCCATTGCGCGACCAGACGTTCGTGGCCGAGCGGGGAGGCGGAGCCAGGCTCAACGATGCGCCGGTGCACGTCAGCCGTGTGGCGAATTTTGGTCATACGGTGGTGGGGCTGGACTGGGGGCACAGTGACGAGGTGCGCGGGCGAGCACTGGCTTATCTACAAGAGCTTGCTCCACGGTGCGGCACTGTGCGAGCGTTGGGATCGGCGACGCTGGCGCTGGCTTACGTGGCGGCGGGTTGGCTGGAGGCTTACTTCAACCTGGTCTTGAAGCCCTGGGATGCTGCTGCCGGGATACTCCTCATCGCCGAGGCGGGCGGGCGATGCACCACGTTGGCGGGGGAGCCGTGCCGCGTGGATTCGCCGGGCTGCCTGGCGACGAATGGCCTGATCCACGAGGAGTTGCTGACCTTGATGCGTGCGTCTTCCGGTTAAAACGTCACCGATCAAAGTGCGCGCGGTCGTTGCCGTGCCAAACGCGGAATGGATACCCTCGCCAAGTTTTCGCAAATTCAGGTCAGAATCACAAGCAGTATAAG
>CAYPOY010000104.1:0-15619 GCA_964412395.1 uncultured Anaerolineales bacterium | reverse complement strand
TCCGCCTGGCTGTGCTCGTTGTACACGGCTAGCCCATGAATTCAAGGAGACCCCGAAGCACTTAAATGGCTGGACAAGTCAGATGCTTACATCAAGCCAGATTATCACATTGAAGAAAGCAGCGGCCTTCCACAGATTGAGGAGCCAGTCCAGGGGTACTGGCTGATGCTGGGCAAGACCAACCTGCTCCGGGGGCACATTGCTCTGGCACAGAGCGAGGTGCAGAATGTCGAAGGTGAAGTAGGCGTTTCCCAATGCCAGGAGGAAGCAATCCGCCACTATGTCCTCGCCACCTGCTATTTTCTTGCTTACTCACCAAAGGCACCGGGGTTAGATGCTACTCTATACAGTATGTATGGCTACCTGCGCAGATTGTCAGTGCCTCAGTTGTATGCCTTGCGTGAGTACGCTGCTCAGGTAGCCAATGTCTATTCCATAGACGCAACTCGCTTCCTGGAGATGTTTGACAGCACTCTGGGCGTCCTTGAGTTGATCAGCGGATAGTAAGGAGCACTATGAAATCCGATCCAGTCAGAATAGTGAGTAAGAGGCACGGCGTTTCCAGGCTGTCCCAACCACTGTCGTTGTTTGTGGCTCGTCGCCTCCTAACCGGCATTACCGAACTGCCAGCCGTCGAGTTGGTGGAGGAAGAGATAGAAAACGCCAGGGCACAGCCCCTCCTGAAGTTCTTCGACGATCAGTGCGGCTGCAACTGACATGCCGTGATCCACGTTCTCTCCACACCGGTCCTCTACTCGCTGGAGCTCACCCCCGTCTGCAACAACCGCTGCCGGGGGTGTTCCAACGTTTTCGCTGAGGCGCGGGAAGCCCACACCGTCCCGCCACCTCTCGGCGCGGCAGAGTGGGGCATCATCCTCGACCGTATTGCTCCCCACGCCGAGCAACTGAAACTCACCGGCGGCGAGCCTACGCTGCACCCCAAGTTCGAATCCATCGTCCGCCGCGCGAGTAGCCTGGGGCTGAACTTCTCGCTCTTCACCAACGCCCGCTGGCTCAACCCTGAGCGCCTGGTGCGCTTCCTCGTGGACATTCCCCAGTGTGTGGGCCTCCTCGTCTCGCTCCACGGTCCCACCGCTCCTGTCCACGAAGCCTTCACCGGTGTTCCTGGCTCCTTCGAGGAGGCTGTCGCCAACGTCCGGCTGGCGACCTCGGCAGGGCTGCTCGTCGCCACCAGCATCGTCGTCACGCGCCAGAACCACGACCGGATCGCCGAGACGGTGGCCCTGGCGGCCGATCTGGGCGCCGACCATGCCGTCGTCAGCCGCTATCTGGGCGAGCTGCTGCCGGGCCTGGAGCCCACTGCCGAGGAACTGCTGACCGCTATCTGTACAACAGAGGAATTGCGCAGTTCGGGAGCGCGGGTACGGTACGGTGACTGCATCCCCCAGTGTTTCACCGAGAACTCATCCACCGGCTGCCTGGCGGGGGTGGCCTACTGCGCGGTTGACCCCTGGGGCAGCCTGCGGCCCTGCAACCACTCGCCCACCGTCGCCGGCAGCCTGCTGCACCAACCCATTGAAACCCTCTGGCACTCGGCGGCGATGGAACGCTGGCGCGACCTGATCCCGGCCGCGTGCCACACCTGCGCTGAGTTCTCCCGTTGTCACGGCGGGTGCCGCGCACTGGCCGAACTGCGCCCGGAGCGGCGTGACCCGCTGGTAGGTGCGCCTCTGATACAGGCACGCCCACCTGAACGGGTCAGGCTGCACGAAGGGCTGAGGCCGGTGAGACAGTATCGCATGCGCCGGGAGGACTTTGGCTACGTGCTGATGCGGGGCAACCGCGTCGCTCCGGTACCGTTTGAGGACAAACCCGTCCTGGATGCCTGCGACGGTCGGACTACCTTGCGCCAGATCGAACGGTGTTTCGGGCAGCACGGGCTGGGTCTGGTGGCAGCGTTGTATCAGAAGGGACTGCTCGAACTGGAACTGGCTGCCTGAACCAAAACGCAGCAATCGGGGGCGGGGAGAGGCACTTGTCTTTCCCCGCTTTGCTTTGGAACAGCCAGATGTCAGATTCGGGCAGGCCAGATGCAAGCCAGGCATGGGCGAATTCACAGATAATCCCTGGATAATCGCCAGTCCACTGTGGGTGGGTTTCTGCGCTTATGCGGTACAATAATGGCGTATGAGCAAGCAGGAACGGTGACAGTGATGAGAGGGGGTACAGCGATGAACGGAACGTATCTCCACAGGTGGGACTGGCCAGTCGGGCTGCCACAATGGCTGCTGCGCTGGCTGGCTATAATTCGGGGCTGAGGCGCGTCATTCGGGAGAGCCGCATAGGGCATGTCTTCGCCGATTGTCTCCACAGCAGAGGGTGATTCCCTTTTCCCAGTCTCGACGGCAAAACCGCATACTGCCCATGTGTAATGGGCGGACTCAGGAGAGTCCGCCCATCGCTGTCATTGACCAGGCCACACGGCCCTGCTATACCCAAACAACCCCGCCGTCCCGCCCGTGTGCCAGAACAACACCCGCTCGCCACGACTGAAGGCGCCCCGGCGGATCAGATCCAAGAGGCCACCAAAGGCCCGGCCGGTGTAGACGGGGTCGAGCAGCACCCCCTCGGTGCGGGCCATGGTACGGATCGCCTCTCGCTCCAACTCTCCCACGATGCCGTACCCGCCGCCCAGGTAGTCGTCGTTCACGGCAAAGTCCTCCGACGCGAAGGTAAACCCCAGTCCCAGGTGATCCGCCGTCGCCGTCGCCAGGCCGGCCAGCCGTCGCTGGAGGGTATCGGCCTGCAGGTCCACGCTGATGCCCAGGATGTGCCCTTCGTACTCCAGCGCCCGCGCTCCCACCACCAGCCCCGCCTGCGTGCCGCCGCTGGAGGAGGCTAGCACGATGTGGTCGAAGTGCAGGTCCCGCTCCGCGCGCTGCGCCAGCAATTCCTCCATCGCTGCCGTGTAGCCGCTGGCCCCGGTAGGGTTGCTCCCGCCGTAGGGGACAACGTAGGGGCGACGGCCCGCCGCCTGCAAATCCCCGGCTACCTGGGTCATCGCCTCGGCCAACGCCTGGTCCCCCGTCCAGATCACCTCCGCGCCCAGCAGCCGGTCCAGCAGCAGGTTGCCCTGTACCTGCGGTGGCTCTTGCCCTCGCAATACCAGCGTACAGGTCAGCCCGAACTTGGCCGCAGCCGCCGCCGTCTGGCGAGCGTGGTTGGACTGAGCCGCGCCTGCCGTGATGAGCGTGTCGGCCCCTTGTGCCAGTGCGTCGGCTACTAGAAACTCCAGTTTGCGGGCCTTGTTGCCTCCCGTCGCCAGCCCGGTCTGATCGTCCCGCTTGATCCACAGCTCTGGGCCGCCCAGTTGTGCCGTGAGACGGGGCAGCGGTTCCAGTGGGGTGGGCAGGTGGGCGATGGATACCCGTGCCAGTTTATCTGTCAACATTGACACCTCCCGAGGTTTCTATTCCTTGATTATCGGTGGTATAATGAGTCGGTAGAAATGAACACACTCTACCGCATTGTAAGTATGATACTCATATTCTTCCTGTTGACAAGTGTGGGCGTTCCTGCATTTGCTTCCCCCCCGGTGGGGGAGATTGAAATGGAGAGCCGTCAACTTGAGCCAGAACTACTGCGGGCTCTGCTTAAGGCAGAGTCCGACGAGTACTTCCGCGTCGTCGTCCACCTGCGCGAGCAGGCCGATCTCGATGCGGCAGTTGGCGGGGCGCTGAGTGTGCTTGAGGCCCGCTCACGTGTCGTCTCGACGCTGCAAGCCAATGCTGCCCGTTCTCAAGCCCCCCTGCGCGCCTACCTGGAGAGGGCACGGGCAGCCGGGCTGGTGGATTCCTACACTCCTTTTTGGATTTTCAACGGCATCGCCGTCCGCGCGCGCCCGTCCATTGTCCGTACCCTCGCCACCCACCCTGCCGTCGCCAGTGTGCACCTCGATCACTGGCGGCAGTGGATCAGCGCAGAAATCCCAAATCCCAGGCCTCAAACCCAAAATCCACGATTCGTAATTCGCAACCTCCAATCTCCAACCTCCAATTTCCAACCTCCAATCTCCGACCTCCAACCTCCAATCTCCGACCTCCAACCTCCAATCTCCAATCTCCAATCTCCAATTTTCACCGAGTGGAACGTTGCCCGCATCCGTGCCGATCAGGTCTGGGCATCCCTTCACGTCTCCGGCACCGGGGCCGTCGTGGCTGGGATGGACACGGGGGTGGACTGGCTTCACCCGGCGCTGCAGGCCAACTACCGGGGATATAACCCCCACGGCCCGGCCGTCCATGCCTACAGTTGGCACGACGCCACCGACGGCGGTGCGCTTTATCCGGTGGACGGCCACAGCCACGGCAGCCACACGCTGGGCACCATCCTGGGGCAAGACGGCATCGGCGTCGCATCAGGGGCACGATGGATCGCGGCCAGAGTTCTGAACAACCAGGGCTATGGCTACGACTCCTGGATCCACGAGGGTTTCCAGTGGCTCCTGGCTCCCGGCGGTGATCCGACCAAGGCCCCCGACGTGGTCAACTGCTCCTGGGGTAACGACAACGGCTCCCTGACCACTTTTCAACCCGATTTACAGGCTCTGCGGGCTGCTGGTATTTTCATCGTCTTCTCCGGCGGGAACAATGGTCCTGGTGGGGGCACGATTGGCTCACCGGCCTCTCTGCCAGAGGCTTTCGCCGTCGGCGCTACCGACTCCGACGACGAGGTGGCCAACTTTTCCGGCCGGGGTCCCTCCCCGTGGGGGGAGATCCGTCCCCACGTGGTCGCGCCTGGGGTGCACGTGCGCTCCAGCCTGCCCGGGGGGGCTTACGGCCTGATGCAGGGCACCTCGATGGCCGCCCCCCACGTCTCCGGCATCGTCGCTCTCCTGCGCTCGGTCAGCCCTACGTTGAGCATCACCCGTGCTGCTTCCTTCATCACCAGCACCGCCGTTCCCCTGGGTGATCCCGTCCCCAACAACGACACTGGCTGGGGCCGGGTGGATGCCTTTGCTGCCGTCGCCGCGCTGGCCCGGCCTGGTATCATCAGCGGGACGGTGGCACGGGCCGGGGATGGCATGTCCATCGCCGGGGCGACGGTCGCGGCCACGCCCCACGGGGGCGGGGGTGGAGGGAGGGCCACGACCGGCGACGATGGTTCCTACCTGCTGGCGCTGGCCCCCACTACCTACGACTTGACCGCCTCTGCCTTTGGCTACGAGTCGGCTACAGTCTGGGGCGTCAGGGTGACGACCGCGACGACGACCGTGATGGATTTTGCCCTTATGCCGTGGCCCACCGGCACTCTGCGAGGTGGCGTCACCGACGCTGCCTCCGGCGCATCGGTCACTGTCACCGTCGCCGTGCTGGACACCCCTTTTGAAGTCACCGCCAGCGCCTACACTTTCACCCTCCCTGCCGGCACCTACACTGTCCGCGCTCGCAGTCTGGGCCACCGGGTCATTACCGCCACCGTGCACGTCATCGCTGGGCAGGTCACTATAGCGGACCTGGCTCTGCCTCCTGCCCCATCCATCCTTCTGGTAGACAGTGGTTGCTGGTACTACGACAGCCAGGCTGACTACTTCCGCCAGGCGCTGGACGGCCTGGCTTACGCCTACGACGATTGGGCCATCAAGCGCCTGCCTGATGACATCCCGACTGCAACCAACCTGTCCGCCTACGATGTCGTGGTCTGGAGCGCACCGCAGGACGCTCCCGGCTACGTCGGCGCGGAGGAGGCTATCGCCGGATATCTCTCCGCCAGCGGGTGGCTGTTTCTGACCGGTCAGGACATAGGCTTCTGGGACGACGGCGGATCGTTGGACTACTGGCGCGCCTACTACCGGGACTACCTCAAGGCCCGCTACGTCAGCGACAATGCGCCGACGCGGGTGCTGGAGGGATTGGGAGGCGACGTCTTTGCCGGTCTGACCATCACCATCACAGGCCCCGGTGGGGCCGATAACCAGGGCTCTCCCGACGAGATTGCCGTCGCTGACCCTGATGCTGTCGCGCCGGTGCTGGTCTATCAGGGGGATGGCTGCGGTGGGATACGGGTAGGGACCTGCCTGGACTACCGGGCCGTCTACCTCTCTTTCGGCTTCGAGGCTATCAACGACCGGGCTGTCCGCCAGGATGTGATGGGCCGGGCGCTGGATTGGCTGGCCGCACCACCGCCGGCCGTTGGGCTCGAACTGAAGCCTGCTTCTCAGATGCGCATTGGGCTGCCCGGCTCTATCGTCACCCACACGCTGCGGGTGCGGCACGTGGGACAGGCAGGCGTCACAGATACCGTCAGCCTCTCGCTCGACGGTGCATCCTGGGCCACCCAACTCAGCGCTCACTCTCTCACCCTGACCCCCTGCACCTCGGCCACTGTTGTGGCGACCGTTACCGTTCCCTTCACCGCCGGGTGGGATGCGCGGGATGTGATCACGCTCACTGCTCGCTCATTCCTTTCTCCCACTCTGGTCCAGACCGCTGTATTCACGACCAAAGCTCCTGCCCCTATCCTGCTGGTGGACGATGATCGCTGGTACAACCAGGAGGCCCAATACGAGGCGGCATTGGCAGGCAGTGGTCTTCCCTATGACTACTGGTGTACCGGGCAGGCTGCTGGCGGACCACCGGGGAGCAGCCCCCCGTCGGACGTGCTGCAGCGCTACCCTGTCGTCGTCTGGTTCACCGGTTACGACTGGTACAAGCCAGTGACCGCCGACGAGGAAACGACGCTGGCGGCGTATCTTGACGGCGGGGGGCGGCTGTTCCTTTCCTCCCAGGACTTTCTCTACTACCACCACGACGATTCCTTCAGCCGGGACTACCTGGGGGTGATGGTCCACACCGAGGACGTCACGCCAACGCTGGCATCGGGAGTGCCGGAGAGCCCTATCGGCGACCGGTTGGGCCCCTACCCGCTGGATTATCCCTTCCGCAACTGGTCGGATGCGGTCGTGCCCACGCCCGACACGGCCGTCCCTTTCCGTGACCAGGAGCGCCGTCCTATCGCGCTGGCGCGGCAGGAGGAGGACTATCGGACGGTCTTTTTCTCCTTCCCATTTGAGACGCTGCCGGAGGCGGGTCGGGCTGAGGTGATGGAGCGTGCCGTCGGGTGGCTGAGTTGGCTGGGTGGCTCGACCTTCGCTGCCGACCGGGGGGCAGCCGCCCCCGGCGATACCCTCACCTACACCCTGAGGATGCAGAATGACGGTTCCACCACCGTCACTGCCTCACTTTCCAATACCCTGCCGGCCGATCTTGTCATCGTTCCCGGCAGCGTCACTTTCCCTGGCAGCTACGATCTGTTCACCCGTTGCCTTTCCTGGAGTGGCCTGCTTGACCCCGGCGAGGCCGTAACCTTTACCTACCGCGCTACCGTCGTCGCGGGCACCGCGCTCAGCGACCCCATTGTCGACACTGCCCGTCTTGGGTTGGAGGATCACCACATCCACTTCTACCGCGCTGCTGTGGTGCGGGTAGGCGCGCCAGACCTCTCCCCGTCGGATCTCTGGTTCGTCCCCTCTCCCGCCCGGCCCGGCACTGTGGTCTCCTGCACGTTGGCCCTCGCCAACGCCGGTCCCGGAGATGCCCTTACGACTACAGTCACTAACCTCCTCCCGGCGGATGTTGCGCTTGTCCCCGGTTCCCTGGCCTGGGTGGGCGGAGGCACGGCGGAGGTGCCGACCGGGACGGTGCGCTGGACTGGCCCCCTGAGCGCTGGTAGCCAGGTAACCTTGACCTACCGGCTCACCCTGACCGTCAACCCCGTTCATCCGCCCCTGTACAGCGTGGCCTTTCTGGAGGATGGGGTGGGGGGGGCGTGGGAGCGAGCGAGGTGGCTGCTGGTGGAGCCGCTGCGCTGCTATTTACCGTTGATATTCAGGGATGGCCCATGACTGGATGCTGTGCTCCTGCATCAACCAGCATTCCTACCGGGCGGAAATGAGGTAGTTGAGGTCGGCGTGAGCCACGGCCGGGTCAGCCTGCAACCTGGCCAGGAGGGCCCATTCCTGCCCCGGAGGAACTCGCAGCCGCCAGGCTTCAATTTCGGGCAGGAACTCCGCGCTGGCCCCATATCGCCATGACGCCGTCTCTACCTTGATCCCAGGCCGGAAGGAGACGATGATCTCGCCGGGGACAAACGGTGTGTTGACTGCTGCCTCCGCCGTCGTCTCTATAGTGTCCACTGCCCACGGCTCCACTCCCTGCAGGCAAAGGGGGGAAGAGCCCTGCTTGCCCTGGAGCAGGCTGTGATGGGCGTTGATGCGTCCGCACCCGTAATATGAGTCCCAACCAGTCGCGCCCAGGTCATCGGCGTTGTCCAGGATGGCCGACGCGACCTCATCGGGTGTGTAGGAAGGGTAGTGAGCGCGGACGAGGGCGGCCAGCCCGGCTACGTGTGGTGTGGCCATAGAGGTACCGCTCTTGTAACAGTAGCCGCTGGTGCAGTTGGTCTCCTTGTCTTCGTTCCAGCCTGTGCTGTAGATGCTAGAACCCGGCGCGGCGACGCTGACATGGTTGCCGTAGTTGGAGTAACTGGCGCGGCTGTCGTAAGAGTTGGTGGCGGCCACCCCCAATACGTGCTCGCAGTTGGCAGGGAAGTACTCCAAATTCGCCCCGTCGTTCCCGGCCGCTGCCACCAGCACCATCCCCTTCGCGTAGGCATAGTTCACTGCGTCCTGCATATACCCGGCACACCCACCGTCGCCTGGCGCGCCCAGGCTCATGTTGATCACGTCCGCCCCATTATCTGCGGCGTAGCGGATAGCTTCGGCCAGGTCGTCGGCGTGACCTTCGCCGTTGACGTCCATCACCTTGAGCGGCAGGATCATCGCTTTCCAGCCCAAACTGGCTACTCCTACGCTGTTGTCCGTCGCTGCCGCCGCGATCCCGGAGACATGGGTGCCGTGGCCGTGGTCGTCGTCGGTCTCGTCATCGTCGTTGACGAAGTCGCGGTCAACGTCGGTGCGTACTTTGCCTGCCAGGTCGGGGTGATCCAGGTCGGTGCCAGTATCCAGGATGGCAATGAGGACGCTTTGGCCGGTGGAGTAGCCCCAGGCTGCTGGCGCATCCACTTTCTCCAGTGCCCATTGGTTGCTGTAATGGGGATCGTTGGGGTAGCGGGGCGACGGCGGCGGTGATGTGTAGTTGTGCAGGATGAGGGGGAGATGGACGTGGCTTAGTGATGTGTTCACCACTTGCAGGGTCAGGTCTATCCGATGTGGGGAACCCTCCGTCTCGGCCGGGTCCACGACCGTCACCGTGACAGCACTGGTGTAACAAGCGGTCGTACCCGTCCCGAAAGTGGTAGGCGTGATCCAGAAGGAGGCCGGGGTGATGCTGGTGAGGGGTGCTACCGTAAGCCAGGTCTCCATAGTGGCGACTGTCCAGGTGAGGGGATCCTCGTTCCCCACGTTCAGCGGCGTCACCTGGTGGGCAGTGGGGAGGAGCCGCTCGTCGGGAATGCTGTACGTGAATGAGAGAGCATCAGGGAGGTTGCCCAGGACATGGGGGCTGAAAAGGCTCTCCAGCGTTTCGTCGGGCAGTCCCAGGAAGGCGTTGTTGTACTGCCAGTAGCCGCTCCAGTAATCCTTGTCCAGCCACATGGCCATCTGGGGGTGGTCCGGGTGGGTGGTACGGTGTACGGTGTTGGGATTGAAATCGAAGTAGGACTCGTATGCTTCTCCGAGGGTCTCGCCCTGGAACAGGTAGCGCACGAACATTTGAAAGGCACTGCCGAACCAGTTGGCATAGTAGCCTGCCGCGCCGATGTCGAAGAAGGGATCGGAGTACTGAGCAACCCTGCGGCGGGCTTCCTCAACTCCAATGTCTTCCCCGTCGAGACTGGACGTTCCGGCAGTGAAGCATCCGTAAAGCATTACGATAGCGTTGGGGGCCAGGCGAATGTCTTGCCGGATGTCGTCGGAGGAGACAAAGCGGTCTTTCAAAGCAAAGCCACCCACGGTGGGGTGGGGGAAATTACTCCAGTACACGCCGTGTCCTCGATAGAACAAGAAATGGGCTCCCTCAGCAGCTTGTTTGATCTGTCCCCAGTCATTGCTTGGTGTATAGAAACGATGAACGGTGACGTCGTTGGCTTCCAGCTCGGCAGCGGCGTCTTCCATGTTCTCTATTTCGCCGAGGGTCCACTGGCCGGTATCCCCGTCAATAGGTCCGACAATAAGCACTGCCTTGAGGGGAGGGAGACTTTGAATTTGGGGCTGAGCAATGTCTGCCGGTGCAATAGGCTCTGCATAGGGAGGGCGGGGGGGAGCAAGCGGGGTGCAGGGGCCTGGCTCCTGGGCGCCGGTCGTTGCGACCACGCCGCTCAGAATCAGCACCAGGCAGGCAAGCAGGCGAACCGTTCTCAAAATCCTGGAATCCTTCATACCAGATCATACGCGCCGCTGTCGGCGCACGTACCACCAGGTGAGCAGTGCCGCCGAGATCAAGATCAGGGCAGCTATCAGGTAGGGAGCCACGATGGCCAGCACCGATGTCACAAGTGAGATAATGTCCTCAACCGTGCTCACAATCGGATTGCCCAATCCTGCAGTTATTGCTGTCACTACCGGCCGTCCTCCCGCCTTGACGGCGTGCACGCCGCCGGCCAGGATGACCCCGCAGATAGCGGCCAGGACGGGGTGGACGCCGGTGGTGTTCGTGGTAGCGGCGAAGAGAATCGCCCCGGCTGCCGGCCGGATGAAGGTTTGGATGATGTCGTTGACGGTGTCGGCAGCGGGCACCTTATCCACCAGGATTTCAACGGTCAGCAGCACGGCCAATGTGCCGATGGCCCACCAACTGCTCAATGCATCGTAGGGCTCGCTGAGCGTGACCAGCGGTGTGAGCCGCGCCAGGAGAGCGACGACGAGAAGCGGGATGTAGGCATTTAACCCGGCCGAGGTCGAAAGGCCAAAGGCCGTCGCCAGGTTCAAAAATGCTTGTGCTATCATTTTACATCTCCCAGAAAGGCGATGTATACCGGCATCGCGTTGTTTGTAGTGACGACTTTCCGTAACCCGCTTAGACCGCGAGGGGGGCCATCCCAGCCTGGCGACCGATCTGACCGTACATGTGCCCGGAGAAGACAGTCAGCCAGACACCAACAGGGAGCATCAGCAGGCCGAGGGCGGCTGCCAGAATCCACCCACAGATGGGAATGATGCCCAGAACAGCACCCAACCCGCCTACCACGCCCCCGATTACCATGCCCGCCACCCATAGGAGCAACTGGCTGATGATGATGCTTCCGATGTTGGCGAACAGGGATCGGAAGACCTCTCCGAAGCGCAGGCAGGCCCCGATCTCACCAGTCTCCGCGTACCGTATCTGCAACATGGGCATCAGGAGTCCCAGCAGGATGCCGTACAGAGCTGCCAGGCAGCCCAGTCCCAGGCTCACAAGCCCTGATATGCCAGCCAGGATGGCCATCCAGTCCTCTTGCTCACCAACGAGCCCTGGCAGGATCCAGACCACAGCGATCGGGCAGATGAAGATCAAAAATGGCAGCGCGTAGAGCAAGGTGGCGACCCAGAACATCAGCCCGTCCATGAAGTAGCGCCCCAGGTCGTCCCAGGCGGGCAAGGGCTGAAGCTTGTCAGCCATGACGTTGCGGGTAACCGCGATGGCATACCCTATGAGCGCAAGCGCGCCAAAGACAGGGATCAGCGTGATCGCCGCTCCCAGCAAGATTTTGCTTATCCATTCCTCGTCTTCGAACACGAAGGTAAGTGCTTTGCCGATGTCCATTGCATTCTCCTTACGTCATTATTGCTTCCTGTCTCACCTGGTGCTCGGCGAGGGTCTCCTGACCCCGCCGCAGGGCTGATCGAAGGTCTCCAAACGGGTGGTGAACAGGAGCATATTATAGCCCATGTGTGTGCACAATACAACTATTGCCACGGCGGGATGCCTCCCAAGGTGCTGGTGAGCACATACCTCGCGACGTCAATCGCGCCGATCTGGATGAGACTCGCCGTGAAGCCGGCCAGCAGCGGAACAAGGCCGGCACGCCAGGTGTCCACCACGTTCTCCCGCCGCACGATCATCAACACCAGCATGCTGTTGACGCAGGTGAGTAGGGTCAGCACGCCTAACGCGCTCAGCAGGGCCAGCGGATAGAGCAGGAAAGACCATCGGGTGAGCACCAGGCCGACCATGCCGGCTTCGAGCAGGAGCAGCAAGCCCAGGTCGCGCAGGTTGCGTATAGTCCGTTCAGGCACTGGGTGCCGCCACAGCGTGAAGTTGAGGACCGGATAGACGAGCGCGCTCATCATCAGCCCGTTGAGCGTGCCGGTGGTCAGTCTCAGCCAGTTCCGGGGTTCGTAGAGGTGTGGGCCGTTGATGAGGGTCATGTAGGAGTTGAGGCCATCGGTTGCCCACAGCAGCGTGAAGCCGACGAGGATGACGATGATGGGAGATGGAGGGAACTCGGCGGTGCGGCGGCGGCGCAGCACCACAGCTTGCCCGAAGAACCCGGTCAGCGCACCGAGGAAAGTGCCGGTGCAGCGGGCACAGAGCGGCAGTTGGCGCCCGGCGATAGTGAAGGAGTGCGTGGTCAGGCGGCCGCACACAGCGTAGCCGATCATATCCGCCTTGGTCAGCAATCCGCCTGGCGTGGCGATGAGAAAGGCCAGGAACGTCGCTGTCGCCAGCACGACGACAAGCCAGGGCAACGGGAAAGCCGACCCGTGTGATTTTTCGGGGGGTGGGGAGGTCAGTACATCCATACGCCTTGATTGCAGCTCCGTCTTCCGCCTACCGCCACCGCGCGGCGAAGGCTTTCAGCGTGTCCGGCGTGATGGGCGGCGTCGCGCCGCGCTGCGTGGCGATGTAGGCCCCCACCAGGTTGGCGAAGCTGGCTACCTCGGCCGGCGGCCAGCCCGCCACGTACTTCACGACCAGCGCCGCCGTGAAGGCGTCCCCTGAGCCGACTGTGTCCACCACCTGGCACGGGTAGCCAGGCGCGGCGACCCGCTCCTGGCGCGTGCGCAGGATACACCCGCGTGCGCCCAGCGTCACGCAGACCAACTCCAGGCCGTAGGCTTCTAGCAGGTGCAGCAGGAACGCGTCCTCGTCCATGTCGTCTCGCCCCAGCATTCCCTGCACTATGCGTAGTTCGCCGTCGTTCAACTTCAACAGGTGGCACTGTGCCAACGAATCGCGCACGACCTCGACGGAGTAGTGAGGTGGACGCAGGTTGAGGTCGCAGACGAGGAGTGCCCGCGCGATGCCCTGAGCCTGCCGAAGGGAGGCGGTCTCCAGCAGCGTGGCGATGGACTGCCGCGCCACCGGATGCCGCTGCGCCAGCGTACCGAAGCAGACTACGTCGGCGGCGGACACGCGCGTCATGGCTACCGGGCCGGCGGCGAGATAATCGTAGGCTACCCCCGTGCAGATGTCGAACTCCGGTTGGCCGTCGGCGCGAAGTGTCACGTGCACCTGCCCGGTGGGGTGCTCGGTGTCGCGCTGGATCAGGCTGGCGTCCACACCCAGTTCCCGTGCTCTGATTAGAATCTCGTCGCCCAGTTCGTCCCATCCCACGCGGCTGACGATAGCGCTGCGGGCTCCCAGGTGGTGGCAGTGGACGGCGCAGTTAAAGGGCGCGCCGCCCAGATGCCTCTCTGCGCCGATGGTGTCCCAGAGAACCTCGCCGATAGCCACGACATTGAGTGCCCTACTCACGTGACGTCCTTTCAACCTGGCAGCGTGTTAATGAACCGGGTGGTGCGCAGGTCCAAACTCGCTCTCCAGGATGGCCCAGATGTCCGCCCATAGGTCTCGATCAGCGAAACTGGTGCGGATCTCATCCATCGCCCGGTTGAAGGTGCGCTGGTCGGTCTCACCCAGGATGGTGAGTACGGCGTTGGCGATCCCGAAGCAAATCTCACGGTTGGCGCGGTGGTGGCGGTACATCTGGCTCAGGCGCGGGACATCTTCTAGCTGTCCCAGCGTAATCATACCGGCCACACCGTTGGCGACCTGTTCTTCGTCGTCGGAGTCCAGTCCCTCGCGCAGGTAGGGCAGGGCGCGGTCGTCCCCCAGGCCGGCCAGGCTCAGGGCGGTGGTGGAGACTCGCTCTGGGTCGTCCTGGTTGGCCTGGAGAAATTGCCACACCGGTTCACGCGCCCGCTCATCGCCGGTGCCTCCCAGGAGGGAGACGACCTCGTCGGTTGCGACAGGGTCCAGCGTTGGATCGGCCAGTGCCTCCAGCAACTCGGATGCAACGAACTCGCCCATGCGAGCCAACTGGTCGAAGGCCCGGTCGTGTTCGGCCTGCGTGGGGCCGGCGAGCTGACGGATCAACTCGTGTGCCTGTGCACCGTACTCGCGGTAAGCGCGTTTTGCCTGGGGGCGCATCTTGCGGTGTCGTTCGGCCGCCGCCTTCATCACTTTGCGGTTGACCATCTCTCACCTCCTATGGGACAAGTTGGCAACTTGTCCTACTGCTCTCCCATCACCTGCACCACCAGCCGCCGTGACCTGGGGCGGGTGTCGAAGTCGAGAAACACGATCTGCTGCCATGTGCCCAGCGTGAGACGGCCCTCGACGAAGGGTACCGTCAGCGAGGGACCGATGAGGGCAGCGCGGATGTGGGAGTGACCATTGTCGTCCCCCCAGCGCAGGTGGTGGCGGTAGTCCCGATCGGGCGGCACGATTTCGTCCAATACCTGCCGGAGGTCGGCCAGCACGCCGCTCTCGTACTCGATGGTGGTCAGGCCGCCGGTCGAGCCAGGGCAGAAGACGGTGACAATGCCTGCCTGCAGACTCGAATCTCTCATCGCATCCGTGATCTGGGGGGTGATATCCTGAATGTCGCAGTGACCACGGGTGTGCAGTTGTAGTTCGTGGGTGATGACCATTCGCTCGCCTCCTCGTGCTGGGCGCTTGATAAACGCGCCTCCAGCGTCGGTGGGGGATGTTGTCGTGTCGAAAGACTGTGCCATCTATGTGCCGACGCTCCCAGTGGTAAGCGTACACCCCGGGGCGTCGTTTGGAGAACCAGATATCCGCGTAGGATCCGTCGGTAAAATGCAACCGTATCCTGGCGGTCTCAACGGTCGCCGAAAGCACAATGTCAGCAAATTCGGCCAGGGCAATATCGGCCAGGTGGTGCGTCACAACTCCTGAAGCAGGCTGAGGAGTTCATCTCGTCTGGCCTCCAGGTGATCCAGCCGGAAGAAATCCTCCCACGTCCCGGCCTCTGGCAATGTGCCCTCTCGATAACGCGCTTCCATCTCCTCTGCGCTCTGCACGCCGTATTCGTTGCACAGATGCACGATGTCACCCGCACCTCGCGGAGTCGCTGTTGTAGATAGACACGTAGGCTTTCGCGTTCCAGTTCCCGCTCGCTAATGTTCAGCCTGGCGGCAAGGGCTCCGTAACTCGCCATATTCTGCCTCCTCGTTATATTATAACTCATGGTTTTCCAAACGACAAAACTGGCGTGCCGTGCCCGACTGTGTTACAATGTGCCGGTATGGATCTCCTCAAAGGACTCAACCCTCAGCAACAAAAAGCCGTCACCGCCTCCGACGGCCCGGTGCTGGTGCTGGCCGGGCCAGGCAGTGGCAAGACCCGCGTGCTCACGCACCGCGTCGCCTGGCTGGTGCTGGAACTGGACGTCGCCCCCTGGCGCATCATGGCGG
>CAYPOY010000103.1:0-15623 GCA_964412395.1 uncultured Anaerolineales bacterium | reverse complement strand
GAGGATCCATCACGTGCCAACGCCCCAAAGCAGGATCATACATTCTGGCTCCATAATCCAGACAACCTACTTTTCAAAAACCACTTTTCCGTTCAGCACCAGACATCCAGGAACAAACAGTTAAAATCAAAGAACTTGCTCCCAAAAATACACTTTTCATTTCAGATAAAAGAAAAAAATTGAAGGTATTCCCACGTACCAGTCAGCCCTAAAACGTCCCTTCTGCTGCCTGGTACTCCCCACGCCAGCCCTTCTGTGGTTTTCCTTTCCCTGCGCTATTTACAGCACATTCCCTTTTTATTTTTATTGAGATTTTATTTGAAGCGGTAAAATAAAAAGTTAAAGAGCTGTAAATGCCGACCCACAGATAAAACCACCCGAAGCTAAGTAACATAATAAACCTTATAAAACAGCCCCTGCAAGGCTTACACACGATTCCAAAGCTGTCAGTTATAAGGGTTATTATGTGTAAATAGCCGCTCGACCCGACCCTCTCGCTCCGATGGAACTGCAGTGCATAATTTGAACATTTGTAAAAGTGTATTTTCCCGATGTAAGTATAAACCAAAGCCCTAAGAGCAAATTTAAGCCCCGTATTGTTTTTGCCCAAAAGCTTCCGGCATAAACCCACAAGCCGACCCCGCAGGCACTTTTATTCCTTTTCCTTTTGTTCAAAACCAATACTCTGCTTTTTGGTTGCCTAAGGTTTCGGTTTAAGGGGTTCTGTGCCATTATTTAACCACTACACACCACTAATTATTTTCCCAAAAGAAAAAAGGAAAAAAAGAAAGCCATCTATCAAGTGGAAGGATGCAAAGAAGCAAGGGCAGCGGAGGAACGGAGCTGTTTATATACCCTTGCTTCTTTGTCAGCCTGGAACTTACATTTGCTGCTCTTTTTATTTCTTTTGGGCTAATAACTACCGCCACTCTTTGGGGTGGTGGTCGGGGTTGTTCGGTGGATAAATCAACAACAGCAAAGGTTTGATAAAACTTTTGTTACCGCTTTCAGGGCAGCAAATAGCTTTTTAAAAAATATTGGAAGTGGGTCAGCTCGTGGGATTTTTTAATATGCTATTTGTCAGCGTTGGCGTGGGTCGGGGTGTGTTGGACATGCGGCTATTTTGCATAATACTTGTTATAACTGGCAGCTTTGGTTTTTGCGGGTCAACCTTTTGTGGGGCTGTCCTTATAACTCGTATTATGTAACTTAGCTTTGGGTAATTTTTTATGGCGTGTCTTTTTGTTTTCAAGCGTTGGCACGGCTCTTTGATTTTTTGTTTTTACCGCTTAAAATCCATTCAATTAAAAATAAAAAAGCAATGTGCCGTTTGTGGGTCGGACAAAAAGCATGACGGAAAAAATTACAGAAGGGCTGGCGTAGGGGAAGTAAATAAAAGACAGGGGGAGTTTTGCAAAAACGGCTGGGTTTTATTTGCTGTGGGGCGTGTTGGCTTGTGGGTTATTTCAATGGGTGATGGATGTTTAAGGCTTCCTGTAAATCTTCAAGGTTATTGGTCTGGTATCTTTCGGTTGTGCTTACATACCTGTGTCCGGCTTTGTATTGCACTTTTCTGACATCTTCTGTTTTTAACCATTCAGCTATTACACTTTGACGGATTTGTCCACAGCTTCTGACTTTTGGGTTTACGTGCTGCAAAGCTTTAATTAAATGGTGTTGGCTGTTTTTGATGTTGGTTGAACCATTAACACTTATTATCAGTTGGTTTTCTAATCGCTTAAAATCGGGCTTTTCTGCTTTCCTTCCTGACCAGTTTGGAGTTTTTCGGATTGCTCTTAATATTGCCGGTCTGGTTTCGTTTAAGTATTCCTGCAGCTCGATTATTTGGCTTGCTTCAAGTTCTAAAGTCCTTCCGTTGCTGTGCTTTCCTCCTGGTATTTCTATTTTCCCGGATTTCAGTTTTATGTTACCTGGTTCAAGTTTATGAAGTTCGTCTGTTGTTACTGCCTGGTTGATTAGCAAGCTTAAAATAATTTTGTTCCTTATCGTTCTCAGGTCATAAGGTTGGTACTGGTTGTAAAGTTCCTGCAGCTCTTTTTTGTCCAGTAGATTGTTTGGGACACTTGAACGCTTTCCTTTTAAAAACAAGCCTGATGCTGGGTTCTTTAAAGTTTCTCCTTTGCTTTGTAAATACTCGTAATATTTTCTAATGGCTGATAATTTCCGGTTTATTAGTTTCAGGCTGTCGCCTTTTTCCCTGCAATAATCAATGTAAATAAGTAAATCGTTATAGCTTACCTGTTCAAGCCTTTGGAGTTTCTGCCAGTCTAAAAAACAGGCTGTGTAGTTCTTAAATTGCCGGATTGTATTTGGTTCATAGTTTTGTTTCTTCAGGTAGGTTTCCAACTGCTGAAGGATTCCGGTAAATTTCTCTTTTAAGTGGCTGTATTTACTCGCATTGCTCATTTTTAATGTGTGTATAGATTTGTGTTGATTCTAAGCTGCTATGACCTAAGAACCGTTTTATTTTGTCCAGTTCCATTCCTGATTGTAAAAGATGCGTAGCGATGGAGTGCCGCAAGGCATGCAAGCCAGCTTCTTTGTTTATATCTGCTTTATCTTTCAAGCTCTGCAACCTTTCAGCCATTCCATTACTTCCAAGTCGATTTCCCTTAACAGTTAAAAACAAAGCTTTTACTGGTGATTTCATTAATGTTGGTCTGGCATAATCAACATAGTTTTGCAGTTCTTCTTTTACCCCTTCCGTCATCGGAACATAGCGTTCACGATAGTTTTTCCCTTTCCGAACATAAACCAGGTTCTTATTAAAAAGTATGTCGTCTGCATCGAGGTTAAGCCCTTCATTTCTCCGAAGTCCACAACCGTAATAAACGGCTAACATTGCTTTGTCCCTCATTCCTAAAACATCGCTATCACAAGCCATCTGCAGGGATTTTATTTCCTCTTTGCTAAATATGGTTTTTATGCTCCTGGCACTTCCTTGTAATTGTATATCGACTTCAAAGCTGTCTTGTCCTGTTTCCCTTAGATACCTTGTAAAACGCCTTAATGATTGTTGGTGAGTTCGTAATGTATTTTTGCTTAGTTTGCCGTTTTTAGTTTGGTTCTTTCGCTCTTTCAGGTAGTCGAAGTATTTTAACACAACTGGCTTTGTTATTTCCGTTATTGCTTTTATTCCATGCTTTTCCAACCAGTAAAAGAACTCACGCACCCGGACAGGATTGTAATTGATGGTTGTCTGTTCAAAGTTCAACGTCCTTAACCACTTTTGGAAGGCTGTTTCCATCCTGATAAATTCCGGTGTTTGTATCGTCAGTTTTTGCATTTTTTTATAGGGGTCTTGCTCTTCCTCTGTTATACTTGTTATACTGTTACACTTGGCTCTAATTGACTGATATTTAAATTAATTGCCTCGGTCGCTGACCGTGTTATACTTATGTTACACTTGTGTTATACTTAACTTTTTGGTTTGTTTTGGCTGTTATACTTCGCTTTTACCTTCTCCAAGATTTCGTCTAAAATATCGATGCCGGATTTTAGTTTCTTGTATTCGTCCCAGGCTTTTATTTCATATTCAAAACCAGTTTTTCGATTGCCACCGTTTCGTTGGATATAGCCACGGTTCTCCAACTCTCTTAAATATCGGTTTATGGACATTGGGTTCATTCTAAAAGCTTCCCGGACTTCTTTTGCATAAATGGTTTTTGGTTCTTCTTTCTTGTCTGCAAAGCTTTTTAAGGATTCGAAGAAGTGGCGGACTTGTCCGCTCAGCTCGTCTGATTTTCTTAGTAAACTGTCTTTTATTAAAAAGTTTGCCCAGGCTATATCTTCGGGAGTTGTTGTTATGTAAGGATTACCGTTTGCATCGG
Organism: uncultured Anaerolineales bacterium; assembly: GCA_964412395.1. GTDB lineage: Bacteria > Chloroflexota > Anaerolineae > B4-G1 > B4-G1 > CAYPOY01. Next base: position 11,772 of record CAYPOY010000103.1, on the reverse strand, counting down.
TTTTTATTTCTCTCTGTTGCTGGTGGTAAAAGGTTATGATTTCAATTAAGCGTAAATAGTGCATATTGGTTCTGAGCTTCTTAAAAACACATTCCGGTATATCCAGCATGGTAGCATAAGGGTTGATTATCCTTACTTTTCTTAATAATCGTTGCGTGTTCTGCAGGAGCTTTTTGTATTTCTGTTGTTCCGCTTCGTTAACTATTCCGGCTTGCATTTTTCGTTGATAGTCCATTACTTCCCTTGCATGTTCGGGGCTTTCATCTATATGCAGTAAAAAACTTCGGTTGGCGTTATCTTCATAAATATTTGATTTGGTGGTTGCACCGCTTACACATATTGGACCTTCTACCATTAAAACCTTTTGTACATTGTTTCCTTTGGCGTCTTTATCGGTTGTAAGCTTTGATATGCTTTGTTTGGACATGAACTCCCGAAGTGGTAAAAAAGCATTGTAAACACCCTCTAAATCCTCGATTAATAAAAGCTTATGTTTCCAAAAATCCTTTGCAGAGTAGTACAATGTATTTTCTGTAAGGCTTGTAATTGTGCGTACTGATTCTTCTGGTAAACATTCGCTGATTTTCGTCTGTAGGTAGGTTTTACCGCTTCCTGATTTCCCGTAAATAATGGCGTGTAATGGTTCATTAAATAAACGGCTCAAGTAAAGAAAAAACAAGAGTAAACCGTTTTGCTGTTCCCCGATTAAACCGCTTTTGCTGATGGCTGTCATGGTGTTCTGAACCAAATTGTTTGCTTTTAAAAATGCCTGTGCGGCTCGCACCTCTTTGTCTGTCATTTGGTACACCTTCGGTTTTAGTGCTTTTCTTTCGGCTTCTATGAGTGTTAAGCGGTAAGTTTCTATTTGGCTTTTCAGGTTTCGGATGGTGTTCTTTAAAACCGTTCCGCTTATTTCCAGTTCCTCGCTTGCTCCCTTGATATACCGCTGTAATTGCCCATTGCTGTATAAGTTTACATCGTCCTGGTAATATCTAAAATCATCGCCTTTAAGTTGTACCAGTAAATTCAGTTTTAAACGGTGGATGTTATCTTTTTCAATGCCGCCCCAGATGATAAATTGCAATTGGTTTTCTGAGTAGGTTATTTTGTCGGGGGTTTCCGTATTTAGTTGGCTTGGTTCTGGTGGTGCTTCGGTGTCGTTGCCCTGCTCTTGTTCCTGGTTTATTGGTTTTCTTTCGTTGATTAAATGGTTTAATATTTCGGGTTCATGACCTTGCAGTAAGCTGTTTATATCTTCTTCCTCCGGTGTTTCTACTTTGGTAATGGTAAGTTTCAGGTTGATTGCTTTTAGTTTCTCTGCTGTTTTTGTTGCTGCTTCATTTCCCGCTTGGTCGCCATCAAAGAAGATTATTATTTCTTCCAGTTCCGGAAGCTCTTTTATTGCTTCTTCGATTTCTGTTGTAAATCCGTTCGTACCGTACAGGGAAAGGATTGTATAATTTTCATTTATTTCTGCTTGCTGTTCCAGTGTGGCTGCATCTATCAGGCATTCGGTCAATATAAGTTTGGTTGTTTTGGTGTTCGGGTATCCTGGATAAATTCCCTGGTGTTTGCCGTTTAAGTAAAAGTGTTTGCCTTCTCCGTTCGGGTTTATCGACCTTCCGTAAATATCTATGATTTGACCTTTCTCGTTTTTGGTAAAGAACAGCACACAGTTTTTAAATTTCGGAACAATGGTATTTTGTCGTGATTCCTTTAATATTCCAAGCTGCAAGCCGCTTTCTTTTAATTGCTTGTTCCATGTTTTGCCAAAGTCGGTTCCGATGTAACCAACTTCTAATTTATCGGGGTCAAGTTTCCGGCTGCGGATGTAGTCTTTCGCGTTGGCTGTCCTTTTATAACTGGCTTTGCTGTCTTGTGCTACTTTGCTTAATACTGCGATTCTTGGAAGTAGGTTTTTATCCTCCTGGTTCTCCTGTTTCATTGGCGGTATTGTTTCGTTAATGTTTGCAAGGCTTTTGGCTTTTATGATGGCTTTATGTTTTGAGCAGTTTTCTTTTAACTGGATAAATTCTATCTGGTCTCCGGCTTTGCCACAGCCAAAGCAATTGAAAGTGTTTGTATTGGTGTAAACTTTTAAACTGGGATCTTTATCTTCATGGAAAGGACATTTGAGCATATTGTTTTTATTGGGTTTCAGGTTATAGCTGTTTAGCACTGTTAATATGCTTAGGTGTGTTTTTATGTCCCTTATTTCCATTGACTAAAATTTTATTGAAAAAAGTTTGATGTAAACATTCAGGCACAAATGTAAACTATTATTCCCACAAAACAAGTTAACTAATGTTTTTTATTATGCACTTTAATTGACTATTTTTGCACAAGATGTAAACTTCAATACACTAAAGAGGCTAAAAATGGACTTATACAACAGAATAACAGAGCTGAGAAAGCAAAAAGGTTGGTCGCAAAGCGAACTGGCTAAGCAAATAAATGTTTCTCGTGAGATTGTTGGACGCTATGAGCGTGGGGATGCTGTTCCGTCTATTGATATTGCCAAACGGATGGCGGATGCTTTTGAGGTTTCTTTGGATTACATGGTAGGGGCTACCGAAAAGCAGATTAATAAAGAGATGCTGAACCGTATTGAGGAAGTTGATAAAATGAAGCCGGAAGAAAAAAAAATGATTTACACCTTTCTCGATGCCTTTATTACGAAAACTAAATTGCAAACATTATTATAATGAAAAAGCCCGGAACTTGCCGGGCTTTCTCGTTATTCCTTCATTATTTTTTTTTCTTCTTTTTATTGTCACATGTGTTAGAGTACGGAATGATAAGTCCGACAAGATTTTTTGCGGTACATAATTTCCCAATCTCATCTCCTGTAAAATGTCCAAAGTATGTTATATCCATATAGTTCATAGGAACCATACTCTTTCCATTTGTAAGCGTATCTACGACTGGTATTAAATCAAAATAATACGAACTATCTTGTTTTACTTCTTGACCTTTTACCGCTATGCTTTTTTTAGAGTATATGGTATACTTTACGCTATCTTTCTTTAGAAAAACTAAGTGATAATCTTCTGCTGTATAAATTCGACACACTTTAAAAGTATCCTTATTCTCCTCTGTTTGTGCCATACCTATTATACTTATGGCTAAAAATATTAAACTGATAAAATTTTTCATAGCTCTTTATGGATAAGTCATTATAACCACCTGTCCCTTAGGCATTGAAGTACCTATAGGTGCCAGATATGGCGATGTCGTATATTGTATCTTAGCTGCCCCGGCATAAGGAGGTTGAATTTGATTCCCAGCCGCATTGTATACAGTTTGATAAACTTTACCAGACTGTGGCGTTGCAGCATTGTGAGCTTGCTGATACACAGACCCTGCTTGATTACTCGCTGGGGAAGAAGTCCCACTTGCTTGAGATATTTTTGCACCTTGATATGCTTCTGTGACTTCATGTAGCATATCTGCACCTGGACTTAGGTTAGTATTACTCATTTTACCAAGTACCTGTGGATTGACTTCCTGATTGGCAACAACTGTATTTCCATTTGCTGTCTTTGTTACAGTATTACCCATAAAAGCACCTCCAATGTAAAGATTTCCAGTAGAAGTAGTCTTTGTATTTTCGGCTACTACATTTACAGTAATTGTACTGCTATTAGCTGCATCCATAACCTGTTGAGCACCATCCGAAGGTGTCCCTCCTCCAATATAAGTTGCATTAAGTGTTCCACTTGCATTTTGAGTTATGGTCAACTCTGTACTTGTTGCGGCCTGCAATTGCTGCAATGCTGCCGCACTCTCTGCACCAGAAATAATAGTGGAGTCACCGTTAATATCAATATTTAGAATTGGATTGTTATTTGCATAATGGTAAGGTGACCATTCTGCAAAATCTTCTGCGAACCTGTCTTGTGTATGAAATATGGCTAAGGCTGGGTCGTAGTAACGTGCCCCATAATCCAGACAACCTACTTTTCAAAAACCACTTTTCCGTTCAGCACCAGACATCCAGGAACAAACAGTTAAAATCAAAGAACTTGCTCCCAAAAATACACTTTTCATTTCAGATAAAAGAAAAAAATTGAAGGTATTCCCACGTACCAGTCAGCCCTAAAACGTCCCTTCTGCTGCCTGGTACTCCCCACGCCAGCCCTTCTGTGGTTTTCCTTTCCCTGCGCTATTTACAGCACATTCCCTTTTTATTTTTATTGAGATTTTATTTGAAGCGGTAAAATAAAAAGTTAAAGAGCTGTAAATGCCGACCCACAGATAAAACCACCCGAAGCTAAGTAACATAATAAACCTTATAAAACAGCCCCTGCAAGGCTTACACACGATTCCAAAGCTGTCAGTTATAAGGGTTATTATGTGTAAATAGCCGCTCGACCCGACCCTCTCGCTCCGATGGAACTGCAGTGCATAATTTGAACATTTGTAAAAGTGTATTTTCCCGATGTAAGTATAAACCAAAGCCCTAAGAGCAAATTTAAGCCCCGTATTGTTTTTGCCCAAAAGCTTCCGGCATAAACCCACAAGCCGACCCCGCAGGCACTTTTATTCCTTTTCCTTTTGTTCAAAACCAATACTCTGCTTTTTGGTTGCCTAAGGTTTCGGTTTAAGGGGTTCTGTGCCATTATTTAACCACTACACACCACTAATTATTTTCCCAAAAGAAAAAAGGAAAAAAAGAAAGCCATCTATCAAGTGGAAGGATGCAAAGAAGCAAGGGCAGCGGAGGAACGGAGCTGTTTATATACCCTTGCTTCTTTGTCAGCCTGGAACTTACATTTGCTGCTCTTTTTATTTCTTTTGGGCTAATAACTACCGCCACTCTTTGGGGTGGTGGTCGGGGTTGTTCGGTGGATAAATCAACAACAGCAAAGGTTTGATAAAACTTTTGTTACCGCTTTCAGGGCAGCAAATAGCTTTTTAAAAAATATTGGAAGTGGGTCAGCTCGTGGGATTTTTTAATATGCTATTTGTCAGCGTTGGCGTGGGTCGGGGTGTGTTGGACATGCGGCTATTTTGCATAATACTTGTTATAACTGGCAGCTTTGGTTTTTGCGGGTCAACCTTTTGTGGGGCTGTCCTTATAACTCGTATTATGTAACTTAGCTTTGGGTAATTTTTTATGGCGTGTCTTTTTGTTTTCAAGCGTTGGCACGGCTCTTTGATTTTTTGTTTTTACCGCTTAAAATCCATTCAATTAAAAATAAAAAAGCAATGTGCCGTTTGTGGGTCGGACAAAAAGCATGACGGAAAAAATTACAGAAGGGCTGGCGTAGGGGAAGTAAATAAAAGACAGGGGGAGTTTTGCAAAAACGGCTGGGTTTTATTTGCTGTGGGGCGTGTTGGCTTGTGGGTTATTTCAATGGGTGATGGATGTTTAAGGCTTCCTGTAAATCTTCAAGGTTATTGGTCTGGTATCTTTCGGTTGTGCTTACATACCTGTGTCCGGCTTTGTATTGCACTTTTCTGACATCTTCTGTTTTTAACCATTCAGCTATTACACTTTGACGGATTTGTCCACAGCTTCTGACTTTTGGGTTTACGTGCTGCAAAGCTTTAATTAAATGGTGTTGGCTGTTTTTGATGTTGGTTGAACCATTAACACTTATTATCAGTTGGTTTTCTAATCGCTTAAAATCGGGCTTTTCTGCTTTCCTTCCTGACCAGTTTGGAGTTTTTCGGATTGCTCTTAATATTGCCGGTCTGGTTTCGTTTAAGTATTCCTGCAGCTCGATTATTTGGCTTGCTTCAAGTTCTAAAGTCCTTCCGTTGCTGTGCTTTCCTCCTGGTATTTCTATTTTCCCGGATTTCAGTTTTATGTTACCTGGTTCAAGTTTATGAAGTTCGTCTGTTGTTACTGCCTGGTTGATTAGCAAGCTTAAAATAATTTTGTTCCTTATCGTTCTCAGGTCATAAGGTTGGTACTGGTTGTAAAGTTCCTGCAGCTCTTTTTTGTCCAGTAGATTGTTTGGGACACTTGAACGCTTTCCTTTTAAAAACAAGCCTGATGCTGGGTTCTTTAAAGTTTCTCCTTTGCTTTGTAAATACTCGTAATATTTTCTAATGGCTGATAATTTCCGGTTTATTAGTTTCAGGCTGTCGCCTTTTTCCCTGCAATAATCAATGTAAATAAGTAAATCGTTATAGCTTACCTGTTCAAGCCTTTGGAGTTTCTGCCAGTCTAAAAAACAGGCTGTGTAGTTCTTAAATTGCCGGATTGTATTTGGTTCATAGTTTTGTTTCTTCAGGTAGGTTTCCAACTGCTGAAGGATTCCGGTAAATTTCTCTTTTAAGTGGCTGTATTTACTCGCATTGCTCATTTTTAATGTGTGTATAGATTTGTGTTGATTCTAAGCTGCTATGACCTAAGAACCGTTTTATTTTGTCCAGTTCCATTCCTGATTGTAAAAGATGCGTAGCGATGGAGTGCCGCAAGGCATGCAAGCCAGCTTCTTTGTTTATATCTGCTTTATCTTTCAAGCTCTGCAACCTTTCAGCCATTCCATTACTTCCAAGTCGATTTCCCTTAACAGTTAAAAACAAAGCTTTTACTGGTGATTTCATTAATGTTGGTCTGGCATAATCAACATAGTTTTGCAGTTCTTCTTTTACCCCTTCCGTCATCGGAACATAGCGTTCACGATAGTTTTTCCCTTTCCGAACATAAACCAGGTTCTTATTAAAAAGTATGTCGTCTGCATCGAGGTTAAGCCCTTCATTTCTCCGAAGTCCACAACCGTAATAAACGGCTAACATTGCTTTGTCCCTCATTCCTAAAACATCGCTATCACAAGCCATCTGCAGGGATTTTATTTCCTCTTTGCTAAATATGGTTTTTATGCTCCTGGCACTTCCTTGTAATTGTATATCGACTTCAAAGCTGTCTTGTCCTGTTTCCCTTAGATACCTTGTAAAACGCCTTAATGATTGTTGGTGAGTTCGTAATGTATTTTTGCTTAGTTTGCCGTTTTTAGTTTGGTTCTTTCGCTCTTTCAGGTAGTCGAAGTATTTTAACACAACTGGCTTTGTTATTTCCGTTATTGCTTTTATTCCATGCTTTTCCAACCAGTAAAAGAACTCACGCACCCGGACAGGATTGTAATTGATGGTTGTCTGTTCAAAGTTCAACGTCCTTAACCACTTTTGGAAGGCTGTTTCCATCCTGATAAATTCCGGTGTTTGTATCGTCAGTTTTTGCATTTTTTTATAGGGGTCTTGCTCTTCCTCTGTTATACTTGTTATACTGTTACACTTGGCTCTAATTGACTGATATTTAAATTAATTGCCTCGGTCGCTGACCGTGTTATACTTATGTTACACTTGTGTTATACTTAACTTTTTGGTTTGTTTTGGCTGTTATACTTCGCTTTTACCTTCTCCAAGATTTCGTCTAAAATATCGATGCCGGATTTTAGTTTCTTGTATTCGTCCCAGGCTTTTATTTCATATTCAAAACCAGTTTTTCGATTGCCACCGTTTCGTTGGATATAGCCACGGTTCTCCAACTCTCTTAAATATCGGTTTATGGACATTGGGTTCATTCTAAAAGCTTCCCGGACTTCTTTTGCATAAATGGTTTTTGGTTCTTCTTTCTTGTCTGCAAAGCTTTTTAAGGATTCGAAGAAGTGGCGGACTTGTCCGCTCAGCTCGTCTGATTTTCTTAGTAAACTGTCTTTTATTAAAAAGTTTGCCCAGGCTATATCTTCGGGAGTTGTTGTTATGTAAGGATTACCGTTTGCATCGGTTTTTATTTCTCTCTGTTGCTGGTGGTAAAAGGTTATGATTTCAATTAAGCGTAAATAGTGCATATTGGTTCTGAGCTTCTTAAAAACACATTCCGGTATATCCAGCATGGTAGCATAAGGGTTGATTATCCTTACTTTTCTTAATAATCGTTGCGTGTTCTGCAGGAGCTTTTTGTATTTCTGTTGTTCCGCTTCGTTAACTATTCCGGCTTGCATTTTTCGTTGATAGTCCATTACTTCCCTTGCATGTTCGGGGCTTTCATCTATATGCAGTAAAAAACTTCGGTTGGCGTTATCTTCATAAATATTTGATTTGGTGGTTGCACCGCTTACACATATTGGACCTTCTACCATTAAAACCTTTTGTACATTGTTTCCTTTGGCGTCTTTATCGGTTGTAAGCTTTGATATGCTTTGTTTGGACATGAACTCCCGAAGTGGTAAAAAAGCATTGTAAACACCCTCTAAATCCTCGATTAATAAAAGCTTATGTTTCCAAAAATCCTTTGCAGAGTAGTACAATGTATTTTCTGTAAGGCTTGTAATTGTGCGTACTGATTCTTCTGGTAAACATTCGCTGATTTTCGTCTGTAGGTAGGTTTTACCGCTTCCTGATTTCCCGTAAATAATGGCGTGTAATGGTTCATTAAATAAACGGCTCAAGTAAAGAAAAAACAAGAGTAAACCGTTTTGCTGTTCCCCGATTAAACCGCTTTTGCTGATGGCTGTCATGGTGTTCTGAACCAAATTGTTTGCTTTTAAAAATGCCTGTGCGGCTCGCACCTCTTTGTCTGTCATTTGGTACACCTTCGGTTTTAGTGCTTTTCTTTCGGCTTCTATGAGTGTTAAGCGGTAAGTTTCTATTTGGCTTTTCAGGTTTCGGATGGTGTTCTTTAAAACCGTTCCGCTTATTTCCAGTTCCTCGCTTGCTCCCTTGATATACCGCTGTAATTGCCCATTGCTGTATAAGTTTACATCGTCCTGGTAATATCTAAAATCATCGCCTTTAAGTTGTACCAGTAAATTCAGTTTTAAACGGTGGATGTTATCTTTTTCAATGCCGCCCCAGATGATAAATTGCAATTGGTTTTCTGAGTAGGTTATTTTGTCGGGGGTTTCCGTATTTAGTTGGCTTGGTTCTGGTGGTGCTTCGGTGTCGTTGCCCTGCTCTTGTTCCTGGTTTATTGGTTTTCTTTCGTTGATTAAATGGTTTAATATTTCGGGTTCATGACCTTGCAGTAAGCTGTTTATATCTTCTTCCTCCGGTGTTTCTACTTTGGTAATGGTAAGTTTCAGGTTGATTGCTTTTAGTTTCTCTGCTGTTTTTGTTGCTGCTTCATTTCCCGCTTGGTCGCCATCAAAGAAGATTATTATTTCTTCCAGTTCCGGAAGCTCTTTTATTGCTTCTTCGATTTCTGTTGTAAATCCGTTCGTACCGTACAGGGAAAGGATTGTATAATTTTCATTTATTTCTGCTTGCTGTTCCAGTGTGGCTGCATCTATCAGGCATTCGGTCAATATAAGTTTGGTTGTTTTGGTGTTCGGGTATCCTGGATAAATTCCCTGGTGTTTGCCGTTTAAGTAAAAGTGTTTGCCTTCTCCGTTCGGGTTTATCGACCTTCCGTAAATATCTATGATTTGACCTTTCTCGTTTTTGGTAAAGAACAGCACACAGTTTTTAAATTTCGGAACAATGGTATTTTGTCGTGATTCCTTTAATATTCCAAGCTGCAAGCCGCTTTCTTTTAATTGCTTGTTCCATGTTTTGCCAAAGTCGGTTCCGATGTAACCAACTTCTAATTTATCGGGGTCAAGTTTCCGGCTGCGGATGTAGTCTTTCGCGTTGGCTGTCCTTTTATAACTGGCTTTGCTGTCTTGTGCTACTTTGCTTAATACTGCGATTCTTGGAAGTAGGTTTTTATCCTCCTGGTTCTCCTGTTTCATTGGCGGTATTGTTTCGTTAATGTTTGCAAGGCTTTTGGCTTTTATGATGGCTTTATGTTTTGAGCAGTTTTCTTTTAACTGGATAAATTCTATCTGGTCTCCGGCTTTGCCACAGCCAAAGCAATTGAAAGTGTTTGTATTGGTGTAAACTTTTAAACTGGGATCTTTATCTTCATGGAAAGGACATTTGAGCATATTGTTTTTATTGGGTTTCAGGTTATAGCTGTTTAGCACTGTTAATATGCTTAGGTGTGTTTTTATGTCCCTTATTTCCATTGACTAAAATTTTATTGAAAAAAGTTTGATGTAAACATTCAGGCACAAATGTAAACTATTATTCCCACAAAACAAGTTAACTAATGTTTTTTATTATGCACTTTAATTGACTATTTTTGCACAAGATGTAAACTTCAATACACTAAAGAGGCTAAAAATGGACTTATACAACAGAATAACAGAGCTGAGAAAGCAAAAAGGTTGGTCGCAAAGCGAACTGGCTAAGCAAATAAATGTTTCTCGTGAGATTGTTGGACGCTATGAGCGTGGGGATGCTGTTCCGTCTATTGATATTGCCAAACGGATGGCGGATGCTTTTGAGGTTTCTTTGGATTACATGGTAGGGGCTACCGAAAAGCAGATTAATAAAGAGATGCTGAACCGTATTGAGGAAGTTGATAAAATGAAGCCGGAAGAAAAAAAAATGATTTACACCTTTCTCGATGCCTTTATTACGAAAACTAAATTGCAAACATTATTATAATGAAAAAGCCCGGAACTTGCCGGGCTTTCTCGTTATTCCTTCATTATTTTTTTTTCTTCTTTTTATTGTCACATGTGTTAGAGTACGGAATGATAAGTCCGACAAGATTTTTTGCGGTACATAATTTCCCAATCTCATCTCCTGTAAAATGTCCAAAGTATGTTATATCCATATAGTTCATAGGAACCATACTCTTTCCATTTGTAAGCGTATCTACGACTGGTATTAAATCAAAATAATACGAACTATCTTGTTTTACTTCTTGACCTTTTACCGCTATGCTTTTTTTAGAGTATATGGTATACTTTACGCTATCTTTCTTTAGAAAAACTAAGTGATAATCTTCTGCTGTATAAATTCGACACACTTTAAAAGTATCCTTATTCTCCTCTGTTTGTGCCATACCTATTATACTTATGGCTAAAAATATTAAACTGATAAAATTTTTCATAGCTCTTTATGGATAAGTCATTATAACCACCTGTCCCTTAGGCATTGAAGTACCTATAGGTGCCAGATATGGCGATGTCGTATATTGTATCTTAGCTGCCCCGGCATAAGGAGGTTGAATTTGATTCCCAGCCGCATTGTATACAGTTTGATAAACTTTACCAGACTGTGGCGTTGCAGCATTGTGAGCTTGCTGATACACAGACCCTGCTTGATTACTCGCTGGGGAAGAAGTCCCACTTGCTTGAGATATTTTTGCACCTTGATATGCTTCTGTGACTTCATGTAGCATATCTGCACCTGGACTTAGGTTAGTATTACTCATTTTACCAAGTACCTGTGGATTGACTTCCTGATTGGCAACAACTGTATTTCCATTTGCTGTCTTTGTTACAGTATTACCCATAAAAGCACCTCCAATGTAAAGATTTCCAGTAGAAGTAGTCTTTGTATTTTCGGCTACTACATTTACAGTAATTGTACTGCTATTAGCTGCATCCATAACCTGTTGAGCACCATCCGAAGGTGTCCCTCCTCCAATATAAGTTGCATTAAGTGTTCCACTTGCATTTTGAGTTATGGTCAACTCTGTACTTGTTGCGGCCTGCAATTGCTGCAATGCTGCCGCACTCTCTGCACCAGAAATAATAGTGGAGTCACCGTTAATATCAATATTTAGAATTGGATTGTTATTTGCATAATGGTAAGGTGACCATTCTGCAAAATCTTCTGCGAACCTGTCTTGTGTATGAAATATGGCTAAGGCTGGGTCGTAGTAACGTGCCCCATAATCATACCAATTCAGCTTTTCCGTTCCAAGGAGGTCGTCCTGGAGTTCTTTGCCGTTGTACAGGTAGTTGTTTTTGACGTAGTCCG
>CAYPOY010000102.1:0-15634 GCA_964412395.1 uncultured Anaerolineales bacterium | reverse complement strand
CGGGTCACGTGGTCGCCTGGCAGGGAATGACGCGCGAGCAGGTCAACGAGATCGTGAAGCAACTGCTGGCCGGGTACGAGGACAAGATCGAGCAAGCGCCCCTGGGCAAACGGTTTGACGAATGTTACGATCTAACGACTGTAGAGCCGACACAAGAGTATGTGGATCTATATGCCAGGTGCAGGGAAAAGCTAGGTGCGTTCGGGCTTGATTACGGGGTTCTGGAGACAGAGCCCAATGCCCAACGTCAATAGGAGCGTCAGGCCGAACAGATGTGTCCTCTCAACGTCAGGCGGGTGGGTTCCTCATGGGTCCTGGTCATGGTGTTCCGCCGAACAGTTCCACTTGGACTCTTCGTTTAGCTTGGCAAGGGGGGCGGTCTGGGCATCGATTGGGGTGCTTTGCTCGTCTCTGTACCATCACTGGCTATGCATTCCAGGAGGATAAACCTATGACGCGACGCGAAGCTCATTGAGATGTTTTGGGAAACGAGACTCTCTAAGTGAAGGAGGCAAGAAACATGGTTACAAATGAAGAGCTGTTTAAGCAAATGGCAGATGCTGCCATAGATGGTGATAATGAAAACTGCGTTGCTCTCGCGAAGCAGGTTGTCGGCCAGGGGATTGATCCCCTTGAGGCGATTCAGAACGGCTTCACTCGGGGAATGCAGATCGTCGGCGAGAAATTTGCTACGCTTGAGTACTATCTCCCCGACGTTATGCGATCTGCTAGTGCGGTCGGCGCAGGCATGAAGGTGTTGCAGCCATATCTACTCGAGCGTGGTGACGCCAGTTCTGCAGGGACCGTTGTCTTGGGAACGATCAAGGGCGACATACACGACCTTGGCAAGAACATCGTCGGGACGATGCTTGAGGCAGCAGGCTTCACAGTCCACGACCTGGGTTGCGACACCCCGGTCCGCCAGTTTGTGGAGAGGGCTGAGGAGGCAAAGGCGCACATTATCGCAGTCTCAGCCATGTTGACCACTACGATGGCCTACATGGCTGACCTTGTTGCACTACTGGAAGAGCTGGGCTTGCGTGAGAAATACAAGCTAATGGTGGGGGGCGCGCCCATTACGGCCGACTGGGCTGCAACGATTGGAGCTGACGGATATGGGGAGACTGCCTCCGAGGCCGTTGAGGTAGCCAAACGACTGATGCAAGAGAAGAAAGGGAGAGACCAATGATTGGCTTTTGGGATGTTATTGGACGGAGCGAGACTGGTCCCTGGGTGGAAGAGAAAGAGTTCAACTGGCGAATTAGTGAGGTTGCTAGCCGTTTGGTTGATGAGTACGGCATTGAATACGATCCAGAACAGGTCGTCCCAGCCGACGACGGGCTGGCAGATCGGCTCTACCATGCCGGATTAGATCTGTTTCTGCAGCTTGGCGTCTACTGCCGGGACACGGGGCGTGTTATGGAGTTCACCCGTGATGAGGTGGAGTGGGCGCTGAGGCACGCTCCTCGTTCGGTGACGTACGGACAAGGTCGGGATGTGGCAGTGATGACAGATCGGGAGGTCGAGGATCCCAAGCCTCCGTTTTGCAATATGACCCCCGTTGGAACGCCGGTGGCCGAGGAACGATTTGTGCCCATGGTGCAGAGCTACGCCCAGGAGCCTCTGGCCGACACATTCTCCAGCGCGTTTAGTCAGACAGTTCACGGCCGTCCCATCAAGGCGGACACCCCTCAAGAGGTGGAAGCAGCGATCTGGAATGTGATCAAGCTGCGGGAAGCGGCCCGGGCGGCCGGGCGACCACAGATTGGCATCCACAACTTGATCTCAAACGCTGAGTCGACCGATGCCATTCTGGCTGCTATGCAGCCCGCCTTCGGAGTGCAGCCTAATGATGGACTATGCATCGCGGCGATAGCCGAGTTGAAGGTGGACTACGAACGCATCAAAAAGGTAGCCTGTCTGCGACAGACGGGACACAGTAAGTATGGGCTTTACGGCACGCTGGTAGGTGGCTATGCTGGCGGTGTCGAAGCCACGGCAGTTGTGCACATGGCTTATCACTTCTTGGGCCTCTTGGTGTTGGAGGCTCAGTGGCATTGCGGCTTTCCCTTGCACATCCACCATATGTGCAACACCACGCGCGAGCTGCTGTGGCTGTGCAGCACGACTGCGCAGGCACTGAGCCGGAATACCCATCTGCTTAACACTGTCAACACCTTCGCGGCGGCTGGGCCATGCACTGAGATGGTTGTCTACGAGATTGTCGCCAACGCCTTGGCAGCTACTGTGTCGGGAGCGAATCTGGACTTGGTGGCTGTGGCACGCAACCGGGAGCCTGAGCGGGCTAGTGGAATGGAGGCGCGCATCGGGGCTGAGGCGGGGCACCTGGCGGCGCGGCAAGGGATAACTCGGGAGCAGGCCAACGAGATTGTCAAGCAGGTTCTTGCTCTGTACGAGTCCCAGATGGACGATGCTCCTATCGGCCAGCGGTTCGACGAGTGCTATGATTTGGAGACTCTCCATCCGCTCGACGAGTATGTAGACTTGTACGAACGCTGCAAGGAGAAGCTCACTGGGTTCGGGCTTGACTATTCGCGATTATAGCCTTTGCTTCGCAACCGTGGAGGGTGTCTGGAGACTGATGATGCGATCCTGAGAGCTTCCAACAAGAGCTCTCAGGATCAGATCGGTGTATCGTCAGTGCACCGGGGAACAGGTGTTGGACTAGTTTGGATTGAGAAAGGCTGGGCAATCTTTGTCTATCAGCAGTTGGCACGGCGCTATTCGACGATGAAGGGTGAAGACGCCGCTGCGTGCGAGCGGCGCACAATGCGATTGTCCCCTGTCCTTTCTGCCGTGGCTTTGGGGTGGCAGCACCTCGCAGTAGTTGCTCAGGCGAGCAATAGGGAGGAATGATGCAAGACATAGCGCGCACGCTGTTCGTGGATCTATCGTCGGGAGAGGTGAGGAAGACGCAACTCCCAGATTCTGTGACCCGGCATTACTTGGGAGGGAGGGGCATTGGAATCTACTTGCTGACCAGGCACGTGGCAGACAACACTGAGCCGCTCGAGCCGGCGAATCCGTTGATTCTGAGCTGCGGCCTTCTTACAGGGACCGCGGCTCCGACTTCGGCTCGCCTCCACGCGAATGCTCGCTCTCCGCAGACTGGCCTACTGGGGAGTTCAAATGTCGGTGGGGGATTTGGGGCTGCTCTAAGGAAAGCTGGCTTTCAGACAGTTATCATCCACGGATGTGCGCCCCGTCCCGTGGTGCTTTGGATCGACGGGGATAGGGTCGAGATTCGGGACGCGGGTGACCTATGGGGGCTCAACACGGATGAGGCCGCCCATAGACTTCAGGAGCTCTTCGGCAAGGAGACCAGGTTCATGGTCATCGGCCCCGGCGGAGAGAATCTGGTGCCGTTCGCGTGTATCATGACCGGGAGTAGGCATGCCGCTGGACGTACCGGTATGGGCGCAGTGATGGGATCGAAGAGACTGAAAGCCATCGCCGTCCACGGTCGGCGCCGCACCGAGAAGCTGGATGGGCAGGCCAGGAGCGTGGTGCGCGAATACCAGAGTAGGATCCGTGAGTCGCCCCGTTACGAGGTGTACGCGCGCTTTGGCAACAGCGCATATACCACCTGGTTGGACGAAGAAGGTGCTATGGGCACGCGCAATTTTCAGCATGTGCGTTTTGAAGGTGCCCCGAGGATCGACGGAAAGCTGCTGGATGAGTATGTGACGAGACCGCAGGCTTGCTATCGCTGTCCAGTCCACTGCAAGGCTGATATCGAGATAAAGCGTGGACCCTATGCCGGCACTCGTGGCGCACGGCCCGACATAGATCCTTACGTGAGCTTGAGCGCACGCTGCGGATTGGACGATCCTGAAGCTGTGCTGTACCTACACAACCTCACTGGAGCACTGGGCATTGATGTGGTCTCTACCGCCGGTGTTCTGGCGTTCGCTATGGAGCTGTACGAACGGGGGATCCTTTCAGCAGAGGATTGCGGCGGTGTCGAGTTGACCTGGGGCAGTGCGAAAGCTATGGAGACGATGATTCGTCGCATTGCGCGGCGTGAAGGCCTGGGGGCGACGTTAGCGGAAGGAGTGAAACGCGCTGCGGAACTCATCGGTCAGGGCGCGGAGGCTTATGCTTACCATGTGAAGGGGCTGGAGATACCTAGCTATGACCCGCGCGGCTTCCTGGGTCTGGCGCTCGGTTATGCGGTCTCGACTAGGGGGGGCGATTTCACGAGCGTCTATGCTATCCCCGAGTATCGGTGGGGAGCGGAGGAGGGGCGGAGATGGTTCGGCACAGAGAAGTCAGTGGACCGTCTGTCCACAGAGGGCAAGGGACGGGTGGTCAAGCGATCGATGGTGGTCTCTGCCGTGCTTGACGCGATAGGGTTGTGCAAGATCGCGCTGCTTTCTGTTGTGGGTGACTTGAGTCTGGAGAACGAGGCAGCACTGGTTTCGGTGCTCACCCCTTTGGATGTCGCAGCCGACGACCTTGCTGTGGTTGGCGAGCGCATTGTCAATCTCGAGAGAGTCTTCAATATAGGCTTCGGGTGCGGAATGGAAGATGATGATTTGCCAGAGCGCTTCGTCGAGGAGCGGGTGAGAGAGCCTGGCCCCACCTTCGGCATGACGGTGAACATCCAGCCCATGGTCAGAGATTTTTATGAGGCGATGGGCTGGGATGACGACGGTTGTCCCACGCCAGCTAAGCTCAAGGAGCTGGGTTTGGATCCAGAAGGGGGTGCGGTGGCGTATTGTAGAGAGACAAGGAGGGTCAAGCGCGCCAATAGCAGAACTGAATCACATTGAGTATTGTGCTAATGACTTGGCGGAGCGACTGCGCGATTTGGGAGAGTATGTCGAGTACGATGACGAACCCTCGCGAAATGATGCCCTTGAGCGCCTTTCCAAAACGGACATCGCGATTCTGAGGGACACCAGCCGGAGCCTTTGCCGCCGGACATCCAGCGGAGAATTGACGAGGTTGTGAACCGCGCTACGGCCTGAAGCCCCCGTTCAAGGTGGAAGAATCGGAGGTCATGAAGGAGGTCATGAAAATTGGATGGAAACGAACGGACAGCGCGCTTTGTCACAAACACCCGGTGGGACGCGTTACCGGAGCACGTGAAATGGAAGGCTCATATGTGCTTGCTGGACAACGTGGGAGCAACCCTGGCCAGCACGCTGACCAGGGTTAGCCAAATCACCGCCGACTACGCGGCTGAAGCCTGGCGCGGAGACAACGCCACCATCCTGTTGCACGGCAAGCGGTCAACTGCCGTGGGTGCGGCCTTTGCCAATGCTTGGGCCGCCAATGGCATTGACATCGACGATGGCGCCCGATACGCGTATGGGCATGCCGGGGCACAGCTCTTTCCCACTGCACTGGCTGTGGCGGAAGCACTGGATCTGGATGGCAGCCGTATGCTGACCGCTATGGTTGTGGGCTACGAAGTCGCCCATCGCGTGGGTCGCTGCTGGCACGACCATCACGAGATCTACCAAGCTTGCGGTTCCTGGGGATCGGTTGCCTGTGCTGCCACGGCTGCAAACCTGATGGATCTGACACCGGAACAGACAAAGCACGCCCTGGGAATCGCCGAGTACCACGCCCCCAACCTGCCCATGATGCGCGACATTGATGATCCGGCGATGGTCAAACATGGTATCGGTTGGGGGGCAATGACCGGCGTCATCTCCGCTGAGCTGGCTTCTCGCGGCTTTACCGGCATCCCGAGCATCCTGGGGTCTGAGCAATATGAGGATTGGGTCAGCGACATCGGACAGCGATACATCATGGTGAGCGGCGTGATCTGGAAGAGCAAGGGATACGCCTGCTGCTCGTGGGCTCACCCGGCCATGAAAGGAGCGATAACTCTCGTCAAAGAGCACGACATCAACCTTGAGGATATCACCACGATCCGAGTGGAGGGATTTCACGAAACGGTGCGCCTGGGAGCCGAGCTCCCATCCACTACGGAAGAGGCGCAGTTCAATGTGGCCTGGCCTCTGGCAGCCATGCTGGTAGATGGCGAGGTTGGCCCGGCCCAAACGCTGGAGCACCGCCTACAGGACCCACAAATACGGGAACTGGCGCAGAAAGTGGAACTGGTGGAATCGGAGGAACTGAATGAGCTGTGCCAGCTGTTTGAGCTAGGTGATCCGCGGGGTCGCTTTGCTGGCTCCGTCGCCGTACTTTTGAAAGACGGCCATGAGTTCAGCTCGGGGGTGATAGATGCGGGCGCAACGTTCCCACAGCCAGGCTGGGACGAAGATAGGATGGAGGACAAGTTCCGGTGGCTGACGGCGTACGCACTGGATGAACCCTGTATCGATGCGTTAGTTGACATGCTATGGCATTTCGAGGATGTGGCGAGTGCACGGGAGTTGACCGAGGTACTGGGATAAGCACAGGGATGTGCAGCAGCCTGTGCAGAGAAACATCGGGTTTCATCGCAGCCCTTGTCTAGGGCCAGCTTCACGCTGCATCAATGGTTTGAACAGAGGATAGGAGGTGATGCCTATAGGCACATACTGCAACATGCAGGTCATTGGACCTTCATGTCGTCCAACTCCCGGTTCGTAGAGCCGAGGCGACGGTCTTTCATTCGAGGCCAAACCTCAAGGAGGACAACGACGGCCTCAGCTTGTACGACCTATTGTAGACCAGCCTAACGCTGGTCCACAACAACTATATTACACCAAGTAAGGAGGAAAGAAATGTCTGTCAAGCGACTCTCAGTTTTGCTCGTTCTGTTCGTGGTGGTCAGTCTGGCAATCTCTGCCTGCGGACCCACCCCGGAACCGGAGACCGTAGTTGAGACGGTCGTGGTCAAAGAGACGGTGGAAGTCGTTAAGGAAGCCACGACGGAAGTGGTAGTTACACCCACGGCTGAGCCTGCTGCTGAAGAAGGGCCGAAGCGAGGCGGCGTACTGAAACATGCCCTACCTCCGATCCAAAATCTGGATCCCGCCTTCCTGAGCACCATCTCGGACGGCCAGATCGCCCGTTACTGGACCGACTACTTCGTCTACATTCACATTGTTGACGGGAACTACGAACCCGACTGGGACCGCGGCCTGGCTACGGGCTACGAAGTGAATGAAGATGCCACCGTGTGGACCTTCAACGTTCGTAAAGGCGTTACCTTCCACAACGGAAGACCCCTGACGGCGGATGACATCGTGTTCACCTTTGACCGCCTGCGCGACCCGGAGGTCGGTGGTTTCACCGTCGCGTTGTACTCCAATATCGAGGACATCGAGGCGCTGGATGACTATACCGTTCGCTTCACATTCGAAAACCCAAATCCTGACTTCGTAATATACGACCTGAACGACTATCACGCGCACGTTATGGATAAGGAGACGGAGGATTTCGAGACCGAGTGGAACGGCACGGGACCGTTCATCATAGAGGAATACATTCCAGAGGATCGGCTGGTCATGAAACGCAATCCGAACTACTGGATGATGGGCGAGGATGGCCAGCCAATGCCATACCTCGACGGACTCGAGTTCATCTTTCTCACCGAGCCCTCTGCCCAGTTGGAAGCACTGCGAGGCGGCCAGGTTCACTGGATCAACTGGCTGTCGCCGGAGTTCGTCGATCCCTTGGAGGCGGACCCTGACATCAACGTGTATTTCCAGACAAACAATGCGCACTACGTGATTCATATGCGGGCCGATCAACCTCCGACCGACGACGTCCGCGTCCGCCAGGCCATCAAGGCCGCGACCGATCACAGGGAGCTGCTTGAAGTCGTGGGATTGGGGTACGGCTCCGTGGGGCGCGACACACCCATTGGCCCAGCCCTCGGGGACTTCTACCTGGACGCACCGGAACCGGTACAGGATGTGGAGAAAGCCAAGGCGCTTCTGGCAGAGGCCGGATACGCAGACGGTTTGGAGATCGAACTGATCGCCCAGGACCAACTGATCGTAAAGGGCCTTGCCACCGTTTGGGCGGAGCAGCTCGCAGAAGCTGGGATCACGGTGAACATTCAGGTCGTGCCCGTAGGGGTCTACTACGGCGAGGGCGTATGGCTCGAGTGCCAGTTCGGCATCACGGACTGGGGACCTCGGACTACTCCGCAGTCCTATCTGCCCCTTGCCTACATGTGTGACGCGGCGTGGCCCGAATCCCACTGGTGTGACCCAGAGCTGGACGAGCTAGCCAAGGCGGCAGGTAGTGAACTGGATCACGACAAGCGCGTTGAGCTCTACCACGAGATACAAGAGATCTTCATTGAGCGTGGACCGGTTGTCGTTCCCTACTTTGCGCAGAACATACTCGCCTATCGCGACAGCGTGAAACCAGGTCTTCAGATAGACTCGATAGCGACTGCTGTTGAGTTGCGATGGGTCTGGCTGGAAGAATAAGGAGGCGACAAGCCTGCCTTTTGGTAGCCTCTGAATGCATCGCTGATGTCCTCGCTCGCCCCTGGTTTGCCCGAACGAGGCGACCAGGGGCGAGCAGGGCCCCTGATTTGGCACGCTGCCCGAGGGGTGAGCTGCGGTTTTGCAATATCATCCACCAAGCGATAGGGGGAGAGGTGGTGTGGCTATAGAAAGCGCCCAAGTAAAGCCTAGCAGACTGGTTCGAGGAAAGGTCCACTGGAGACGGCTACGACGCCGTCCAACGACCCTCATTGGCCTTGGCATTGTCTCTTTCTTTCTGCTGATGGCTATCTTTGGTCCGTGGATAGTGCCTTACAAGTATTCCGAACAGATTGCCACAGACCGAGCGCAACCCCCTTCCGCAAAGCACTGGCTTGGTACCGACCAGTTTGGGCGGGACATCCTTAGCCGTATAGTGGTTGGCAGCCGCGACGTCTTTGCGGTGGCTGGCTCTGGCACCCTGCTTGCGGTTCTATTAGGACTAAACGTGGGCCTCTTCTCAGGCTACTACGGTGGCCTGATAGACGAGGTCATTATGCGCGTTTTGGACGTGATCGTATCGCTCCCCCCCTTGATGCTGGCGATGGTCGCGTTGGGTACTATTGGACCTTCAAGGGTTAATGTTATCCTGGTCGTCGCTCTTCTCTACACACCTATCGTAGCGCGCGTCGTTCGTAGCGTCGTATTGGACGTGAAGACCAAGGGGTTTGTGGAAGCGGCCAGGCTCCGCGGAGAGAGCAGCTTCTACGTCTTGTTCCGCGAGATTTTTCCGAATGTTCTTCCAGCCTTAGCTGTGGAGGCCTCTATGAGGTTTACCTATGCAATCTTCTTAGTCGCCTCGCTGGGGTTCCTGGGCCTGGGTGTGCAGCCCCCGGCCCCTGACTGGGGACTCATGGTTGGGGAAGCGCGAGAATGGTTTGCCCGGGCGCGCTGGATGCTTCTTTTTCCCGCCGGTGCCATTGCCGTGCTGGTCGTTGGTTTAGCCTTTCTGAGCGACGGGCTGCGCAGAATCGTGCTGCCCGGCGGCGTCAGCGAGAGGTAGGATGGAGCAACAGAGTGGAAAAACAAGCCATCTTAAACGTCTCCAACCTGGATGTTGCATACGATACGGAGACGGGACCGCTAGATACAGTTCGGGACGTATCGTTTCACATCAACCGGGGAGAGATCTATGGGCTGGTCGGTGAATCAGGTTCCGGGAAGACGACGCTGGCCCGAGCCATCGTGCGTTACCTGCCCAGCAACGGACGCGTACGCAACGGTTCGATAGTTCTGGACGGCAGGAATCTGCTAGACCTATCTGCCGCGGAGATGCGGAGAGTCTGGGGCAAGCAGATCAGCATGGTCCACCAGGACCCCGCCACCGCTGTCAACCCCACAATCCAGATTGGGGAGCAGATCGCCGAGGTTGCACGAGCGCAGCTAGGCATGGGGAGAGTGGATGCGCGCGACAAAGCAGTCGAAATGCTTGAACAAGTCCGTATATCCGATCCACAGGATGTTGCGAGACGCTACGCCCATCAATTGAGCGGCGGTATGCTTCAGCGCGTCCTGATTGCGACAGCTCTAATGACCAATCCTCAGCTCCTGATCATGGACGAGCCCACCACGGGGCTGGACGTCAGCACAGAGGCGGTGATTCTGGATCTCGTGCGCGACTTGCTAAGGCAGTATCAGGTAGCGGTTTTGTACATCACGCACAATCTGGGTGTCATTGCCCGCATCTCAGACCGGGTAGGGGTGATGTATGCTGGAGAACTGTTGGAAGAGGGAGCGGTTCGAGAAATATACAAGGATGCGCGACACCCCTATACCTTAGGACTCTTGGGCTGCGTCCCCAGTATCAATGCCAGCAAGCGCGAAATAGAGTTACAGGCGATATCGGGTCGTATCCCTCGGCCTGACGAGTTGCCAGATGGCTGCATTTTCGCCCCGCGCTGCGACATGGCGCAGCAAGCTTGCTGGCTGGAGCGGCCAACCCTGGTGGAGGTTGAAGCGGAGCACTCTACGGCTTGCCTGCGTTGGCAGGAGATCCAGGAGGAACTCGGAACACAGGAGCATCACCAGAGAGAGTTCGTTCCTGAGGTCGACACCGGTCAGGCGGAATTGGTGCTAGACGCCAGTGAGATCAAGAAGTACTTCCCTGTTTCAGGCCGCGGCCTGGCCTCCCTGTTGCCCGGGCAGCGCCCAGTGGTCAAGGCCGTGGACGGCGTGTCAATAAGAGTCCGGGATGGATTCACCATGGGTATTGTCGGGGAGAGTGGCTGTGGCAAGACAACCTTGGTTCGATGCATTGCCGGGCTGGAAGAAGCCACGGCCGGCACGATTGAGCTGGAAGGTCAGGTATTGCCCAACCAGTTGAGGAAGCGACCGAAAGGGCAGATCCACAAGATCCAGATGATCTTTCAGAATCCGGAGGCGTCCCTCAATCCGCACCACACAATAGGGGACATCATCGGGCGGCCTATGGCGCTGCTGAACGACCTAACCAGGGAGCAGATCAAGCGTCGCGTGGCCGAGTTGCTTGAAGCGATCCATTTGCCTCGAGACTATGAGCAGCGTCTGCCACACGAGCTGAGCGGGGGAGAAAAGCAACGCGTCGCCATCGCCAGAGCCCTTGCCGCGCAGCCGAGATTGATGCTCTACGACGAGCCGTTCTCCTCACTGGACGTGTCAGTTCAAGCCTCCCTGATGAATCTACTGGTGGAACTGCAGCAAGAGATGGAAACGGCCTATCTGTACGTCTCACACGACCTGGCAACCGTGCGCTATCTATCGGACTGGATCGCCGTTGTGTACTTGGGCCGCCTGTGGGAGGTCGGATCGGCACAGGACGTCTTTGCCCCACCATCCCACCCCTACACCGAAGCGCTGCTGTCGGCTATTTCAATACCGGACCCGGATGTGCACCAGGAACGGATTCGGCTGAAGGGCGCTGTTCCCAGCGCGGTCAACATCCCGCCAGGTTGCCGCTTCCACACCCGTTGCCCGCGCAAGATCGGTCCGATCTGCGAGATGGAAGAGCCCCCTTGGCATCAAGTCGAGAATTACCATCGCATCCGTTGTCACATTCCGCCGGATGAATTGCGCGAACTGCAAGCAGCGGGCCTGGACGTGACTGCAGGTTAGAGGGAGGTCGAGAGATGTGGTTGTTCCTGTCGCGCCGCATTAGCTTCATGTTGTTGGGCATGTTGCTGGCCTCAATGATCCTGTTTGCCGTAACCCAGCTTATGCCAGGAGACGTAGCTGAGATGATCTTGGGGCGCTGGGCGACGGAAGAAGCACTGAGAAACCTGCGTGAGGAACTCGGTTTGGACCGCCCAGCGTATGTCCAATACCTGGACTGGCTGGGCGACTATGTCACCGGCAACTGGGGCGTCTCGCTAACGACCCATCAACTAGTGCGTCCCTTGGTGATGCAACGACTGCGCAATTCCGGGATACTCGCTGCGCTATCCCTGCTCATATACGTGCCACTAGGGGTGTTTCTGGGTGTCGTCGCCGCTCTACGACAGGATGGGCTCGTCGATCAATGGCTGCGAGCTGTCTCAATGGCTTTCGCCGGCATCCCGGAGTTCGTCATCGGCCTGATCCTGATCGCCATCTTCGCCCTCGAGTTGGATTGGTTGCCAGCCAACTCGTCCATCGATCCAGGAGCTGGCTTCTTTGAGGCGCTGCCGCAACGCGTCCTACCGGCGATAACGGTGACCTTGGTCAACCTGGGGTACATCCTCCGGATGACGCGTGCCAGCACGGTAGATGTACTCAAGGCTGACTACGTTCGCGCTGCCGACCTCAAGGGCCTGCCACGCTCGCAGATATTGATCAAGCACGTATTGCGAAACGCCCTCCTGCCGACCGTGACGGTGATTGCCCTGGGCATCGGCTGGTTGATCGGTGGTTTGATCGTAACCGAATCGGTATTCGGATACCCGGGACTGGGCCGGTTATTGGTCTACGCTATTCGGCGCCATGATCTGATCTTGATCCAGGCCTGCACTATGATCATTGTCGTGGCCTTTGGCGTTTCGAATCTGATAGCGGACATCCTTTACAGTGTCTTGAATCCTCGTATCCGCCTAGGCTAGTTCTTGGCACGAGATTTGGCCCACACTCCCATTGAGGGGAAGTCAGAACCACGATTCAGGATCTTGGAAGGGGAAGAATGATTGAAGAGCGATCTGAGAGTCGACAGCATAACCACCGCTACCAGTGTCAGCCTGTCAAATTCCGTAGCCTGTCCAAGGACCAGATCGGCCTGTTGCACGAGGCCAGTCTGGAGATCATGGTCCGGACGGGAATGCGTTTCTATGATCAAGAGGCGCTGGATTTGTTCAGGAAAGGTGGAGCCAGCATCTCTGATGGTAACCTGGTGCATATTCCTCCTCGTCTCGTGGAGTGGGCATTGCAGACTGCGCCTGAGAACGTGATCATCTTTGACCAGAATGGGCGGGAGGCGATGTCCCTTGGTGGATACCGCGGCTATTTTGGCGTTGGCTCGGACTGCATGCACATCTACGATCTGGAGACGGGTGAGCGCCGCCGGACTGTGCTGGACGACGTCGTCAAAGGTGTGCGCTTGGTGGATGCCTTGCACAATCTTGACTTCGTGATGTCTATGTTTTTGCCATCTGACGTCCCACAGGAGGCCTATGAGCGTCATCAGATGGCGGTGATGCTTGAGGAAAGCACCAAACCCATTGTCTTTGTCGGCATTGAAGCGGCCAGCACAGTATACGCCATTGAGATGGCCGCTGCTGTTGCCGGGGGGATGGCACGGTTGCAGCGCTATCCTTTCGTTGTAAACTACGTCAACGTCACCTCACCATTTCGTCACAACCAGGAGAGCGTTCAGAGGCTGCTATATGCTGCCGAGCGCAATCTGCCAAGCATCTACGCGCCGGGCAACCCTCGTGGTCTCACCGCTCCTATGACCGTCGCTGGAGCGCTGGCCTTGGGCAACGCCGGGCATTTGGCCGGCTTGGTGCTCTCACAACTCAAGCGAGAAGGCTCTCCTTTCATTCTCGGCACCCCCGGTGTCCATACCATGGACATGCGTTCGATGGTGGATTCCTATGCCGCACCCGACGCAGGCTTTTTCGGTTGGGATCTGGCGCACCATTATGGGATGCCCATCTTTGGTACGGCCGGCTGTAGCGACGCCAAGCTGTTCGATGCACAAGCTGCGTCTGAGGCGGCCCTGAGTCTGTTCATCAACGCTATTGCTGGCGCGAACCTGATCCACGACCTGGGTTACCTGGACTGTGGAATGACCGGCTCATTGGAGTTGGTGGCCTTTTGTGACGAGATCATCGGCTGGCTGAGGCGCTACCTGCGCGAACTGGAGATTTGTGAGGAGACACTGGCCCTCGACCTTATCCACGAGATTGGCCCGGATGGTCAATTCCTGGACACAGAGCACACCTTGCGCCACTTTCGGGAAGACTGGGTGCCGTCTTTGTCAGACCGACTTGACTACGATCGCTGGGCGGCGAAAGGATCTACTACACTACAACAGCGGGCCAACCAGAAGGTGCGGGAAATGATAGAAACCCACCGGGCGGAACGTCTGCCCGAGGATGTGCTAGAGTCTGTAAGGGCAATAGTCAACAGATAGCCATTGCGCACTCGTGTATCACTCACCGTGCAAGCGCTCCATCCTTTGGGAAATTGAGCCAGGAAAGCCAGCACACGCTGCTGGACGGGGGAGATCGCTGGGATGGAGGCCGCTCCGCTGGGCGTTTCCTTTCGAGTAGCCTTGTTGCTGGCTGAAGGCATTGTGTTGGTGTGGCAGTGCTTTGGCTATGGAAGATAATGGGATCTCAGCCGAGGGCATCGCTCATATCGATGTCAGGACATCTCAGGAAGCTATCTGCTCGCACGAAGGCTAGCCACTTGGACTTAAGAGGCGCAGTTCAGCATCGTGTGGTTCTTGGGATGGAGGATTCTCCACAGCTCTGGGGGGTGAGCAGGCCCCAAAGGCTGGGTATGAACCAGGAACCGTTCAGCGTGGGTCGCACTTGTCACGACCTACACACGACCTGATTTCAACGGCTAGGCCAGGAGGTGGTGATGACCACAGAGTTGTATCCCGATTTCTTTAACGACGTCTTTGGGCCTGTCATGCAGCCCGGGTCCAGTTCCCACACCGCGGGTCCATGCCGGCTAGGCTTCTTGGCGAACAGCCTGCTGGGCGAGCAGCCGAGGAAAGTCCAAGTCGTGTTGGACGTCGAGGGCTCCTTCGCGGGGACTTTTGGTGTGATGGGCGAGGACAAGGCGATGCTAGCTGGCGCTATGGGCATTCTACCAGACGATGTGCGTATCTTTGATGCCTGCGGAATCGCCCAGCAAGCCGGGATTGACTACAACTTTGAATTCGCCGAGATCAGGGAGAGCACGCACCCCAACGCAGTGAAGTTCGTGCTGACGGGCGAAAGCGGGAAAGTGTCGAAGCTGGTAGGCGATTCCACTGGCGGGGGCATGGTGCGGACCAAGTCGCTTAACGAGTATCCTCTGGAGGTCAAGGGAGATACTTACGTCGTTCTTATTTTCGATCCCGAGCGAGTTGTGTCTCGTGCGCAACTTGAGTGGCTCAGGGCCGATCTCCCAGCTCTGGTGGACGCAGGCGCTGTTCAGGTGGGAGAGAAGGAAAAACTCCATTTCTTCAAGGTGGTCGATCCGCCGGACACCGACTTGATTCGAGCAATTATGCCGCAGATACAGGTAGAGGTGCTCAAGCCTGTGTTGCCGGTGATCTCCCGGCCGGAGCGAAAGCCGCAGTTGTTTGCCACTATGACGCGTTGGCGGGAAATCGCCACAGAGCAGCGGCTTGCTCTCTGGGAGGTAGCGATCCAGTATGAGATGAATGCGTCCGGTTGGACCCGAGAAGAAGTGATCGCCTACATGCGCAGGCTAGAGCGCAAGATGTTCCGGCAGACGCACGCGGTATACGAGGAGGATGTCGTCGTCCCGAAGAGTCCTTTCAAGCTCGATAGGACAGCCGATTGGGCGACGTATATGGATTCCCCCGCCCGATTGACAGATCCTATGACAGCGAACACGGTGAAATGGGCCTACGGCGCAGGTGCGGGAGTTCCCGGGGTAGAAACGGTGGCAGGCCCTATGGGTAGTGGTGGTGGCTACATCCATGCGGCGCTGTGGGCGGTCAAAGAAGCCAGGGGTTTCAGCGACGATGATCTGATTCGTGGCCTGTTCATAGCAGCGGGGATTGGAGCACTTGCATTCAC
>CAYPOY010000101.1:0-15703 GCA_964412395.1 uncultured Anaerolineales bacterium | reverse complement strand
CCACCCCGCGGGCTGGGATCGCTATTTCGCATAGATGTGTCGAAAACAGGCTGAGCGAAGTCGAAGGCCTGTCGAAGGGGGGCTACCCTGGGGCAGCGTCGAAGGCCATTGAGGTCTCCAGCGACGTGTACTATTACGGGCACAATCGCTATGCCCTGCTGGACGCCTGGGAGGGCCGCGAGGAGCTGGTGGCAGCCCTGGAAGCGGCCCTCATCGTCCGCACCCGTCAGCCCGCTCACCAGGGTCCCTACGGTTACAGCCTGTCCCACGCCTCCGAACTGCTGCGCGAGTTCTACCGCCGCTACCGCGCTCTGCCTGATTACGAAGCCCTGTGCCGGGAGATCGGCCCGCAGCAGGGCTGGCCGTATGAGGATCTGGTCAACCGCTACTGGGAGCAGGGGAACTGGGAGCAGGTGCTGGCCTGGGCCGAGGATGGGTTGGAGAAGCTGCCGACCGAGAGCCGCTGTCGCCTGCTGCTCCAGGAGGTGCAGGGCGAAGCGTTGATCCATCTGGACCGGCCCGCCGAGGCTTTCGACGAGCTGCAAGCGCTGTTTCAGAAGCAGCGGTGGGCAGCGCCGGTCTATCTCAAGTTGCGCCAGGCAGCGCAAGCCACCGGCCGCTGGGATGCGCTGTATCCTCAACTGGCGTCCGAGATGGAGGCACATGTGCTATCAACGGATTGGCCGCGGGGCTACCCCGTTGTTGTTCTGACGGAGGCCTGCCTGCTCGGCTACGCCTACCTGCTGGAAGGGGACTGGGAGAAAGCCGTCGAGTGGGCCTCTAACCCGGACGTTCCGGGCAGTTGGCGGGAGGACGATCTGACGCTCACTATCGCCACCGGCCTGCTGCGCATGGGGCTGATTGCCCGAGGCGAGCCGGGGGACGAGACGCTGGTGCAGGCATTGCGCGACGCTTCCAAGCTCATTCGCGAGCATGGCGAACTCCTGGAGCCGGTGGCGCGCTCCCTTCCTGCCGACCTGTTGCTGGATAATGCCGTGCAACTGTACGAGCGGTTGGTCGAACGGGCCATCGGCGGCCGGGATCGCTCCTACTATGCGGAGGCCGGCGCGTTCTGCAAGGTAATCCGGGCCGTCCGGCGCGTGCAGGGACACGAGGCCGATTTCGAGCGTTACTACCAGGGCTTGTTTGCCACCTACCGCCGCTTTTCGGCGCTCAAGGACGAATTGCGCAAGGCGATTGAGGGTGGCGGTAGAAGGCGTGACTGGCACCGAGAAGCCAGGCGCATCGCCAAGATGACAATAGCCCACCTGAGCGGGGTGGCTCTGGAAGAGGCTGCTGATGGGGCAATGACACTGGTTGCGTGGGCAGGTATCTTGTGCTATCATAGGGGCAGATAAATTGAGAAAGGATTTCTGTAGAATGGAGCCAAATCTTGCCCCGATTTCTGTCGTTCGCCAACTTGTCCAGCACGACTTGTTCTATTTCACACCCCGGATACTGAGCGATCTCTTCACGCTGGACCGTGGTCGGGTGTATCGGTTGGTTGCCCGTCTCAAAGAAGAGAGCCTCATCGTCGAGGTCGAGAAGGGCAAGTACCTGCTTCTGGGCCTGGAGCCGGAGCGGGCACTGTCCAATCCTCTTTTCATCGCCAGCCACCTGGTCACGCCGGCCTACGTTTCCTACTGGTCAGCCCTACACTTTTACGGCTTCACCGAACAGGTACCGCTCACCGTGTTCGCGGCCACGACCAAGAAGAAGCGGCCGGTATCGTTTCGTGGCCTCCGCTTCCGCTTTGTCACCGTCAAATCGCCCAAGTTCTTCGGCTACCGGCGTGAAACGGTGGGCGAGTTGCCCATCCTCATCGCCGACGAGGCCAAGGCTATCGTGGACAGCCTGGATCAGCCGCGCTACGCCGGGGGGGTCGCCGAAGTTGCGAAGGCGCTGCGGGCGGCTCTGGAGGTGGTGGACGTGCCTACGCTGATCGAATATGCCAACCGGATGGAAAACAAGAGCCTGGGTTCGCGGCTGGGCTATCTGTTGGAGAGACTGGCCCATCCGGTCGAAGGACTGATTTACTCCGCCGGCCCGATCAAACTGGACCCGGCCCGGCCTCGGAATGGTCCCTACGAACCCCGCTGGCGGGTGGTGGTCAACGTGCCGGAGGCGGAGTTGCAGCCGCCGGGGGTGGGCTGATGTTGACACGGGCGCAAATCCAGCGGTTGGCGCAACGGTACCACATCGGAATGCAGGTTCAGGAGCGGGACTATCTACAGCATTTGCTGCTCTCACTGCTCTATACCCGCTCGCAGGCTCTGGTCTTCAAGGGAGGCACCGCCTTGCGGCTGGTATTGAGGGGCAACCGCTATTCTGAGGACCTGGACTTTAACGGGCCGGATGATGTGACCGCTTTGCGCCGGTTGTGGGAAGGCGTCATCGCCAGCCTGGGCGACTATGGCATCGTGGCGGAAGTACGGAATGCCTGGACGTCCAAAGTGGGGTACAGTTTCGACGTCAGTTACCAGGGGCCACTGTACGATGGCCGTGACCGCAGCAAAAGCAAGGTGCGGGTGGACATCAACCGGCGGCCGGAGGAAGTAGAAACACGGCGCGAACTGGTGACCTCGGAATACGATGACGTGCGGCCCTTCGTGGTGACCGTGCTGACACCGGAGCACTTGCTGGCGGAGAAAATCCGTGCCCTGCTGGTGCGGGGCAAACCGCGCGACCTGTACGACATCTGGCTGCTGTTGGGGCAGGGCGTGCCGCCCGACCCGGCGCTGATTGAGCGCAAACTGGCGCTGTATGAGATGACCTTCAGCGTCGAGGTGTTGGACGAAGCCCTGGCCTGCGTCCGCGCTGACTGGGAGCGCGACCTACGGCCGTTGTTGCCGCAGTTTGTGGCTTACGAGGACGTGGTGCGGGGAGTAGAATCACTGAAGCGCTGAGGATGATGACAACTTTGAGTCAGAGGAGCAAGTCATGAGTTTCACAGGCATCTGGGACGTGGTATCCAGCCCCAACTTTGACGACGACTATCTGCGCATGGAAGTGTCGCCCTACGTCAGGCTCCGACAGGAGGGAAACTCCGTGACGGGCGAATACCATCTGGGATTGCAGACAGGAGAGGTGGACGGCCGGCTGGAAGGCGACGACCGCATCGTGTTCAGCTTTGAGGGAATGGACGAGATGGACCCGGTGCATGGCGCCGGGATGGCGACCCTGCAGGGTGATCGTCTGATCTTCGAATTGATGTATTATTATGGCGATGACTTTGCCTTTGAGTGCGAGCGACGGCAATGAAAGCCCCACGCGAGATCATTGACCACCTTTCGCCCCCCGACGCTCTCTCCATCCTGAGAACCCTGGCGGACAGCGACGAAGCGCTTGCCAGGCGCATCGCCGAGATTGCGACAGCCCACCTGAGCGAGGTAGACCCGGAAGAGGTTGCCGCCGTTCTGTACGACGAGTTGGATGCTCTGGAGGTCGAGGAGGTTTGGGACCGGGCCAGGCGAACGCGCTACGGCTACGTCGAGCCGGGCGAAGCCGCCGACCAGATGATCGAAGAGGTGCTCGACCCTTTTCTGGAGGAACTGGGCAAGTACCAGAAACTCGGTATGAACACCGAGGCGAACCGAATGTGCATGGGGCTGCTACTGGGATTGTACCGGTTCAAGCGCGAGTCCACGTCCGAGTTCAAGGACTGGGCGCCCGGTGCGCCGAGTGTCTTTGCCGAGGCGGTCGTGGATGCGTGGAAGGAAGGATCGCCCAGCCGGGTGGACGTTGCTGCGGTTAAGGCGTTTATTGAGGACGAGTTGGGTGGGTGGGGGGTGTGTCCCTAACAAGGAGTAAGAAGCATGAAACAGAATCAAAATAACCGCGAACTTCTTCCTGATGAAATGCGCATTCTTCGGGTTCTGGATCGGTTTGGTTACATACTATCGTCCGGTTTCTACACAGAGGAATCACTGCGTTCAGTCGTTCGGATTGTCTGTGAACAAATGGACGCAGATAGCGCAATAGTGCATCAGTATGACCAAAGTCGCGGCGAGTTTTTCTCTCAAGTAGGAGAAGGCCCACGAATTCAATACTCTCCTCCCTCCAATGAAACTTCTGTCTCGATCATTCACGCTGGGCAGATCATCTTCGCTGACGATGCTCGTTCCAATCCTACTATTGGAGAAGCAGCCTTTATTCAACAGCAGGGGATCAAATCATGCATAGCAGCTCCTCTGAGACTAGGCGATGAGTACGTTGGTGTGCTATATGTGAACTATCTCACTCCCCGAAACCTCAAGGAGAAGGAACTGCTCTTTACAGTTATCGCGAATCAGGTAGCCATTGCAGTGAACTTAGGACGTTTACACACTACCCACCATCAATTAAAGATGCAGTTGGACGAGGCCTACCAGAAGCGGATCAAAGCCGAGCTAGATGCCACCACTGCAAAAATGGCTCAACTTATGGCGCATCACATCAAGAACTACTTGGGCAGCGCTCGCCTTCAATTGGACAATGTAACTCAACGAGCTGCACTATCCCGAGAACAACGCGAAGAGCTGGAACGGGTGGACGCGAATATGAAGAGGTGCATTGGGATTGCGCCAAATCTGTTCAAGCCCTATCGCCCTGCCCCGGTAGTCGAGGCGAGTCCAAGTCTACTTATCAAGAACGCTCTCGATCTCCTTGGGGAGCCGTCTGACATTACGATCACAGTTTCAGTTCCAAACGCATTGCCCAAGATCAAGATCGAAGCAAACAACGCAGTTGACTTTTTCCACGAACTACTGACCAATGCAGCACGCGTTGTTCGAGAAAGGCTTCAGGAAGGTCAAATAGAGGAGGGCCACATTGAGATACTCGGGCGTCTAGACGATGAAGGCAGGGTTGAATTACTGTTCACTAACAACGGTCTGCCTCTTGCCAAGGATCGATGGGAAAGGATATTTGAGCAATTTTCAGGTTTCTCGAGGGAAGAAAGATCTCGTGAGAGCCTTGGATTGGGATTGTGGGGTGCTCGTACCTTCTTCCGGCGACAAAGTGGTGATATCTTTGTGCTTGAGAGCAATGAAGCTCATACCACCTTTGTGGTTAAATTGCCCATCGCCACGACTGCGTCAACTTAGGTGTAATGAATGGCTCAAGAAAACTCCCACTATTGTCCACTGATCCTGTTTGAGGCCTGCCAAAAGCACCCTAGGCTCATTCGCAATAATGTAAGGAGAGCATTATGAAGGCCCAAAGGATTTTTCACCTGGAGGATGATCCGGAGTGGGTCGAACACCTAAAAATCTTGCTCGGTGACACCTACGACGTGTACTCAGCTAGTAATCCAGAAGAAGCTGCCCAGTTATTTGTTGAGATGGCAGGGGATGGGTTAAAGTTCGATCTTGCGATAATTGATATAAGCTTAATTCTTGGCGATCCTTCCGATAAGCAAGGGTTTCAGTTCACCGAAGCGTTGCAGTCAAGTGGTGTTATGCGGGGGCACAGTATCATCGTGCTCTCAGGCTATTCTGAAGTTGACCAGAACTTGCGAGTCGCTTTCCGAGACTACGATGTCATCGATGTGTTTGATAAGGGCAATTTCCTAGAGGAGCGTTCCCAATTCAAGCAAGTGATTGCTGAAACTGTAGAGCGTTTGAGGAGTATTGAACTCTTACTTCCTCTAACGACTGCTTGGTCAGAGGCGGGTGAGACACTAGAATTTGCACAACAGTTCGAGGCAGCGATCAAACGGATCCTTGAACTATCCTTTGGCCGTTCAGCGATTGAATATAAAGAGATCCCATCCCAAAGTAGCAAATTCATTGCGTTCTCTCTTGATACGGGGACTGTTTTTGAAGGCATATCTTCACTAAGTCGCTTGCCCGCAGTATTCTGCCGATTTCGGAGTCTTACGCAAGATAACATTGACTATCTAAGGCATTTTCTGTCCGAGACGGCACCCTCTTTTCCCAGAATGGTGTTGTTGATCATATTTGCAGATCCAGCTCATTTGCAAGAACTACAGCACTTGTTAGATAGAAAACTAAACCGGGCTTACGCCTACGATGTTGTTATTATGAGGAAAGAGACGTTGGAGAGCATTTTGACTTCAGAGAACCCTTCGAGGACTCTGCGCCGGTTTGTCCTAGCTCATGTTGATCTCCGCAATGTCTCTCCCTTCATCATCACTGGGCCAACAGACGACTCTGTATTCTTTGGCCGTGAGCCGGAAATACGCGAAATCGCAGAACGCTTGCCCGATATGTCCTTTGCCGTCATTGGTGGACGACGTATGGGTAAGTCGTCTCTTCTCAGACGTCTACATCGCCTTCGTCTTCCTACTGAGGGCCTCCGTACCCTCTACCACGATTGCTCCACCACGCCCACATACAACACTTTCCTCGCCGCTGCCATCCGCGACTGGCGACCGCAGGCACCGCCAAGTGTCCCTGCTACTTTCGAAGACCTATTTGAATCCCCACTTGCCGACAGGCCGCTTGTCCTGCTTCTGGATGAGGCAGATAAACTTGTCCCTGCCGACCGTACGGATGGCTGGCGACTGTTCAAGACATTGCGGGCGCTAGTCAACTCCAGCCGCGTGCAGGTCATCCTTAGCGGCGAGCGCACGTTGCGCGACGCGCTACGAGACCCCAAGAGTCCTCTCTTCAATTTCGCCAACGAGATGCTTCTCGGCCCCCTCGACTTCCGCGCTGTCGAGGAACTGGTCACTCGGCCGATGAAGCAACTGGAGATCGAACTGGCGGACGAGAAGGCCATCGTAGACTGTATTTGGGCCTTCACTTCGGGTCACCCCAATGTGGTTCAGCGTCTATGCCGTCGTCTGATTGAGCGGCTCAACGAGCAAGGCATCCGCCGTATCACGCTGGATGACGTAAATGCAGTCATTGAAGACCCCAGCTTCCAGCGTGATGACTTTCTCAGCACCTACTGGGAGGCTGCCACTTCCCTGGAAAAGATCATCTCCCTGCTGATAGCCGACGATGAGAGTGTGCGAACCTTGCGCGCCGTGCGACAGGCCCTGGCGGAACGCTGCAACCTGCATCCCAAAGCCCGCGAGGTAGATGACGCCTTGCAACGGCTGGTAGACCTGCGCTCCATCCTCAAGCGCACCCCCACCGGATACGAGTTCGCCGTCGAAGCTTTCCCCCGTGTCGTGGCTGGGACAATGACGTTGGACGATATGCTGGAGGTGTTGGTCGAGGACTATGCAGAGGAACAGGCTAAAGGAGAAGCATAACCGGTGACAGAAGAGGAATTGGCTCGTCTCATCGCCGAAGGAGAAGGACCTTATCTGGAGTTCAAGGCAGCCAGAGTGCGGCCGGCTACGCTGGCCCGCACGTTGGTTGCCTTCGCGAACAGTGGCGGAGGGCGGGTTGTCATCGGGATTGACGACGCTACCCGCCAGCCGACCGGTATCCCCAACCGGGCAATAGCGCTGGATACCGTCTACCGGGCGGCCAGCCTCGACTGCTGCCAACTGGCTGTTAGCATCTCTGTGGAAGGGCGAATGATCCACTACGTTACCGCCAGTGGTCGGACGATTAGCGGATGATTAGCGGATGATTATGGCGCGTGAATGGCACGTTAATGGCACGCAAAACGCCGGGTTCTTGCCGGATTAGCGGATGATTTGAGGTAACACTATGAGATACCCCTTTCAGGCTGGCGGGGCCTTGTTGGCTGATTCACTCGTCTACGTCGAGCGCAAAGCTGATCACGAGGCACTGGCGCACTTGCGTAATATGGCTTATCTGCTGGTCATCGAACCGCGCCAGCAAGGCAAAACCAGCCTGACCAACCACCTGATGTGCCATCCCGCGTTGGGTGACGTGGCCTTTGCCTATGTAGACGTGACCACGCCCGACCGTTCGAGCGAGGCCACCTGGTATCAGACGCTTTGCCGACGCATATTGCGCCAACTGCGCGGCTTCATCCCGCGCAATCAGTGGCCCGCTATCCCCCAGAACAGCGCCGGTTGGCGGGAGTTCTTGTGCGATGTGGCGATGCTTGCTACTGATGCCCACCGGCGCGTGGTCATTGCCCTGGACGAGATCGGCGCCGTGACCTTCCCCGGCGCGACCGAGTTCTTCAGCGTCCTGCGCGACGTGTACAACTCGCGCCAGGCCGAGACCGAATTTAAGCAGTTGACCTTCCTGCTGGCAGGGGCCTTCCACCCACGCGACCTGATCCAGGACGACAAGATCTCGCCCTTCAACATTGCCCAGTGCGTGCGTTTGGCCGACTTTACCCTGGCGCAGGTACGCGAACTGGTCGGCAATGGGAATTGGAGGGATGAACAAGCCACGGCGTTGGCCGAAC
This sequence comes from uncultured Anaerolineales bacterium, assembly GCA_964412395.1. Taxonomy (GTDB): domain Bacteria; phylum Chloroflexota; class Anaerolineae; order B4-G1; family B4-G1; genus CAYPOY01. Next base: position 7,417 of record CAYPOY010000101.1, on the reverse strand, counting down.
GCATCCACTACTGGACAGACGGTCAACCCTACCTCACCCAACTGCTTTGCTCCTATCTGGAGGCAGACGCCACGCCTACCGATGTGGCTGCCAGCGTCGAGCGTCTGCGCCGCGAGGACGAGAACCACCTGCCGCCAATGCTGGAACGGCTCAACCGTGATGAAAAACTGCGCAGGTACGTCGAGCGGATACTGGCGGGCGAGCGTGTCAAGTTCTACCCACGGGAGAACCGGCGACAGGCGCAGTTGGAATTACTGGGCGTGATCAAAGGAGGCACCGAAGGCTTTTGTATCGTACGCAATCGTATTTATGAACGAGTGTTAGCAAGAGTGGCAGAGCCAACAGTCAGACCCTCGACGTCAGCGGCTACGCCGCACCCTGAACTCAACGACGCCCTCACCCGCCGTACCCTGGCTCTCTTCATCGGCGCCGACCTGCCCCGCGAGGTTACAGGTCTACCCGCGCGGTCTGACCTGGCCCGCGAACTGGCCCGCCGCAAGAGGCTGGACGAATCGCTCTCGTTGGCCGAGGTGGCCCAGCGAGTGAGCCAGGCCGGCAATCGCTGGGAGTTCACCAACTTCATCCGCGATCAACTCGACACCATCGGCAAGTCGCCACAGCCCTTCCACCAACGCATCGTCGAGTTGGTCAAAACACACCAGATCGAGACCCTCATCACCACTGCCTACGACAATCTGCTGGAGTTGGCCTTCCAGGAAGCAGGCGTCGCCGTCAACCGTGTCATCCGTGGCAGCGACGTGAGCTTCATCAACCCCGACCGCCCCACGCTCGTCAAACTCTACGGCGACGCGCAGCAGCCGGACACCCTCGTCGTCACCGACCGCGATCACTCCGACCTGCTCCGTGACAGGGAGAAAGAACCGTTGGTGGACGAGGCCCGCCGCGCCTTTCGCCGCAACACGATGTTCTTCCTGGGCTACAATCTGGCCGACCCCGACTTTCGCTTCCTGTTCGATCAAATCGCCGAAAGCCGCTTTGTCCGCACTGCCTACGCCGTGTGGCCCGGCCTGCCGGAGGCCGACGTGCGGATGTGGCGGGATCGAGGCATTGTCATTCTGGATGTTGACCCGTTGGGGATTCTGGGCGAGGTTGGGATACCACCCGTATCGCCTCACCGCCCTGAGCCGACCGTCACCCCACCCATCTCGCAATCATCCATTGGAGGAAAGGATATGGACTACGAACGCGGCTTCCACGCCCTCAAGGAATGTCTCGCCGGAGCCGATGCCGAACTGCAATCCGAGTTAGCGACTTTGGAAGAGCGGTTCTGGAAGAATGAGCGGGCCGAACGGATCTTTGGCAGCAGCGAGAATACCCGCAACGAACGTGCACAAATCATCTTCTCTCTGAACGAGTTGGCACTGAAGCACTGCGGCGTCAGTTTCAACAATCTATGCCAGGGGACTCAGCCGACCCAGTCCGTTCAGCCCCGCCCGACTGTGGAACCGGAATCGCCACCCCCACCGCCACGCCGCGAGCGAGCCCAAGTGCGCTTCAAATTGCAGATTGCCCGGCTGGCGGACCTGGAGTTTGAGGTGCGCGCTATAGAATCACCGATGGGCGAGCCCCATACCACAGCCCGCCTGCCCTATACCCCCGACGAATTGATTGCTATCCTTAAGGCTCTTCCGGCCGGTTCCCCGGATGCGGCCCGACTCACACCTGCGCAAATCGACGCTCTGCGCCACCTGGGCTTGCTGACCAATCCCAACCTGGTCCCCGACCTGCACATACGGGTGGGACGGGCCTTGTATCAGACCCTGTTCCCCGGCGACGTCGGCACCGCCTTTCAAATAGCCCTGAACCAGGCTCGCACCCAGCGAGGAGCGGTCGCCCTGCAACTCCGCTTTGACGAGAACGCCATCGCGCTGGCCCGTTATCCCTGGGAACTCTTATACCATCGCTGGCATCTATTGCCCGGCGGTGCCGTCGAACTGACCCGCTACATCAGCTACCCCGAGGCTCCTACTACACTGCCCATCGAACCGCCCCTGCGCGTGCTCTACATCGAATCGCGCCCGACTGATCTGGCATCCCTGCCCGTGGGAAGCGAACAGGCGACCGTCCGTTCCGCGCTGGATTCATTGGCCCAGGATGGCCTGGTGGTTCTAGAAGAGCTATCGCCGCCGACCTACGATGCCTTGATTGACCGCATTGAGAGCGCCCAGGACCACATCCTGCACTTCGACGGTCATGGAACCGTCGCCCGCCGCTGCCCCGCCTGCGGTGCGATGAACTATCCCCACCACACGGCCTGCCAACGGTCCGGATGCAGTCATTCACTGGACGGCGTGCCGGCGCTCGGCTACCTGGCCTTCGAGCACGGTGACAATAGCCGCGAAGCGGACTGGGTGGATAGCAAGGCTCTGGAGCACCTGCTGTACGGCTCGGCGGTGCGCGTGGCGGTGCTGTCGGCCTGTCGCAGCAGCGAGGTGCGCGGAGAGACCCTATTTAGCGGAGTTGGGCCGGCGCTCATCCAGGCTGGTGTGCCGGCCGTCGTCGCCATGCAGGTGCCCATCACCGTGCCGGCGGCGGTCAACTTTATGCGAGGGTTCTACGGCGCGCTGGCCCGCTTCGAGTCATTGCCGGCGGCGATGACCAGCGGGCGGCATCGCCTGTTCCGTGGTCAGGAATGGTTCATCCCCACGCTCTATCTGCGCAGCCAGGATGACGAAGGTTGCCTGATTACTCGGTCGTAGTCGGGCAACCCCCTTCCATATAACGGCCTGGAGGTGCTATGATGAAACTTGCTCTCGCCGCCGTCGGCTTCACCTCGACCATCGCACAGGTCGTGCTGATGCGCGAACTGGTCGCCACTTTCTACGGCAATGAGTTACTCTTCGGACTCGTGCTGACCGCCTGGCTGGCCTGGGTGGCGGTCGGCTCGTGGGGGCTGGCCCGGCTGGCGGAGCGACGTCCCCCCCGCTCGCGGGGGGGAGGAAAGGGGGGGACGGGGACCTTCGCGGCAGGGCTGGTGCTCGCCGCGGCGCTGCTCCCAGCGCAGATCGCCCTCGTGCGCGGCGTGCGAACGCTGCTGGGAGTCACGCCGGGGGCCTTCGTCGAGTTTGGGCCGATGGTGGGGGCAGTGGTGCTGATTCCGGCCCCGCTGTGCTTACTGGCGGGCTTTCTGTTCACGCTAGGGACACGGCTGACTGTCGAACAGGGCGGCGTTGCAGGCCAGGCCTATGTCTGGGAGAGCATCGGTGCCGTCGTCGGCGGGGCGCTCTTCAGTTTCGCCCTCATCCGCTGGCTCGACCCCTTCCAGACCGCGCTCCTCGTCAGCGCCATCAACTTGACCGTCGCCCTGCTTATCTACCTGTCCACCTGCCCCTCCACTCCCACTCCCACACCCCCACACCCCCGCGCTCTCCTGCCCCTCGGCTTCCTCGCCCTTTTGCTCCTTTGCTCCCTCCCCCTGGGCCGCTTCCTCCACGACGCCACCCTCCGTTGGCAGTGGTCCGACCTGGCCTTCGTCGCCGACTCCCCCTATGGCCGCCTCATGGTGCAGGCCCGCGATGGGCAGCGCATCTTCTTCACAAACGGCCTGCTGGCCTTTGAGACACAGGGAACGTTCCCCGAGGAGGTGGCCCACTTTCCGCTGCTGGCACACCCCAATCCGCAGGAGGTCCTGCTCGTCGGCGGGGGCGTGGCTGGTGACCTGCGCGAAATCCTCAAGCACCCCGTCGCCAGCGTGACTTACGTCGAACTCGACCCGCTGCTGATCGAGGCGGCGCAGGCTTACCTGCCCCCAGGGGATGCCGCCGTCCTGAATGACCCCCGCGTCACGCTGGCTCTCACCGACGGCCGGCTATACGTCAAGCGCTGCTCTGAGCCTGCCTGCCCTGAGCTTGCCGAAGGGACAACTTGCCATACCTTCGACGTCGTCATCCTCGACCTGCCCGAACCGGCCACCGGTGCGCTCAACCGCTTCTACACCCGTGAGTTCTTCGCGGAAGTGCGCGCTGCGATCAACACTGGTGGTGTCTTCGCGCTGGGGTTGCCCTCGGCAGAGAACTACTGGAGCCCAGAACTGGCGCGGCGTAACGGCAGCATCTATCATACGTTGCGAGCGGTTTTCCCGGAGGTGGTGGTGCTCCCCGGCGAGCACAACTTCTTCCTCGCCTCCGACGCGCCCCTGGAGACTGACCCCGCCGTGCTGGCGGGACGGCTGGAAAGGCGCGGCGTCGAGACCCGCTGGGTGACGCCAGGATACATCGAGTACGTCTTCACCACCGACCGCTTCGCGCAGGTGCGGGCGGAGCTTGCGGCAACGGCGGGGGTGCGGCTCAACGGGGACCTGACACCCATTTGCTACTACTACGACCTGGCACTGTGGCTCTCGCGCTTCTACCCCAACCTGCGCGGTCCCTTCGAGAGCGCCAGCCTGGTCAGCCTGTGGTGGGTGGCCGTGCCGTTGGCGCTGGTCGTGCTGCTGGCGCGCTGGTGGCGCGGGCTCCATCCTGAGGCCCAGCCCGAAGGGTGGACCGTCCCGTTCGCCATCGCCGCCATTGGCCTGGCGGAGATGACGCTAGAGGTTGTGATCCTCTTCGCCTTCCAGGTGCTGCACGGCACCATCTACGCCGAGGTCAGCCTGATCGTGACGGCCTTCATGGCCGGGTTGGCGTTGGGGGGCGCGGCGAGCAACCGGCTGCTCCCCTCCCTTTCATCCCCCCCGGTGGGGGGGACCAGGCGCATGCTGATCGCCGTTCAGGCGACCATCGCCGTCTACAGCGGTCTTTTTCCGCTCATTCTCTCGCTGCCTATCCCCGCCCCAGCACTGGTGTTCCCCCTGCTGGCGCTAGTGGCAGGTACGCTCACGGGGATGGCCTTTCCGCTGGCAGTGGCATTGATGCAGGGGAGCGCTGAGCGCGTGGCGGGCTCGCTCTACGGGGCCGATCTGGTGGGGGGCTGCCTGGGGGCGCTGCTGAGCGCTGTGCTCTTCGTGCCAGTGCTCGGCATTCCGCAGACCTGCGCGGCCGTCGCGTTGGCCGGGTTGGCGGGACTGCTGGTGCTGGTGTGATAGAGAATTATCACTTCTGGGGCCAGACGCCAGAAACCGGGTTTTTTCCGAAAAACCCGGTTTCTAGCCCATCATGCGATGCCCAATGGTTTGATATATTCCTCGCCTTCCAATTGGGTCGTGCCGATGACCAGCCGCCGGGTCTCGCCGTCCACGCTCTCCAATTTCCCCTGCGCTTCGATCCCCTGTCCTGCGTCGGCCACGTCGCAGTAGAGCCCTTCATAGGAGATGACCTCGCGCACCTCAGCCGCATCCGGGTCTCCCTCCAGAACCTGCACATCCTCCACCCGGTACGTGGCGGGCATGAAGAGCGACTCTTCCGCCCCGACGACGGTCCGTATCCGCGCCAACCCTCTACTCCGATAAATGTGATCACCGTACTGCTCGGTGATCTCCGCATCTGTCCGGGTAGAGTGGATGGAAAAGTAGCGTTCTCCGTAGAAACCGTAGTTCCAGCGCCGGCCGGCGATGTACCACGCCTCCTCCAGGCTCAGAGGAAACCGCTCTGTTACCCTCCGGCACCACTGATCAGCTTGCCGTCTATCGAATCGTCGAATCCGGGGACTCCTGCCTTCACGCAACGCCTCCCGCACCTTCCGTGCGCTTTCCAGCCCATACACAAGCAGGTCAATGTCCGAAAAGACCGGATCGTGGAGCCCGATCAGGATAGAGCCGGTGACTCCCAGGTCGTTCGGACTGATCCCAGCGCATGCAACGATCTCCATCGCCAGACCCTGCATTTCTTCTTCTAACGGATCATGGGGATCAGCCAGTATCTCCCCCAGCCGCTCTTGCGGGTCGTAGTAACGAGCGACATACTCCCGGGGCACCATCGAAAACCGGATATCCCGCACCGGGCAATAATGGACATACCAGGGGTAATGCTGTTCCAGGTAGCGGATGGTTTCCACCACGTTGCGAACGTGGTAGTAGGGCAACTCCCGGCGGTAAGCCGTCTCTCCATCACGCCACTTCCCCGACGAGACAGGGGAATACTTGAGGTAAGCGGTGTACCGGTCCAGTGGGTGCAGATAACCGGTCACGCAGAAGAACATCCCCTCGCGAGTGCGGAGAAAGTCCCGGTCCTTAGGCTTGCGTTTTCCCCGTTGGAGAGCCACAGATTCACTCATTCGACGTATCTTTGTCCTCTCGTCCTACCTGGGCTCGGGCCACATCCAACGCTGCCTGGTACACCTCTTTGAGCGGCACGCTGCGCTTCTCGGCGATCCGCCGACAGTCTCGATACTCCGGCTTGACGTTCAGTACCGCCTCGCCCCGCCGCGCCACTTTCACACTGACTCGTCCGTAGCGCGTCTCCGCGCTCACCTGTTCTCGCCGCAGTTTCCAACGGCGCATTTGCCGAGAGCGTACGCCGGTGGTCGTGGTCTCGGCGAAAAGAACGTCTAGTGCTTCGCTGATGTGCTTCTCTGCCACGAGCACGCTCAATTGCACGCCCGGCCGATTGTGCTTCATCTGGACCGGCGTCAGAAAAACGTCCAATGCCCCCGCGTCGAACAGTTGCTCCATCACGTGCTCATATAACTGAGGGTTCATATCGTCTATGTTGGTCTCGATGACTGTGACAACGTCTTCCTCGTACCCCTCCGCCTCCTCCGTAGTCGCGCCGATGGAGACGCGCAGCAGGTTGGGGAGCGCCAAGTCCCGGCTTCCGGCCCCGTAACCCACCTGCTCCACCTGCATCGGAGGCGCACCCCCGAACCCCTCCGCCAGGGTGGTGAGAATAGCTGCCCCGGTGGGGGTAACCAGTTCGGCCTCCACGTCCCGCCCGTAGATGGGCACTCCCTGCAACAGTTCCAACGTTGTCGGGGCGGGCACTGGCAGCGTGCCGTGGGCACACGTCACCGTTCCCCGTCCAACGTGCACGGGCGAAGCATAGACGCGCTCTACCTCCAGCAGCCACAGCCCGACCACCGCCCCCACCACGTCCACGATGGCATCCATTGCCCCCACTTCGTGGAAGTGGACCCGCTCGACCGGGATGCCGTGCACGTGCGCCTCAGCCTCAGCCAGGCGGTGGAAGATCGCCAGGCTCCGCTCCTTGACCTCCCTCGGCAGAGCGCTGCCCTCGATGATCTCTTCGATCTCGTGCAGATGCCGCTCTACTCCCCTCTCTGACACTTTTACCTCGACGTGGGTGCCGCGCAGCCACCGCCGTAGCACCGGCTGGGCGCTCAACGTGTAGTCGGAGAGAGGGAGACAGGCCAATTTCGTCTTCAGTCGCTCCATCTCCAGCCCGGCGTCCACCAGCGCTCCCAGAATCATGTCACCGCTGATACCTGAAAAGCAGTCAAAATAGGCAATCTCATAAATGATTTCCCGTCCATGCGGTGCGTCATTTGAATTGCGCAGAAGACG